>JBBTFY010000072.1:0-20023 GCA_038041635.1 Pseudomonadota bacterium
TGACTGGGTGCCGGTGCTCAAAAAACCGCGATCCGACGGCTGGTCACCCGAAAAACAGCGCACATTTATCGCCACCCTCGCCGACACCGGGTCGGTCACTAGGGCGGCGCGCGCGGTGCATATGTCGCGTGAGACGGCTTATGCGCTGCGCCGCTCTGCGCACGCTGGTGGCTTTGCTGCCGCGTGGGATGCCGCAATCGGGGCGGCGTCAAAGGCGCTGGTCGATGTGGCGATGGACCGCGCATTGAACGGTGTTGATGTGCCGATATTTGACAGGGACGGACAACGCATTGCATCCGACGTCAAATATAATGACCGATTGTTGATGTTCTTGTTGCGCGCGCACGCACCCGAACGATACCGCCATGCCAGCCGCGATGGACGCGATGGGACCGAGCCGCTGGTGCCCGCCGCGCTGCCCGTGGCAGAGGCGCTGCGCCTGATTGACCCTGTCCCCCCAGCCGAACCGCACCAGTTGATGGCTCCCGAAACGCTCGACGTCGCGCTGGAATGTGCCGAACTATTGGACGGTCAACTGCCCCATTGGCACCGCGACCAAGATATGCTGGCTATGGAAAATGCGAAAAGCGCGCCCCAGATAGCGCGGGAAGAGGCCTTGGAAGCAAAGCTGGAGGCAGCAAAGTGGGACTGGAGCAAGGAACCAAAGCCGGTGGATAGAGGAAGGAAAGCCCCGCCAAGTCAAAAAGCATGAATGGCGGAAATACAGGCTTCCTTGGTGTCAGCTTTGTCAGTTTTGGCGGTGCGGGGGTATGGACAGCAAGGCGTTTTCGCGCCACTCTCCGCCCATCCTCACCAACAAAGGAGCCCCCATCATGCCTAAAGTCATTGGCCTTGGCGGCCTGTTTTTCAAATCGGCGGATACCGATGCAATGCGTGAATGGTATGGGCGTGTGCTCGGCCTCTCGTTCGAGGATTGGGGCGGGACCGTCTTCACCCCCGCCACCGCCGCCGCGCACCCAGGGGCCGCGACGGTGTTTTCGGCCTTTGCCGCCGACACCGGCTATTTCGCGCCATCGGACGCGGCGTTCATGTTCAACCTGATGGTCGATGATCTGGACGGCATGCTCGCGCGATGTGCTAAACATGGCGTTACCCCGATCAAGACCACTCCCGATGAAGGCATGGGCCGCTTTGCCCACATCATGGACAATGAGGGCCGCAAGATCGAGCTGTGGGAGCCAAGAGCGATTTCGAGTGAGGTGTAAACACCGAACGGCTCGGAAATCGCGGTGGAAAATCAGCCGATGGAGTGATGGCGCGCAAGGCCAACCTGAGCCACGCCCTCACCCATCAATGCGGCACGTGGGCCAGCGCGTCATAGGTGAAGACAAAGCTGCGCGCCTCTTGCGGTTTGTGGCACGCTAGGCAGATCGCCTGATTGCGGGTTTGGGGCGCGCGGTTCGCGTCAAACTGCCCATAATGCCAATTGCCGTTGCGCAGCACTTCGGGGATAGCGTCGCCCCACCCCGCCGATGATGCGCTGACGGCATAGGATTGCGCCGCGCCGGGAACCAATTGCCCGTCCGCACCGCGCGTCACATTGCCCGCCACATCGCGTAGCGCCGCTGTGGTTTCGACCACGATCATCGATCCGTCTGGCATGGGGGTGCCTGCGCGCGCAGCGTTCAAAGCTAGGCCATTGGCATAGCGCCGCGTAATCGCGCCATTTTCGGCATCGTCCGCGCGGGTATAGACGCTGAACCCATCAGGAAAGGATGCGGGGATGGCGAGCAACGGAGTCAGCGCACGGGCCGAACGCGCGGCATCATCGGCGGTGCCCTCTCGCGGTAGGCGGCTGAAAAACCCGGACAGTGCGGTGATTTGCTCGTCATTCAACTGCTCGGCAATGGGGTTCATAAACTCGCTTTTGCGATCCCCCGAACGGAAGGCCTGCAACTGCGCCTCGATATAGGCGCTGCGTTGCCCCGCCAGATGCGGCGCGAACGGCAGGGTGCTGATGCCATCAACCCCGTGGCAGCTTTGGCACGCGACAAGCTGTGGGATGGCGTCGCTCTCTGCCGCACGCGCAGATCCGCCGCCGGACATCGCCGTGACAAACAAACTGCCAAATGCCAATGCCGCGCCAGCCACGCCCAAGCCCAATGTCTTCATCGCTATACCCTCATGCCCCGCCATAGGTGGTGGAACATAGCACTCGGTAAATGATTGGCAACAGCGCGTCAGCGATAGAGCAGCGCCCGTGCACGTTGTCGCATAAACTGCTCTAATGCTGCTTTGTCCCGCGCCTCTATGGTCGGCCAATCCTGCTGGCTCAATATGTCCCACCACAACCAGCTATTGCCCGCCAGCCTGTCGAAAAATGAATGGCTTCCTCCCTCGATGCGAAAATCAGCAGGGTAGAGCCGCGCCACCGCTTGTAACAGCACCACCGCCGTCCGCACGGGGCAATAGGCGGCGCGGTCGGTCACATGCACCTGCACCCCGCCGATTTGCTGGCCCGCATATTTGGACGCGGACGGGGTGAACCAGATGGGGCGAAACCGCACACCGGGCAAAGCCAGCGCATTCATCGCCGCCGCCAGCGCCGCCGGGTCGATATAGGGTGCGCCAACCACCTCGAACGGGTGCGTGGTGCCGCGCCCTTCGGACAGGTTGGTCCCCTCGACCAGCACCATGCCGGGATAGACGAGCGCGGTATCGGGTGTCGGCATATTGGGCGACGGCGACACCCATGGGGCGACCTCCCCAGCGCCATCGCGCCGCCACCCGCGCATTGCCATGACGGTCAGGTCGGCATTGATACCCAATTCCGCGTTGAACAGCCGCGCCAATTCGCCCATCGTCATGCCGTGCCGCATCGGCATAGGGAATGGCCCGACGAACGACGTAAAAGCGGGGTCAAGCATCGGCCCCTCGACCAGCACGCCGCCTATGGGATTGGGGCGGTCGAGCACCATCACGGCAATGTTTTCGCGCTTTGCCGCACGCAGCACCCCCGCCACTGTCGCAGCGTAAGTGAATGTCCGCGCGCCGACGTCTGGCAGATCGACAATGATAAGGTCGATACCGCTGAGCATCGCGGGTGTCGGTTCCCGCGCCTGGCCATACAGGCTATAGACGGGCAGGCCTGTCGCCACGTCACGCGCATCGGCAACTTCTGCGCCTGCCTGAGCATCGCCGCGCGCACCATGTTCGGGGCCGAACAGCGCAACGAGGCGAACCCCCGGCGCACTGGTCAGTCGGTCAATCGTCGAGCGATACTGCGCATCGACGGCAGCAGCATTGGTAACAAGGCCAATATGCTTGCCAGTCAGCACCTCGCTCTGTTCCGCCAACAGAATGTCGATGCCCAGCTGCAACGGCTGCGTGGCGGCGGGCGCTGCGGCAAACAGCAGTGTCACTATGGCAAACAAACGCATCATCACGCCCATGTTGTATCAACATAATGACAAGCACAACAGTTGCGACTTGGCAAAGTAGCATAGTTCATATCTAGTGACCCTCGGGGGTGCATGTGGCGTACATCAGGGTGATTTTCGATGCGAAGACCATGGCCTCTGCGCGCTCTCGGCTATGGCCCCGTCAGATCGACCTTTACCTACTCAAGACATTATTCACCCCGTTCCTGTTGATAGCTGGCGGGATTTTCCTGTTCCTTGAGCTCGAACGCGCATTGCGGCTGGTCTATGAATTGTCCGCCACAGGGGCGGATATGCGGTATTTTTTGCCGCTACTGGTGGAGTTTGCGCCCTATTTCATCACCATGAGCCTGCCCCCAGCATATTTCCTTGCGCTGATCTTGCTCATCGCGCGATTGGACGACAATCTGGAATTACAGGCCATGCATGTGATGGGGCTTTCCTTGTCGCGCATTGCCTTTCCGCTGGTCATAGGCGGCGTGATAATCAGCGCGATCAGCATCATCACCTGCGGATGGTTGGAGCCATATGGCCGCTACGGTTTTCGCACGATGCGGGTAGAAGCAATCACTAGCGGCCGGGTCGCCCGCGTGCAGCCGGGGAGCTTTTACCAGCCCGGAAATGCTCTTTTCGTGTCGGTTGGGCAGGTGGTCGATGGGCAGGCCTCGTCCATATTCGTCTGGCACCGCACGGCCGAGGGTCAGGAACGGGTCGCGACAGCGCGTTCGGCTGATCTATCGCTCAATGCGAACGACACGGCGCTACGGCTTTCGCTACACGATGGCGAACTGATCAGCGATGAGACGGTTGCGGGTAGGGCAGATGTCGCCGCCCTCTCCTTTCGGAACTTGCTCCTTACCGAGCGATTGACGCTCATCGACGCCCATTGGCGGCGCGGGCGTGATGAGCGCGAACTGACATTGCCTGAACTTATATCCCCTAGCGCAGACCATGTGTCTCGACTGGGCGAGCATGCAATAGCCGCCGAACGCACCAGCCGAATTGCTAAAGCTTTGACGATCCCTTTGCTGCCCTTTCTCGTCCTACCGCTCACCATTGCTGTCGGTCGGCGTGCACGATTGCCCGGCACTCTCGCCAGCGGGTTGATTTTCGTCGTCGCCCAGCATGGGCTCAATTTTCAGCGCCAAGTCGCCGCCACCGGACAGATTGATGCGCTCTCTGGCATGGGCATGGTTGCCGGCTTGTTTGCGCTCATCGTGGCAATCCTGTTTTATGCCGGCAGGTATCTACCGAGCCACAGCCCGATGACGGGCATGTTCGATGCCTTGTCAAAGGCGATGCACCGCCTGACCCCGCGAAAGCAGAGCGGCATGGTGCTGCGTGGCCACATGCTGTCCACCTATCTGATCGGGCATGTGCTACAATGGACGCTCGTTGCATGGCTGACGCTGACAGCATTACTTGAAATGGCAGAGATTTTTCTGCGCGGGAATGCCTTTGTCCTACGCGGCATGGGTTTTGCCGATGTCATGCTGTACGGGTTGTTGCGCTCGCCAACGCACGCTTTGTCATCGCTGACAGCTGCGGCGCTGGCGGGGCCGATACTGTCCTTTTTCTTGCTCAGTGAACGACGTGAACTGATGAGTATCCAACTTGTCGGCATTTCAAAGGCCCGTCTGCTGGCGATGATGTTACCTGTGCCATTGCTGCTTGCCATGGCAGGTTATACACTTGCCGAGCATGTCATTCCGGCCAGCCAGCAACATTTTATAACCTGGTGGGGGCAGGACCGGGTGGAAACCGAGGCCGCAAGAGCCCGTTGGTTCCGGATCGGTCCTGATCTGGTGCGTGTAGACAATCCCAGCAATGATGGCCGTATATTGGCGGGATTTAGCCTGTTTCGCCGTGATGATGATGGGCGGTTGACCGAACGCGTCGATGCTGACCGCGCGGTTGCTGGGCCACATGGTTGGCAACTGGAGAATGTGCGGCAAATACTGTTGGTCAATACCATGTTTGTGCGACGCCAATTGCCAGTCACTGCTTGGCCAACACCGCTCAGGACGGATGATTTGCAGCGACATTTTTCTTCACGCCCATATTTTTCGGCCGCGTGGGCAAGGCAAGCGCTGCGCGGCACCGTGCCCAACGACCTCAGCGAAACAAGCTATAGGGTCAGAATGTCGCGTATGCTGGCGACGCCGCTTGCGCCATTCATCATGCTCCTGCTGGCAATGCCAACCATTTCATCGACCCGCAGGCGAACATGGCCTGCACTGGGCTTTGCGATTGGCGCAGGGGCTCTGTTCATCGTCGTTGACAGCCTGCTCGCCGTGCTGGCATTCATCGGGATGCTGCCTATACTGACCGGGGTATGGGCCGTATCGATCCTGACATTATTCACCGCATTGACAATTTTTGTTTATAGCGAACGCTAGGGTCAGGACCCACAATTGACATAGATCATTCTGGTTAGGTGGCACTATCGAATAAAAGACGCAGACAATGAATCAAAATGGGGGTTTTGATGACAAGTGTAAAAATTGAACGTTCAGATTATTTCGTGGCATTTAACACCTCTCTGTTTCTGCTCATGTGTTATGCTGTCTATTATGATCGCGTAGTCGCCTATCGTGGACCAGCCAATATCCACGAATTTTTCCTCTATGCCGTTGCGATATTCATGACAATTGTTACAATTTGGGTGTTCCTGCGCCGCTTGAGTTACCCCGTCTGGTTACTGGGTGTCATCCAACTGGGCATCTTGCTCCATTTTGCTGGGGCATTCTTCCCCATCGAGGGCGGGCGGCTTTATGACGCGCATTTCTTGACGCTGCGTTTTGACAAATATGTCCATGCTATCAACGCCTTTGCCGGGGCTGCCCTCGCAGGGCATCTGTTGCCGGCGATGGATGGGCGGTGGCGATTACGTCTCATCGTTATCGTGCTTGCAACGTTAGGCGGCGGTGCGATTGTCGAAATCGTCGAATATCTTGTGACACTGACCCTCGCGCGCAATGGTGTCGGTAATTACGACAATAATATGCAGGATTTGATCGCCAACCTTGCCGGGGCACTGCTGTTTGCCCTTGTCTGGGAACTGCGATCAATGATCGTCCAGTCGATATCCCGGCGCGGTGAAAAGCAGAACAGCTTTGAAGAAGCAGTTTTGATTCACAGCAGATGAGTCCTGCATCCCGCCCGCTTCGCGGAATCGGCGAAATCGCGCTTATCGCGGCGATGGTTGAATATGGCATGTGGGGCCTTGGGCCGCAATTGCGCGATCAGCCGCACCTCATTTTAGTCTATTGGTTGCTTGTGCTTGGTGGCGCTTTTTACATGGTCTGGCTGTCGCCGATCATTATCAATCGTGATCCGCCCGATTTACGCGGCTGGGCTTGGCCAAGGCAGCGCCGTGACGACCCCGGTAGCTGGAAAAAGGCTTGGCGCTCCTATCTCGCTTTGACAATGGCGATAGCAGCGTTGCTTACGCTCGGCAGCATGGTGTTTCGTCCCGGCGTAATCGCGGCGGTTGACCCGAAAACATTCGCGCTGCGCCTTGCCGGATATATAGTCTTTGGACCCGTGCAGGCCTTGCTCTTTTTCGGATTTTTTCAAACCCGCCTGCGTACCATACTAGCTGTCGGTCGGGGGCCGCGTGCGATAATGCGTCATCAAATGATGGTGGCTGCAGGCACAGCTACCATTTTTTCGCTCATCCATGCGCCCAACCTACCGCTGATGTTGTTCACTTTTTTTGCCGGCCTAGCGTGGTCTTGCTTGTTTTACCGCCGCCCCAATATCCTGCTCTTGGGGTTGAGCCACGCGTTCCTAGGCACAGTCTTGCACCAGTTCCTGCTGCTATATATGCGTATTGGACCCTTTTATAACAATCCCGAAGCGCGCATTTTTCGCGTGGTCATCCCCGGCTTGGCCGAATTGATAGGCAAACGTTTCTGACACCACAAAGAGCCGCTCAATTCGCCCAGTAGATATAATCCTGACCTTCGCGCCACGGCGCATTCAGCGGCACGTCGATCCGCACCGGCCCTTCGAGCAGCCCGGGCCAAAGCGGCGCGGCCATCCCTCGATTATGCGCCTCCAGCATCGCGCGCATCGTCGCCACCCGTTCGGGCTGTGCCGCCGACAGATCGTGATGTTCGGTCGGGTCATCAGCTAGGTTATACAGCCGCACCTGTGCAGGCCGCTGGGTCACCTGCAATTTCCAATTGCCTTGCCGAATGACGCGATACCCGCCGGACCGCCAATAGATAGCCTCACGCTGCGCAGGGCCCGCCAGCACGTTTTGGCTGTCGATGATGCGGTCGGTTGGAACCCTCGCGCCGCCCGCTGCTGCCATCGTCGCAAATAAGTCCAGATGCCCTGTCACGTCGCTGCGGCGACTTCCTGCCGCAATCCGCGCAGGCCAGCGCATCGTCAGCGGTGCCCGAATGCCGCCTTCAAAGAAGGTCGCCTTCCATCCGCGATAGGGCGCGTTGAGATTTGGGATGCCGGTGTACCAAGCGCCGCCATTGTCACTGGTAAAGATAACCAGCGTATTTTCGGCCATGCCTAATTGGTCTAGCCGCGCCATCAAATCGCCGATGCGCCGATCCAGTTGACGCACCATTGCACCATAAACGCGTGTCTTGTGATCGGCGATACCAGGCAGCGCATCATAGTCGGCGCGTGTCGCCTGCAACGGCGTGTGCGGCGCATTATAGGCCAGATACATAAAGAACGGACGTTCGCGATTGGCCTCAACCGCGCGCATCGCCTGATCGGTAAAATAATCGGTCAAATGCCCCGTGGCCGCAAATCGCGGGCCGCTGTTCCACTTGACGGCATAGCGCAAGTTCGCCCACAAAAAGCGATCAATCGGATCGAAAGGCAGCTTGGCATCAACCCCTGACGCATCTCCTTCTGGCAAAAATAATGACGCACCGCCGGTAATTTGAAGGCTCTCGTCAAACCCCTGCGCAAGCGGCGACAATGCGGTCGCTTCGCCCAAATGCCATTTGCCGATGTGCATCGTATGATAGCCTTGCGCGCGCAATAATTCGGCAATCGTCACCTCAGATTGCGGCACACCCATTTGCGGATAGTCGATGACATTGTTGGCCAGCTCTTCATGAAAGATGGCATGATGCGGCCCCAAACCAGCACCGTGCTGGAGGTTCTGGGCGAACTGCACGGGCACAGCGGTATATTCAAAACCGAACCGCGTCGCGTAACGCCCTGTCATCATTGTGGCGCGCGATGGCGAACAAGTGGCGTTGGCGGCATAGGCGTTGGTGAATTGCAGCCCCTGCGCGGCCAGTCGGTCAATATTGGGGGTCGGCACGCTGCCACCCGCAAAGCCCCCGCCATTGGTGCTGATGTCGTTGATCCCCAGATCATCGGCGACGATCAAGATGATGTTGGGCGGACGCTGATTGGCAGGCGTAGCGGGCGTTGCCGGACCAGCGGCCCACACCACAGCATGATTTGGCTGAACCGGATCGTTCCAGTCCGACAGCAATCCTGGCACATAGAGCCAGTACCGATGCCACGCGAACGCGCCCGCACCAACCAACAGCGCCACTATGATGACTACCCACATCAACCCACGCTTCATTACCGCTCCCCCCCCTCCCCTCATTATATGGCACTGATAATGCCATTATTTTTACCGTCTGTGCAAGCACCAATTGACGCCGCTGTATGACTGGTGCAGCAATGCGCCATGACCGCAACCATCATCCCCTTGTCTTCGAGCACATTGTCTTCGGGCATAGCGCCGCAACCCACAGCCGACGGACGGCGTGAACGCAGCCGCTCCAGCCGCGCCAAAATCGTCCAGGCAATGTTTGACCTTGTGGCGCGCGGCGATGTCGCGCCCAGCGCCGCGCGCGTTGCCGACCATGCCGGGGTGGGCCTACGCACCGTATTTCGTCACTTTGACGATATGGACTCGCTGTACCGCGAAATGTCCGAACGAATAGAGGCACAGGTCAGCCCGCTGGTCACCATGCCCTTTACGGGTGCCACTTGGCGCGAACGATTGCTCGAACTCACGGCGCGCCGCGCGCTTGTGTTTGAGGCGATTCTGCCGCACCGCATCTCCGCCAACATCAAACGCTATCAATCGGCGTTCCTGATGCAGGACTATGTGCGGCTGTTGAAGTTTGAGCGGCAGCGGGTTGAGGCGCTGCTGCCGCCCGCCCTATTGGCCGACAAAATTGCGCTCGAATCGCTCCATGTCGCGCTCAGTTTCCAAAGCTGGCGTTTGCTTCGTCACGACCAAGGCTTGCACCCGAAGGACGCCGCAAAGGTGACACGCCATCTGGTCGAGGCCGTGTTGGCACAGTTGACGGAGTGACCCCATTGCCGCGCATCATAGTAGCTGTGATGGCGCTTCTGCTTGCCGCCTGTGCCCCGGATGCGCCGGAAGTGGTCGGAACACACCCCTGCCCTGCGCTCTCCGCTCCCGCTTATGTGTGGGTGCCGCCCGCCACCATCACCCTCGGCGAAAATAGTGCGCTTAGGCCCGAAGAAGGGCCAGAACGCCAAGCCCATGTCGCGGGGTTCTGGATCGCTACCCATGAAGTCACCAATACCGAGTTCGCCGCCTTTGTCCGCGCAACCAATTACCGCACGCTGGCAGAGCGCGACCCGCCTGCGCTCCTCAATGCCCCGTCCGAAATGTCGCGGCCCGGATCGGCGGTGTTCGCTGCGCCCGACGCCAGCAACCCGATGTGGTGGCGCTGGGTCGTGGGAGCACAGTGGCGCCGCCCGCGTGGCCCCGCCAGCAGCATCTTGGGCAAGGGTCGCCATCCGGTCGTGCAAATCGCCACTGCCGACGCGCTGGCCTATGCGCATTGGGCTGGCAAGGCATTGCCAAGCGAGGAGCAATGGGAATCCGCTGCGCGTCAGGGTGGGGCCTACCCGCGCGAACCCGTCGATGCCGCTGGCAACCCGACCGCCAATTATTACCAAGGCGCATTCCCACAGCGCGACCTGGGCCTCGATGGGTATCGCGGAACCGCGCCAGTCGCCTGTTTTCCCGCCAGCCAGATCGGCACCTATGATATGATCGGCAATGTATGGGAATGGACGCGCGACGCCGCCCGCGCAGAGTCCGACAGCCCCAACTCTTTTGAAATGAACGTCATCAAGGGCGGCTCGTTCCTGTGCGCTTCCAATTATTGCGCACGGTACCGCCCCGCCGCCCGCCAGTTTCAGGAACGCGATCTGGGCACAGACCATATCGGTTTCCGCCTGATCGACCCCAACCGCCCACCACCCGCTTAAGGAGAGCCCTATGAACATCACCAACGCCGTGAACCCCACGCCCGAACAAGCCATGGCCTTTTTCGCCGCGCCCGACGATGGCCCGTTCGTGATGATCAACCTGCTCAAGTTCAAAGAGCGCGCCGAATATCCCGATGGCAGCGACGCCCATCTGACGGGGGCCGAAGCCTATGCGCGCTATGGCGCTGGCGTACAGGCCGAACTCGCCAAGGTCGGCGGCAAGGCGCATTACGCTGGGCGCGTCACGGGCCTGATGATCGGCGCGGTCGATGACAATTGGGATATGGTGGCTTTGGCCGAATATCCATCATTGGCGGCGCTCAAAACCATGGTGATGTCCGAAAGTTATCAGGCAATTGCGGTCCACCGCACGGCGGGGCTGGCGGGACAGCTCAACATCCGCACCAGCCCGATGGGCGCGCGGCGATAACGAGTGGGAGTCTGAGGCTATTGTTTGTGCTCAGCACTTGATGCGGAGCATTGGCCGATCAGGGATGCGCCCGCTTGCCCTAGTGTATAAAACCGTTCGTGCTGAGCTTGTCGAAGCACCGCATTTCTTTTCGTTAGTTGGAGAAAAAGACAGCCCTTCGACAAGCTCAGGGCGAACGGGTTATTTTGCTCGGGCTTTTCCTATCCGCCGCCGCCACAGCCACAACGCCCCGGCAAGGAACGCCAGCACCCCCGCAAACCAAAGCCCCAGCCAGATCAGCTTGGGCTTCATGATGCTATTGAACGCATTGGCATTGATTTGCGCGTCTGCGGTATAACCCTCTGGCATGGCGAGCACGCCGTCGCGCGCCGCATAGGCCGCATAATCGGCCTGCATCGCGGCAAACAGCGCGGGCTGCGCTGCCGCCAGATTGCGCGTTTCGCCGGGGTCGCGGCGAATGTCGAACAATTGCCAGCGGCCATCACCAATCGGCGGTAGATTCTTGACGAGCTTGTAATCGCCACGAAACAGCGCGGCATTGCCCGACAATTCATAACCCAGCGGCGCGTCGTCGCCGTGGATGCTGTCCGCCGTCCCCGTCAGTGCGGGCAACAGGCTGCGCCCGATCATCGGCTCGACGCTGCGCCCTTGCCAATCCGCCCCATGTCCCGCCGCGCCCGCCACACCGAGCAATGTGGGCACGATGTCGGTCACATGCGTCATCCCATGCACTGCCGCACCGCGCCGGAACGCCGCATTGCCAGGCCATGCGATAATCATTGGCACGCGCAGCCCGCCCTCGCCTGCGCTAAACTTATACCCCGATAGCGGAGCCGCAGCCGCGCTCGCCCATGATGGCCCCAGAAAGGTAAAACTGTTGCGCCGCCCGATATTCTCAGGCGACAGGTCATATTGCCAGTCCAGATACTGTCGGTTGCGCCAGTGCGCCATCGGGTCGAGCGGCTCTGGCCCATTATCCGACAGGAATATGAACATCGTATTGTCGAAGTCGCCCGTGCTGCGCAGTTGCGCGATCAGCCGTCCGATCTCGCGGTCCATTGCGGTGGCCATCCCCGCATAGGCCTGCATCACCCGTGCCTGCGCGCTGCGCTCATCAGGGCTGAGCGCCGTCCAATCGTGATCGCTTCTCATGGTTACGCGCGCCGCCCCCGCAGGAATCACCCGGCGCGCCACTGCCCTTGCCGCGCGTGCCGCTCGTAAAGCCGCCCAGCCATCGCGATAGTGCTCGGCATAACGCGCTATCTCAGCGTCGGGCGCCTGCACTGGGATATGATTGGCAAGGAAGTTGATCGACGCAAAAAACGGTTTTCCGCTCACCCGGTCCTCCTCGATATAGCGGATCATCTGATCGACAACAAAGGTCGAGCTGTAAAATTGCGCGGGCAGTCGCGCCGGACGGCCATCCTCGGTCCATTCGGCGGCCTCGTACATCCCCTCAATCGGGCGCTGTTCGAAATTATCGGCACCCGCATCGGCGAGGCTGAAAGCATGGTCATAGCCGCGCGCGGTCGGCAGCCGCCGCGCATCCTTGCCCAAATGCCATTTCCCGGTCAGGTAGGTGCGGTATCCAGCGCTGCGCAGCATCTCGGCTATCGTAACGGTGCGCAGGTTCAGCACGGTGTCATAGCCGCGCCGCCCGACATGCTCAGGCGGGATCGTTTCGGGCATATTACCCACGCCTGCGCGATGATTACCCACCCCGGTTTGCAACATCGCGCGCGTAGGCGAACAGGAACCAGCGACGTGGAAATTGGTGAACCGCACGCCGTTCGCGGCCAGCCAGTCGATATTCGGCGTCGCTATTTCGCTACCGAACGCGCCGACATCGGAAAATCCCCAATCATCGGCAAGCAGAATGACGATATTTGGCGGGCGGCGTTGCTGTGCGACCTGCGGCTGTGCTGACGTGGCAATGGCCAGTGCACTTGCCACAATCACACTGCCAAAGCGCTTCTTCATATCCCCCTCCACATTTATTGGCACTTATACTGCCAATAATTTAGGGGGTTGGCAAGGCGCTATGATAATATTGCCGCAACCCGGCCAGCGTCACCGGATCAAATTGACATTGCGGATTGGCGGCATAGGCTAATATCGGTCGCGCACTGACCGATAGCCCAATCTGCGCCAAGCTTCGCTGGGCATAATCGCCGATTTGCGCGCGCAAACCCGGCATCTTGGTATGAAAAGCACCGGCATAGATGATGCGCAGCGACCCATATGGTGCCAACCGGTTGGCGTGATTTTGCATCATCCCTGCGACAGCCCAGCTTCTGCGCATCACCAGTCGGCACCCGCCAGCTTCGGCAATCAATAGCGGGCTGAAATGGAGCATGGTTTGCAGCCGCGTCTGATAGCCTTGGCGATGCAGCACCTGTGTTATATCGGCGTATAGCCGCGCCTCATCAACCACCTGGTTTGTGACGGCCACACCGAGCTTGATCGACAATGTTGCGCCGACCAGCAACGCCAACACTATGCTAAATGCGGCGATGCGCAGCATCATAAACACCCCACATCGCGATCAGCATCGCAATCAATAACGCCGTCCAACTGAACAAATCTGCCGCCAACCCATAATGGAGTTCGTCAAATTGCGCAGGATAATGTGCCATTACCGCGAGGCGAATACCGTTAATCAGCACCATCATCGCTGCCGAGAATAGGGCAAAACCAAACAGGCGGCGCGTCATCGGCACTTCCAGTAAGTGGGTCAGGCTGGCCCAAATGACAAAGCTGAGCGACATATTATGCAACGACGAGCATTTGCTGGCGATAACAAATTGGGTTCCATCAACAAAATCAACAACATTGGCCGTCGCCTGTGTCCCCGATATCAACGCCACGAACTGGCCGTCGATCGCCAGCAGTTGGTCGCCAAAAAGCGCAAGCAATACCCGCCCCCAGACCAATGTCCCCGACAATGCGAGCAGGACAATCGCCATTCTGCGTAGCCGTGACCCCGCATCAGCTGTCAGCCACAGCCATAGGCCGCTGGCGAACACAGCCAAGCTGCTCGCCGCAGCAAATGGCAGCAAAACAGCCAGAAACATGGCCGTCAGCACCGCCGCATCGCCGCGCTGAAGCGGCCTTGCGACATCGCCGTCGAGGGCAATGCGGGCAACAGCAAACAGCGCGAACCAGATGATCGCGTTGATGCCCAACAAGCTGGCGATTGCCCCTAATGCGCCATGCACATACAGCGAGGCGACAATATCCGCCGCCTGACTATTAAGTGTCGCCGTCACCGCTAAAAGAGCAAAGCATATCGCTCGGTCGCCCAGACCTAACGTCTGCCAGCGCGTGCCGAGACCATTCAGCCGCGTCTCAGCGCCCGATGCGGCCACGCAACAACCGATAGCCAGCGCCGAGCACAATGATAGCCCCAATGCCAACACCGGCCAATGGCACTGGCACCGGGGCCATGCCTGCAATCGCGGGGCTGGCCGCTAATGTTGCCAACGATAGAATGAATGCGCCATCAAGAATCTTTTTCATATCTCACCCCTTTTAGTATCGCGTAAGCAGCTATAATATTTCGCCATTGCACCATAATGATGGCATTGTATCACTCTTTCATGCCAATCACGCAAGTGGTTATTGGATCTGCTCTGAGTGATGACATCATGGCTCGCTTACACCATCCTCGCATCAATCATCGGGGCCTTTGGCCTGTTGGCAGCGGCGGAACTGCTGTGGCCCGCACGACGCGGGCACGACGGAGATAAGTGGCATATTGCTGTGAACTTCGCGCTTGGAATCGCCAATACAGCCCTGATCAGCCTTGTACCGATTTCAGGATTTGCGGTCGCCCTGCTCGCTGATGACAGGCAATGGGGGCTGTTTCACGCTATAACGATCCCATTGGCCATGACAGCGATCACGCTTTTTATTCTGCGCAGCCTCATGGGCTATTGGTTGCACCGATTGTTGCATCAATGGCCACTGCTATGGCGGGTCCACCGCCTGCATCACAGCGATACTGCAATCGACTTATCGACGGGGCTGCGCTCGCACCCGTTGGAGGTGCTTATCGCCGCGCTCGTTAACGCCGCGCTGATCATAGGGCTGGGTGCACCGCCGCTCGTCGTCGCGGTCATCGAAACTATGATGCTGGTGGCCGCATTCTGGCAACATGCCAATATTGGCATCACGAACCACACCGCAGCGGTAATCGAGCGGCTGTTGATTACCCCGCGATTGCACCTCAACCACCACGCGGCCGAACGCAGGCTGCAGGATAGCAATTATGGCGACATCTTGTCGATTTGGGATCGCTTATTTGACACATACACAGCGCCTGATGCGGGTCGCTTTGCACTGGGGCTTGAGGATAAAAGCGGGGGCTAGAGTGTTATAACAATTGTCCTTGCGTGATGGCGGTGCTGTTCGCTGGCAATGTAAAGATCATGCCATCCTCTCCCACTATAATCGGCCCCGAATACTGCGCCGCAGCATCACCCAGAAACGCCTGATAGAAATAGGATGATGGCATCATCGGCACCAAATGTGTCAGGACGAGGTGCCGCACGCCAGCACCCTTGGCTGCCCGCGCCGCGTCACTCGGCGTTGCATGATAATTGACGATATCGCGCGTGATTTGCGCGGTGTTTCCCTGCCCCCGCGCGGCAAGTCCGTTGGTGATATGCCCCAACAGCGCGGGTTGCAGCGCATCGTGCAGCAATATATCCGCGTCCGCCGCATTGTGCGCCATTGCGGGCGTTGCGGCACTGTCGCCGCTAATCACTACCGAGCGCCCCTTATAGGTAAAGCGATAGCCCACCGCAGGGCTGACAGGCCCATGATTGACGCGAAACGCCGTCACCACCAGCCCGTCGCGGCGCAGCACAGTCACAGGCGAGCCATCGGCTGGCGGCGTGGCAAAGGGCATGGCCTGTGCGCCTGCACCGGTCGGCGGCACAATCGCTGGCCCATGATGCGCAACGCGATAGCCATTGTCAGTTGCATAAGCGGCATTAAATCCATCGACGAGCGCCGCAACGCCATATGGACCGTAAACCGGCAATGGTGATGTCGCCGTCCCTTGTGTCCAGCGCAACAGCATCAACGGGCCAATCCCATCGAAATGGTCTGAGTGAAAATGCGTCAGGAACAGGCCATTGACCCTGCCAAGCGGCACTTGCGCCGCGCTCAATGTACGCGATGCCCCTTCGCCAATATCGACAATATATATCTGCCGTCCGGCAATGATCGCCGCACATGGCCCAGCGCGATTGGTGTCGGGTAACGGCGATCCCGTCCCGCATAAAATCAGGTGCAATCCATCGGGCAGGCCCATGGTCGCATCCCCACCCACCCTCTGACTAACCGCGCGTGCGTAGATCCGCTCGCCTAACGGTGCCTGAAACCACCAGGTGCCAAAGGCCATGATGCCGAGGCAAAGGGCTAGGCCAATCGCAAGGGGTTTCCGCAGGGTCATATGACGCTCCATAAAATATTGACACTTATACTGCCAATAAAATTGTGCCCGCGCAAGGACTTGCCAAAGTGCGCACGGAGCGCAATGAACGTCGCCGCCAACAACTGGGCCAACAACTTAGGAAATACCCATGAAAACCCGCGCCGCCGTCGCCTTCGCCGCCAAGCAGCCGCTCGAAATTGTCGAGCTTGACCTTGAGGGACCACGCGCTGGCGAGGTGTTGATTGAAATCATGGCTACCGGCATCTGCCACACCGACGCCTATACGCTTGATGGCTTTGACAGCGAAGGGATATTCCCCAGCGTGCTCGGCCACGAAGGCGCAGGCATCGTCCGCGAAATTGGCGCTGGCGTCACCAGCGTCGCTGTCGGCGATCATGTCATACCGCTTTACACACCCGAATGCCGCCAGTGCAAAAGCTGCCTATCGGGCAAGACCAACCTGTGCACCGCGATCCGGGTAACGCAGGGCAAAGGACTGATGCCCGACGGCACATCGCGCTTCAGCTATAAAGGGCAGACGATTTATCATTATATGGGTTGCTCAACCTTCAGCAATTTTACGGTATTGCCAGAAATTGCTGTCGCCAAAATTCGCAAAGACGCGCCTTTCGACAAGGCGTGCTACATCGGCTGTGGTGTCACCACAGGCGTCGGCGCGGTGACCAAAACCGCCAAGGTCGAACCGGGCAGCAACGTCATCGTCTTTGGTCTTGGCGGCATCGGCCTCAACGTCATTCAGGGCGCGCGGTTGGCGGGCGCGGACATGATTATTGGCGTGGACATCAACGATGCCAAGGAGGCGTGGGGCCGTCAATTTGGCATGACCAACTTCGTCAACCCGACCAAGGTGGCGGGCGATCTGGTCGCGCACCTCGTCGCGCTGACCGATGGCGGGGCGGATTATACATTCGATTGCACCGGTAGCACCGACGTTATGCGCACCGCCCTCGAAGCATGCCATCGCGGTTGGGGCACCAGCATCGTCATCGGCGTGGCGGAGAGCGGCAAGGAAATCGCGACCCGCCCCTTCCAACTCGTCACCGGGCGCAACTGGCGTGGGTCGGCATTTGGCGGGGCCAAGGGCCGCACCGATGTCCCCAAAATCGTCGATTGGTATATGAACGGAAAAATCGCCATCGACCCGATGATTACGCATGTGCTGACCCTTGAGGAAATCAACAAGGGATTCGACCTGATGCACGCGGGGGAGAGCATAAGAAGCGTCGTGGTCTATTGACGCGCTCCACCAACGCGATAAGTATCAAACTGAAACCAATCAGAAGGAGTCCCCCAATGTTTTCACATATCATGATCGGCGGCAATGACATCGCCAAAGCCAAGGCCTTTTACGACGCTGCGCTCGGCGCGTTGGGCGTGCGCCCCGGCATCGCCACCGACACCCGCGTTATGTATCTGCACGACAACGGTGTTTTCATCGTGACCCTGCCTATCGACGGCGCGCCTGCGTGCCACGCCAATGGCGGCACCATCGGATTTGCAGCCAAATCACCTGAGGAAGCCGACGCATTCCACGCGGCGGGCGCGGCGGCGGGCGGCACCCCGTGCGAAAACCCACCGGGTGTGCGCGAGGGCAGCTTTGGCAAACTATACCTCGCTTATTTACGCGATCCTGACGGCAACAAGATTTGCGCCATGCAGCGGATGTAACCCAAAACCATAAGACAGCGAATGCATAGTGGAGGACCGCATGATCACGCTTTACACTTCGGCGACGCCCAATGGGTGGAAAGCGTCGATCACACTCGAAGAACTGGCGCTGCCTTACGATGTGCACGCCATCGATCTGTCGAGCAATGTGCAAAAAGAGGAGTGGTTCCTCAAAATCAACCCCAATGGCCGCATCCCTGCAATAGTCGACTCTGACGTTCCCGGCTCCGCTGGTGGGGGCTTTCCCGTGTTCGAATCCGGTGCAATCATGATGTATCTGGCGGAAAAGACGGGGCAATTGATGCCTACTGACGCACAGGGACGCAGCCGTGTGGTCCAATGGTTGATGTTCCAGATGGGCGGCGTCGGCCCGATGATGGGGCAAGCCAATGTGTTTTTCCGCTACTTCCCCGAAAAAATCCAGCCCGCCATCGACCGTTATCAACGCGAAGGGCGCCGCCTGTTCGAGGTGCTTGACGGGCATTTAGCCAACAATGAATATCTGGCTGGCGAGTATTCGATTGCCGACATCGCCAATTGGTCGTGGGTCCACACTTACCCGTGGTCGGGGATCGAGATAGAAGGGCTGGACAACCTTCAGCGCTGGGCCGCGCAAATTGCTGCGCGTCCGGCGGTTCAGCGCGGCCGCGATGTGCCCACCCCGCGCGAAATGCCGCGCGACGAGGATGAAAAGGCCAAATTTGTCGAGGGCGCACGCAAGATGTTGAGCTAACCCCGCCCAACATACCTCCCCACATGGATGCCCGCATGACCCTTACCATCCTCTCCACCAGCCGCAGCCATGGCGGCACGCAGGGCGTGTACAGCCACGACAGCCGCGCGACGGGCACGCCCATGACCTTTGCAGTGTTCGTTCCAGACCATGCGCCGGGAACACGCCTGCCCGTGCTCACCTACCTCTCCGGCCTGACCTGCACCCACGCCAATGTTATGGAAAAGGGCGAGTATCGCGCAGCTTGCGCCGCGCATGGCATCATCTTTGTCGCGCCTGACACCAGCCCGCGTGGGGAAGCTGTATCCGACGACGCTGACGGCGGCTGGGATTTTGGGCTGGGCGCGGGATTTTATGTTGATGCAACGAGGTCGCCATGGGCGGCGCATTACCGGATGCGATCCTATATCGAGAGTGAATTACCCGCATTGCTCGCGGCGCATTTCCCGGTTGATATGGGCCGTCAAGGTATCACCGGCCATTCGATGGGCGGGCATGGTGCGCTAACCATATCCTTGCGCAATCCAGGGCGCTATCGTTCAACCTCGGCCTTTGCGCCCATCGTCAGCCCGCTGAACTGCCCTTGGGGGGAAAAAGCAATGGGGCTTTACCTCGGCGCGGACCGCGAAGCGTGGCGAGACTATGACGCCTGCGCACTGATTGCTGATGGCGCACGCCTGCCTGACCTGTTGGTTGATCAGGGCGATGCCGATGTCCACCTCGACACTCAGTTGAAAGCGCAATTATTGGTGGATGCGTGCACCGCCGCTGGCCAAAGCGCCACCATCCGCATGCAGGCGGGCTATAACCATTATTACGATTTCATTTCGACCTTTATGGCCGACCATGTCGCGTGGCACGCCGAGCGGCTAAAGGCGTAAGGCAAAACAAAAGGGGCTCCCGAACGGGAACCCCTTTTTGTTTCACAGCCTCTTCGGTCAGCCCTTTTTGAGGGAAAGCCCACCAAAGCGCTTGTTGAACTTGGCCACTTGACCGCCCGCGTCGAGCATCGTGCCCTTGCCGCCGGTCCAGGCCGGGTGCGCTGTCGGGTCGATGTCGAGCGTCATCGTGTC
>JBBTFY010000073.1:0-15790 GCA_038041635.1 Pseudomonadota bacterium
CCTCCATCTCATATTCTTTCCAGCCGAGCAGCGATTCCTCGATCAGCACCTCGGTGGTCGGCGATGCGTCAAGCCCGCCGCGCACGATATGCTCAAACTCCTCGCGGTTATAGGCGATGCCGCCGCCTGTCCCGCCCATGGTGAAACTAGGCCGGATGATCGACGGCAATCCCGTGCGCTCCAGCACCGCGAACGCCTCGTCAATGCTGTGCGCAATGCCGCTGCGCGCGCTCTCAAGCCCAATTTTCGACATCGCATCCCGAAACTTGATCCGGTCCTCGGCCTTGTCGATCGCCTCGGCGGTCGCGCCGATCATCTCGACGCCATATTTGGCCAGCGTGCCGTCATTGAACAGCGCCAGCGCGACGTTGAGCGCGGTCTGCCCGCCCATTGTCGGCAAGATCGCATCCGGGCGTTCCTTGGCGATGATCTTCGCCACGATCTCCGGCGTAATTGGCTCGACATAGGTCGCGCCGTCGTCCCCCACCAAATCGGGGTCGGTCATGATCGTCGCAGGGTTCGAGTTGACAAGGATGATGCGGTATCCCTCCTCGCGCAGCGCCTTGATCGCCTGCGTTCCCGAATAATCAAACTCGCACGCCTGACCGATGATGATCGGGCCAGCGCCAATGACGAGGATGGAGTGGATGTCAGTTCTTTTGGGCATTGCCAGCCTTGCATGATATAGGGGTAGCCCCCTCACCCTTCAGGGGGAGAGGGTTGGGAGAGGGGAGAAAACCTTTGGCACAGCGAGCAAAGGCCGCCAGATGACACGGCGTCATCCCATCACTCGCACCCGTGCCAAAACGCTGCGCCGTGCGATGACGGAACCAGAAAAGCGGCTGTGGGCGCGGTTGCGCGCGAGCCAAACGGGGATCAAATTTCAGCGACAGGTCGTTCTCGCGCCCTATATCGCGGATTTCGCCGCGCGGTCCGAACGGCTGGTGATCGAAATCGACGGCGACAGCCATGTCGGGCAGGAAAGCTATGACGCAGCGCGAACCGCGGGCCTCGAATCGCGTGGGTACCGCGTGCTGCGTTTCACCAACGCCGATGTCATGGGCAATATCGATGGCGTATTGCGTGCCATCCTGATCGCAGTTGGCCGCGACCCTGACGCCCCCCTCACCGAAGACCCCCTCACCCCAGCCCTCTCCCCCTGAAGGGTGAGAGGGGGCAATAGGCGCAACGCCCCTCATTTCATCCTCCCAACGAACTTGTCGAACAGATAAAAACTATCCTGTGGCCCCGGGCTGGCCTCGGGGTGGTATTGCACGCTGAACGCGCGTTTGCTCGGCATTTCAAACCCGCAATTTGAACCGTCAAACAAGCTGGTGTGCGTCACCACCGCGCCGTCGGGCAGCGTGCTGGCATCGACCGCGAAACCGTGGTTCATGCTGGTAATTTCGACCGCGCCATCGCTTAATCGCTTGACCGGATGGTTGGCACCGCGATGCCCCTGATGCATCTTGACCGTCTTTGCCCCGACGCTGAGCGCGAGGAGTTGATGGCCAAGGCAGATGCCGAATATCGGCAGTCCCGCATCCATCAATGCGCGGATGATTGGCACCGCATAATCGCCCGTCGCCGCCGGGTCACCCGGTCCGTTCGACAGGAATATCCCGGCGGGCTTCAGTGCCAATATCGCCTCCGCGCTCATCGTCGCTGGCACCACAGTGACGCGGACACCCGCGTGCACCAGACTGCGAAAGATATTGTCCTTGGCACCATAGTCGATGGCGATAACATGCGGAGCAGCGTCACCGCTGCGCTTATGCTCCGACGCGGCATATCCGCTGCCCAGCGCCCATACGCCGCCCGTCCATTCCCCCGCCTCGGCCCGCGTCACATCCTTGGCGAGGTCCATCCCCTCCAACCCCGGAAAGGCGCGCGCTAAGGCGAGCAACTCATCAATGTCGAACTTGCCGTCGGGTGCGTGCGCGATCACTGCATTGGGCGCGCCTGCTTCGCGGATGTGGCGGGTCAGCGCGCGGGTATCGACGCCGCTGATCCCGATCAGTCCGTTCTTCGCCATCCAGTCGTCAAAGCGCCCTTGCTCACGAAAATTGCTGGGCGCGGTCACATCTTCGCGGACGATACAGCCGACGGCGCGGGGCCGTGCGGACTCCACATCCTCATCATTCGCGCCGACATTGCCGATGTGGGGGAATGTGAAGGTGATGATCTGCCCCGCATAGCTGGGGTCGGTCATTATTTCCTGATAGCCGGTCATCGCGGTGTTGAAACACACTTCGCCTACGCCAGCACCGCTCGCGCCAAAACCACGCCCCCACAGGATTTCACCCGACGCGAGCACCAAAGCTGCGGTCGCACCTTGTGGCACGGGGTTTGGGGTGGCTTTGGCCATATATATTGGGCTCCGTTGGCCGCGCATGAGTCGGCTTTATAAACGGCCAGACAGCTATGAGCGAATCTTGCTGTGCGCAATCTAGCGAATATATTTTTATGTCGCTATAGTGCCTTCTTTCCAAATCTAGAGAGGACAAGTTCGCATGATTCGCGATGACATTCAGGCTGCACAAATTGTCTCGATGAAGGCGGGCGACAAGCCGCGTTTGCAGACCATCCGCCTGATGTTGGCGCGGATCAAGGACCGCGACATCGAACTGCGTACCGCCAGCGTCAAACCTGATGACGATGCTATGATCGTCGAGACATTGCAAAAAATGGTCAAACAACGCCGCGAATCGATTGCGATGTTTGAAACAGGCGGTCGTGCAGAGCTTGCCGCCAACGAAGCTGCCGAAATTGCGGTCATCGAGGATTATTTGCCCGCGCAGATGAGCGAAGCGGACACCGCCGCCGCTATCGAGGCGATCAAGGGCGAGCTTGGCGCCTCAAGCCTCAAAGATATGGGCCGGGTGATGGCGGAGCTTAAGGCACGCCACGCCACCACGCTCGATATGAGCAAAGCGAGCGCGCTGGTGAAAGCAGCTTTGGCGGGTTAAGGAGAGGGCCATGTCCCTCACCCCCATCTGGCTGGATGAATTGCGCGGACGCACCGTGCTTTCCACACTGATCGGCAAGTCGGTCAAAGTCACGCGTGCGGGGCGGGAGTGGAAGGCGTGTTGCCCCTTCCACAACGAAAAAACACCCAGTTTCACGATCAACGACGACAAGGGTTTCTACCATTGTTTCGGTTGCGGCGCGCATGGCGATGCCATCCGTTGGATGACCGAACAGCGCGGCCTGCCGTTCATGGACGCGGTCAAGGAATTGGCTTCAGCCGCTGGGATGGAGGTTCCAGCCGCTGATCCCCGCGCGGCCCAGCGCGCCGAACAAGCCGTGTCCTTGCGCGATGTGACAGAAGCGTCAGCGGCGTGGTTCCGCGAACGATTGA
Organism: Pseudomonadota bacterium; assembly: GCA_038041635.1. Taxonomy (GTDB): domain Bacteria; phylum Pseudomonadota; class Alphaproteobacteria; order Sphingomonadales; family Sphingomonadaceae; genus Sphingopyxis. Next base: position 3,362 of record JBBTFY010000073.1, read on the forward strand.
TGGATGATGAGGGCGCAAGCGTTCGCGATTATCTGTCACAGCGCGGTATAACCCCCGCGACTATCGCCGCATTCAATCTTGGCTATGCCCCCGACGCGCGCGGGCGGCTGCGCGAGGTGCTCAGCAAATATGGCGATGCACTCAGCGTGGAAGCGGGGATGCTGATCGCGGTTGATGATAAACAGCCGTACGACCGTTTTCGCGGACGGTTGATGATCCCCATCCGCGATGCACGCGGGCGGGTGATTGCGTTCGGCGGGCGAATCCTTGGGGCCGGCGAACCGAAATATCTCAATTCGCCCGACACGCCTTTGTTCGACAAGGGGCGCGTGCTTTACAACCTCGACCGCGCCGCCGCGCCCGCGCGAAAGGCCGAGCGACTGATCGTCGTCGAAGGTTATATGGACGTCATCGCGCTGGCGCAGGCGGGTATAGAAGAAGCCGTGGCCCCGCTCGGCACCGCACTGACCGAGGCGCAGATTGAACTGGCTTGGCGGCATTCGAACGTCCCGATCCTCGCGTTCGATGGCGACGCGGCGGGACAGCGCGCAGCACACCGCGCGGCCACCCGCGCCCTGCCGCTGCTCAAGCCCGGCTTCAGCCTGTCCTTTGTCACGCTACCGACAGGTCAAGATCCCGACGATATTGTGCGCAGCGGGGGCCGCGCGGCGTTTGACGCACTCGTTGCCAAATCACTGCCTCTCGTTGATCTATTATGGACAGCGGCACTGCGCTCGCGCAAATCCGATACCCCCGAAGCCCGCGCAGCGGTGCGGGCCCAGTTGATGGATTGGACGGCAACAATTGCCGACCGCGACGTTGCGGCGCATTATCGGCAGGCCTATCGCGAGCGGCTCGATGCCACTTTTTTCCCGCAAATCAAGCGCCAGCAACCGCCCATGCGCGGCGGCAAAGCGAACTGGCGGGGCGTTCCGCCTGAACGAGCGCCCACTGCATCATTGCGTCAGGTTGGCCATGCCATCAATGCATCGCTCAGCGACGCCATATTGGCAGGACTGCTATACTATCCGCAAACCATATCATCGCATATCGAGCTACTCTCCAGACTCATTATTGCTGATCGAGAGAGCGCGGATGTCCTTGCGGCTATGATAGATGCCTCGCTAACGCACGAAGGGCTTGATAATCATACCCTGTTGACCATATTGGGGACCACATCACTGTATAATAAGGTGGGGCAGTTACTCCGCGCTGATGGCATGTCATTTTCCTTCACGCGTGCGATCAACTCCTCTGGCGATCAGCAAGAGGGTTTGAGGGAGTTGGCGTTGCGCGATTTGGACGAGGTTATTGCCACTGCTGTGGCATGGCCGGAAGTCAATGCAGCGCTAGCAGCGGCAACCGAAACGATGCGGGCGGCAATGGATGCGGAGAGTTTTGCAGAACAGCAACGGCTGTTGCTGGTAAAAGCGGAATTGGCAGGTCGGCTGGCGCAGCTAACTGAAACGTCAAATTGATTTTGAATAACGGGAATTGGCATGAGCGAAGACGATAGCGAAGTGATCAGCGGCGACGAACCCCTGATTGATATCAATGATGCCAAGGTCAAAAAGCTGATCGCCCGCGCCAAAAAGCGCGGATACATCACCTATGACGAGCTCAATGAAGCGCTTCCCCAGGACCAATTGTCTTCGGAACAAATTGAGGACGTCATGTCCGCAATCTCCGAGATGGGCGTCAACATCGTTGAAAAAGAAGAGGATAGCGAGGACGAAGACGCCGAAGACACTGTCGACGAAGAGATTGACCCCGTCGGCCTGTCGTCACCGTCGATAACCGTTCCTGAAAAAAAGAAGGAAACGATTGATCGCACCGACGACCCTGTGCGCATGTATTTGCGCGAGATGGGTGCGGTTGAGTTGCTCAGCCGCGAGGGTGAAATCGCTATCGCCAAGCGCATCGAGGCTGGCCGTGACACGATGATTATCGGCCTGTGCGAAAGCCCGATCACCTTTAACGCCATCACCGAATGGGCCAATGCGCTGAATGCCGGCGAGATTCAGCTACGCGAAATCCTCGATCTTGAGGCGATGTTGCACAAGGACCCCGTGCCAGAGAATCTCGACGAAGAGGGTGGCGAGGACGCTGAGGTCGAGATTTCTGAAAAAATTGCCGGCCCCACCTTCAAAGAAGAGGAAGAAGTCGAAGAAGCCCCCGTCGATGAGGACGACGAAGAAAGCGCGATGACCGAACGCCGCCAACGCCAGGCGGCCGAGGAAGAGGAGGAAGACAATACCCTCTCGCTCGCGGCGATGGAGGAATTGCTTAAGCCCGAAGCGATTGAGCGTTTCGCCAGCATTACCAAATTATATCGCGATTTTTCAAAGCTTCAGAACGCACGGCTTAATGCCCTGACATTGGGCAATGATTTCCCGACAGGACAGGAAAAGAAGTATCAGCGCTTAGGTGACGAACTGACCGCCGAAGTGGAAAGCGTCCAATTCCACAGCAGTAAAATCGAATATCTGGTCGATCAACTCTACAGCTTCAACCGCCGCCTGACCGCGCTGGGTGGACAAATGCTCCGCCTTGCCGAACGTCACAAAGTGCCGCGCCGCGACTTTCTTGAGACCTATGTCGGCTCGGAACTGGACGAGAGCTGGCTCGAACGTGTTGCGACACGGGACAAGAAATGGGCGGCCTTTGCCGAACGTGAAGTTGACGCGATTGACCGCATTCGCGGCGAGATTAGCGAAATCGCGCAATCCACGGGCATGGCGCTGGGCGAGTTTCGCCGCGTCGTCAATATGGTGCAAAAGGCTGAACGCGAAGCACGTATCGCCAAAAAGGAAATGGTCGAAGCCAATCTGCGCCTCGTCATCTCAATCGCCAAAAAATACACCAATCGCGGCCTGCAATTCCTCGACCTTATCCAAGAGGGCAATATCGGCCTGATGAAGGCGGTCGATAAGTTCGAATATCGCCGTGGGTATAAGTTCAGCACCTATGCAACCTGGTGGATCCGCCAGGCGATCACCCGCAGCATCGCCGATCAGGCGCGCACCATCCGCATCCCGGTCCACATGATCGAAACGATCAACAAGCTGGTGCGCTGTTCACGCCAATTCCTGCACGAAAGCGGGCGCGAGCCAACGCCAGAGGAAATGGCAGAGCGGCTGTCGATGCCGCTCGAAAAAGTCCGCAAGGTGATGAAAATCGCCAAAGAGCCGATCAGCCTTGAAACGCCCATCGGCGACGAGGATGACTCGCATCTGGGCGACTTCATCGAGGACAAGAACGCCATCATCCCCGTTGATGCGGCGGTGCAGGCTAACCTCAAGGAAACCGTCACCCGCGTTCTTGCATCGCTTACCCCGCGCGAAGAGCGCGTGCTGCGGATGCGTTTTGGCATCGGCATGAACACCGACCACACGCTCGAAGAGGTTGGTCAGCAGTTCAGTGTGACCCGCGAGCGTATCCGCCAGATCGAGGCAAAGGCACTGCGCAAACTCAAACACCCGTCGCGCTCGCGCAAAATGCGCAGCTTCCTCGATCAGTGAGGAGACAGTTCATAGGCGGCCCTTGCCCGCGTGATTGATCCCGCTGCAATCGAGCCATGGGTCTATCTCGCCCTTTTTGGCGTAGCGGTGTTGACTGGGTTCATTGACGCGATTGCGGGCGGCGGCGGCCTCATCATGCTGCCCGCGCTCCTCTATGCTGGGCTACCCCCGCACGTCGTGCTGGGCACCAACAAGCTACAATCCATGTTCGGCACCGCCATGGCTGCGCATAGATACCACCGCGCCGGACTGTTCGAAGTCAAACCCAACCTGTGGGGTCTTGCCTTTGTCTTTGCTGGCGCTGTTGGTGGCGCTCTGATGATTCAGCGGTTCGACGCCGCCGCCCTGCGGCTTATCGTACCCCTCTTGCTGATGGCGGTCGCGCTCTACACTGTCTTTTCGCCGCGCATGAACGATGAAGACAGCCATGGGCATCTGCCCGAGCGCGCTTATCGCCCGGTGGCGGGCGCGATCGGTTTTTACGACGGCTTCTTCGGCCCCGGCACCGGGCAATTTTTTGCCGCCTCACTGGTTGCCTTGCGCGGACTTGGGCTAACGCGCGCAACGGGCCTCACCAAATTGTTGAACCTGACCAGTAATATCGCCAGCGTCATCGTCTTTGCGTTGGGTGGGCAGATTATGTGGCTGCTGGGTCTCGCCATGGCGGTGGGCGCGATGACGGGGGCGTGGATAGGCGCGCACAATGCCACACGTTTCGGCGCGGCGCTCATCCGCCCCCTGATAGTCACCATCAGCTTTGCGCTCACCGCGCGGTTGGTATGGGGGTGGTTCGCCGGATGACGATAAGCAACGCTTACGAAAAATGTTCCAAAACGAATATTCCATCCATCACCCCTTAACGGCGTTAACCATATGAAATTGCACATGTCCCAATGTGGGGCGGGGTCCATAAACCCCACCTTTACGTCTGTGCGCTAAAGCCATGGTTCAACGGACGCGGGGCGGCATGCTGCCCTGCCCCGAACAATATTGGACTGGGACTGACAGGCATGGTGCAACCGCTACGTATTGCTGAGACAAGCGACCTGACTCGGGCGATTGATGCGCTGGTGACCAATGATGGCACCGGTGCGCACGCCTATGTCCAGTCACGCAAGCTTATCGAGGGGCGCTGGGCCACGCGCAATCTGGCCGATGCCGTTCATTTCTTTGGTCTGTTGCATGGCCGCAACCCCGGACTGGTTGACCATGCTGCGGGGCGCGCTGTTGCTGATGCGGAGCGCCACTGGTTCGACCAGGCTGTGACTGCCTTTGGACGAGAGCGCGCCTATCTGTCCTCGCTTGGCGTTGGCGCCGGGCCGATGCCCAGCACGACGGGGCAACAGCAATGCGAAACAACGGCGTTGGCACAGAGTCATGCCATTGAAATGCTCGGCCGTTCTGAACGTTTGGGCTGCGCGCTGGGAGCCTCGATCGCGTTGGCGCTCGATTGGCGCTCAATCCGCGCTGTGCTTGACGCGGCAGCGGCAAGGCTTGACGTTAGCGCGCGGCCAGCGGCGCTACCTGACCTCCACGAAACCATCGCCCTGATCGCCAGCTATGCCGGAACACAATCGGTTGAGCGCGCGATGCTGTTCGGAGCGCAGCAATTGCTGGCGCAGCATCGCGGCATGTGGGACTTGCTATCAACCCGCGAGTCTGTCCGCACAGACTATTGAACGACAGGCAACAGCCACTGCTTTCCTACAGGGTTTTGGCTATGGTATAAGCTATGCATGATGTTGCTTATTGCTCTTGCGCTTTCCGGTCCACTCTGTGCGAACATTCTTTCCTTCGCCATTGCGAGCGAAGCGAAGCAATCCAGTCTATGCCGCCGCTTCTGGGTTGCCGCGCTCCCCTGAAACAAGTTCAGGGTCGCTCGCAATGGCGAAGTGTATTATATGTATCATACGACTGTGTATCGTTGATACCACAGCTCTGCAACCCGCAGGCGGCCATTGTTTCCCCCGCACGGCGTATCAACCAACCCTGCTAGCGGGAGCTAGGGGAAGGCAAAAAAGTCCGCAAGCCCCCTCCCGTTGGGGGAGTATGCTCCTCTTCTTCATCGCGTCTTGGCGGCTTGGCGCGAAACATCTTTCCTTCATCCCTTTGTCATTGCGAGGAATGGAATGACGGGCCGCAGGCGACCGTAGGTCAACCAATCCAGAAGGCAGGCCATGCAACTGGCCAAGAAAGCTGGATTGCCGCGCCGCCTGTCTGCGGCTCGCAATGACGATGGAGGATTTTTAAGGAATCGCCGAAATAAGCCGTTCCTTGGTGTCAACTTTGTCAACTTTGGCCAGTCCGCCGCCCCTTGCCGCGCGATCATAACCTCACGCCTTGCGCCCTTCCATCTACCCCCTTATGCCCAGCGGCATATTGACGTTAACGTAAGGTATCAAGCTCATGGCACTGCGATTCGATGGCACCAGCGATTATGTGGCCACCACCGACCTCAAAATTGCGGTCAACGCCGCCGTGACGCTGCGCCGCCCGCTGCTGGTCAAGGGCGAGCCGGGCACGGGTAAAACCGTGCTCGCCGAAGAAATCGCCAAGGCGCTCGGCGCGCCGCTCATTTGCTGGAACATCAAATCGTCAACCAAGGCGCAGCAGGGCCTGTATGAATATGACGCGGTGGCGCGGTTGCGCGACGGCCAATTGGGCGATGAGCGCGTGCACGACATCCGCAATTATATCAAACAGGGCAAGCTGTGGGACGCCTTCACCTCGCCCCAGCTGCCGGTGCTGTTGATCGACGAGATCGACAAGGCCGATATAGAGTTCCCCAATGACCTGCTTCAGGAACTCGACCGCATGGCGTTCGACGTTTACGAGACGGGCGAACATATCGCCGCCGCCGATCGCCCGATTGTCATCATCACCTCGAACAATGAAAAAGACCTGCCCGACGCCTTCCTGCGCCGCTGTTTCTTTCATTATATCAAGTTCCCCGACCGCGAGACGATGCAGGCGATTGTCGATGTCCATTTTCCCAAGATTCAAAAGATTTTGGTCGCCCGCGCGCTCGACATTTTTTACGAGGTGCGCGACGTCCCCGGCCTCAAGAAAAAGCCTTCGACCAGCGAGCTGATCGACTGGCTCAAACTGCTACTCAACGAGGATATGCCGCTCGAAGTGCTACAGAATAAGGACACCCGCAGCGCCATCCCCCCGCTGCACGGCGCGCTGCTCAAGAATGAACAGGATGTGATGCTGTTCGAACGCCTCGCATTCATGGCGCGGGGACGGGGTGGCTAGCGAGGATTCATGCCAATAGGTGTGCAGCACACCCGTTTTGCCACAATCCGCGCCAGGCTGGAGGCTTATCAACCACGGCCAGGCTGGCGGGTCTGGCTATTCGAGTTTCTGCTATTCGGGTTCAAACAGGGCTGGGCCTGTCTGTTTGGCGCATTGATGCTGGCCATATTATTGGGAACTCATCTTTGGTATCCCGCCGATGCGCCAATCGCCCGCTATGATGCGATTACCCTATGCGCGATCATCATTCAGGCCGCCATGCTGTTGTTCAAGTTAGAGACATGGGAAGAGGCGCGTGTCATCCTAACCTTTCACATCGTCGGCACGATGATGGAGTTGTTCAAAACCGCGATGGGTTCATGGGCCTATCCTGAGGCTTCTTTGCTGCATATTGGTGCAGTGCCACTGTTTTCCGGCTTCATGTATGCCAGCGTCGGCAGTTATCTAGCCCGCGTCTGGAGGATTTTTGATTTTCAGTTCAACCACTTCCCGACCCGGGGCTGGCTCATCACCATCGCATTGGGAATCTACATCAACTTCTTCACGCATCATTGGATTACTGACTTGCGCTGGCTGATGTTCGCGCTGGTCGTCTGGCAATTTTGGGGCTGTAATGTTGCGTTCAAACCGTTCCGGACACGCCACCAAATGCCATTGCTGCTTGGCTTTTTGCTTGTGGCGCTGTTCATTTGGTTTGCTGAAAACATCGGTACCTATGCCAATGCTTGGGCCTATCCCAACCAACGTGATGGCTGGGCTCCCGTCGGCATTACCAAGCTGGGTTCATGGTATTTGCTGATGATCATCTCGTTCATCCTTGTGGCGCTGTTGCACCGCAAGGGCACTCCTCACACTCGGTAAGCGATCTCGATATCGCCCCAGCGCTGCCCGCCAAATACTAATGGAACATAGACATTGCGGGTGACTTGATAATTTTGGCCATCCGCCTCATGGCGGTACACCGCCATGAAGAACGGCTCGTCGGACACTTTGGCCTCTTTGTCGCAGCCGCTAAAGATGACACGGCCGTTGCGGCAGAATTGCGTGTCATGCGCCAATTCGCCCGTCGGCTCTTGTGAAAATGCGCTAATGTGGGTGGGCAGAAAGCCATCCGTGCCCGAACAGACCGACGCCATGATGCGCGTGTCATAGGCGCAAATCTCGTCGAGTATGGCGCGCCAATTCGCGTCGGCCCAGTCGGACAGGCTGGTGCGGAATCGCTCAGGATTGCTGCCCGGGACGTGGCGATAATTTTTGTCGAGCAGCTGCATCATCGTCAGAGCGCCGGATTGCAACGCGCCTTCGGTCACGGCTACAACTTCGTCGCGTTTGGCCATGGCATAGGAAACGAACGACCAATCTTCGGTCGATGCCCCGGCCGCAACCAACCCGTGGAACACTCGATTTGATAGTGCTTCGAGCTGATCGACCTTGTCATGCGATGCCGACAGCATGTCGGCGCTGGCGCGGACCCGGACACCATAATCTTGCAACCCTCCGCGCATTTGCTGACTATTGGCGTAAATCAGCGACGCACTACGCGCTATCTGGTCGCTCTGTCCATCAACTAGACCGACCAGATCAATCGCCTGGTTGAGCGATTCGGCGATACGTTCAAAACCCGCTTCGGCTTTGACACTTTCCGCAATTCCGGCATGTATCTCACGGGCCAACTCTTCGGCCTCACTCGACAGACTGCCGACCGTGCGTTTGATCTCATCGGTGGCAGAGCGCGTGTTACTAGCCAGCTTTTTGATCTCGCTGGCAACGACCGCGAATGTGCGGCCCGCATCGCCAGCGCGTTCGGCCTCGATTGCGGCATTGAGCGCCAGCATATTGGTCGTTTTCGCAATCGATTCGATGCCGCTCGACACCGACCGGACCTGCTCCATGGCGGCGGCGAAATTGGTGATATGCGTTCCCAACCGCTCGACCAACTCTGTCAACTGGCCGATGTCGGCTATGCTTGCATGAACCTGTGCAGCGCTGGCTGTGATATTTTCCGCAGCTTTGGCAGAAAGCATCTTGGCTTCTTCGGTCGCGTGCGCGACCTGCGCCTGATCGGTCTCAAGGTCTGCGGTCAATCGCTCAAGTTTGGCGAGCGATTGCATCTGCTCTCCAAGGTCGCTTGCAACGTCCTCAATCTCGCCGCCAACATCGGAGCAGCCAACGGCTAGTTCGCCGCAATTGCCCGCTAGGGCCGAATCAAACAGCGGTACGCCATCCGTAACGGGTTGCATTTTCATCGGTACCTAGACCTCTACCAACGGAATATTCCGCATCAAGGCCATAGTGGCACAGCGATGGTTAATGTTTAGTCAACCATGAAATGGCCGTCGCAGGAATGGACGCACGCCCAGCCTCCGACGACCATAATTTCTCAGCTAATTGTCCAAGTTGATTCGGTGCAGACATTGAATCGGCGGCGGATAATTTCTGCACCATTGACCAAAACTGCCTTGAGGTCATAGAGGCATTCGCAGCTATTATCGTCCCAGTTAACGCGGCGTTGCTGACCAGCCGGCAACACATCGGCACCCAGCACATCTTCTTCCCAAGACGTGGTCGTAACACGTGAGCCGTAAAGTTCGCGTACGGTTGTGCGTGTGCCATTGACGACAGTGACGTTGCGGTCACGCCCATCGTTGCAGGCTGCGCTGGCGCTGCCCGCCCATGTTGACGCAGCCATAATTATGGCCACACCCAACAGTCTATATTTACCCTTGGTCATCTCTGTCTCCTGTTGCAAAAGCCTGTTCGCCCAAGCCAAATTGGACATGTTTTGAATGATAGACTTTTCTTGCGCCCTGTCTTGGATATATCGGACCAAATCTTACGCGCGACTGAGCGCACCATATATGTGCTATTCATATTCGCAATTTTCGCATCATCGCTTGGCAAGTGACGCCTTTCATGCTTGTGAGGTAGTGCACAGTATCTCCTTGCAATATGGGATAATTAAACTGTGGAAAGTAACCACTGATGTTCTTTGATTTCCTCGATGAAATGCGTCTCGCCGGCATACCGGCTTCGCTCAAAGAGCATCTGCTGCTGCTTGAGGCGCTAGACCGCGAAGTTATCGACCGCACACCAGAAGCCTTTTACTACCTCGCCCGTGCTACTTATGTGAAAGACGAGGGGCTGCTTGATCGTTTCGACCAGGTTTTTGCCAAAGTATTTCGCGGGCTAGAGAAAAGCTGGGAGCAACAGGGCGCAGAGATGCCCAGTGATTGGCTCAAAGCGATTGCCGAAAAGTTCCTAAGCGACGAGGAAATGGCAAAGATTGAGTCCCTAGGCAGTTGGGATGAGATTATGGAGACGCTGAAAAAGCGGCTCGAGGAACAGCAAAAGCGTCACGAAGGTGGCAATAAATGGATCGGAACCGGTGGCACCAGTCCCTATGGCAACAGCGGCTATAACCCCGAAGGGGTGCGGATTGGTGGCGAGTCCAAGCATAAACGCGCGCTTAAAGTGTGGGACAAGCGCGAGTTCAAAAACCTCGACAACACCCGCGAACTTGGGACGCGAAATATCAAAATTGCGATGCGCCGGCTGCGCCGCTTTGCCCGCGACGGTGCGGCGGATGAATTGGATATAGATGCCACCATTAACGGCACCGCGCGTCAAGGCTGGCTCGACATTCACATGCGCCCTGAACGCCATAACGCCGTCAAAGTCCTGTTGTTCCTAGATGTCGGTGGGTCAATGGACCCGTTTATAAAGCTGTGTGAAGAATTGTTCAGTGCGGCATCGTCCGAATTCAAAAATCTTGAGTTTTTCTACTTTCATAATTGCCCCTATGAAGGGGTGTGGAAAGATAATCGAAGACGATTTGCCGAACGGACGCTATTATGGGATGTGCTCCACAAATATCCGCATGATTACAAACTCATCTTTGTCGGTGATGCCGCTATGAGCTCCTATGAAATCACCCATCCAGGCGGCTCGGTCGAGCATTTCAACGAAGAGTCTGGCGCGGTGTGGCTACAAAGGATGACGAGCACCTATCCTGCAGCGGCGTGGCTGAACCCCGTGCCAGAGCAGCATTGGGGTTATTCGCAATCGACCAAAATTATACAACAAATGATGACGGGGCGGATGTACCCGCTCACATTATCGGGGCTTGATGATGCAATGCGCGAACTGACGAGGAAACGTTAGGTGGCCGATCAACCCGTCAATATTTCCACTGGCCCATCGAGCCACTTTCATGGTGTTATCGCCCCTGATGCTGGCGCGCAGTTCGGTGTTGTTCCCGTCAAAGCGTCAAAACTTGCCCCGAATGCGCAGGCGCAACCGCGCCGTTTCATCGAGCGCATACGCTTTCAGGTCGGCGTCGGCCTCATCTTATGTATATTGCTGCCGATGCTGGTGCGCAGCTGGTATGATGGCACCCCACTTCAAGAAGCGCGGATTTTTAATAGCGGTATTATCAGCGCATTTTCACTGCTCGCGGGATATTATGCATCGCGCAGCATGATGCCGTTTCGCGGCGCGACGATTGCGACATTCTCAATTCCAACCTTGGCTGGCAGCTTTGCTCTGGCGGCAATCATCCCGCTGTTCGCGCGGATTGATTATAGCCGCACGCAATTGGCCATCCACTTTATCCTGACTGTGTTGTTCTTTGTTTTGACCGAACGAGCGACAGCGCGCCAACGGCAATTACGTTTTGCTGTCATCCCCGGCGGACGGATTAGCCATTTTCCCAAACTCGACAATGTGCAACTCGTGCGGCTTCGTCACCACGAGGATGAAATCCGCCAGGTTGACGGAGTAATCGCTGATCTAGACGCCAAACACAGCGCAGGCTGGGACAAAGCGATGACCCGCAGTTTGCTGGCTGGCGTTCCCATCTATCACTGGAAACAATTAGTTGAGCAATTGTGTGGAACAGTGGAAATTGACAGTATTTCTGATAATAGTTTGGGTTCTCTCAACCCCAACCAATTTTACCTCAAGATCAAACAGGCGATGGATATTACCATCGCGCTGATGGCGTTATTGTTGCTTTGGCCCATCATGCTGTTTATCGCCATTCTCATCCGGCTGGAATCGCCCGGCCCCGCGATATTCAGGCAACAAAGAACGGGTTTTCGCGCGCAGACGTTTACGGTTTTCAAGTTCCGCACGATGCAATTTAGCGACGGCGCGGGGCAGACGGAAACCGATGCCCGCGACAGCGCAATTACGCGCGACAGCGATGCGCGCATCACGCGCGTGGGCAATGTCCTGCGCCGGACCAGACTCGACGAACTCCCGCAATTATTCAATGTCCTGCGTTTCGAGATGAGCCTGATCGGGCCGCGCCCAGAAGCGTTGGAATTGACCTTGTGGTACGAACAGGAGCTGGCCTTTTATCACTATCGCCACATCATTAAGCCGGGAATAACAGGCTGGGCGCAGGTTAATCAAGGACATGTGGCGGGAATTGACGATACCAAGGTCAAGCTCGCCTATGATTTCTATTATGTGAAATTCTGCTCACTATGGCTCGATATATTGATCGCCGCCCGGACGATCGTCACCGCGTTCACAACCCGTGGTGCTAAATAGCATGGTCGCACAAGGGTTCGATAGTTAAGTTAGGGTCAAATCCCCCCAAAGTTGACAAAGTTGACACCAAGGAAGCCTTTATTTCCGCCATTCC
>JBBTFY010000074.1:0-10780 GCA_038041635.1 Pseudomonadota bacterium
ACAACGGCAATCTGTTGCTCGCTTATGACATTGCGCAATCGGCAATCGAAGCGGGTGATGGTTCCGAAGAGCTCCGGCATTTGCTCGTTCTGGCCCTCGCCCGCATGGGCAATGCCGAACGGGCGATGGAGCTCTATCATCACTATGGGCTGGAGAGGTCACCCGATGCCCATCACAGGGCGATTGTCGCGCGGATACTCAAAGATAGTGCCCTCGCCACTGCCGAAACGGACGACCGAAATCAAGCCTTCGTATTGGCATTTGAAGCCTATGAACGCCTGTTCCGCGAAAACGGCGATGCCTATCCGGGGATTAACGCCGCCACTCTGGCCTATCTGGGCGGGCAAGAGCATAAAGCGAGGGAATTGGCGACAGCCATCCTCGCCCTGCCCGAAATTGCCGATCCAGCCGGTTTTTATGCGGCAGCCACAAAAGCCGAAGCCCTGTTCCTTTTGGGCCGCTTTGATGAAGCGGGCACAACGTTACAAAGCGCGCGCGACTTGCCGGGCGCGAATAGTGGCGCAAAATCGAGCAGCTGCCGCCAACTTTCCCTGATCGCAGAGGTGGCGGGGCTTGGCGTTGAACAGAGTGACGCTCTGCTGGCCCCGATCTTGCCACCCTCCGTCATCCACTTTTGCGGACATATGTTCCTCGAAGACGCTGCGCTCGAAACCGAATTACGCAAGGCTGTCGACCAATTCCTCGATGCGCATGACGTTGGTTTCGCCTATGGCGCGATTGCAGCAGGTTCCGACATCCTGATTGCAGAGGCAATCTTGGCTCGGGGGAGCGAACTCCATCTCACACTCCCCTTTGCGCGCGACGATTTCATCATTCAGTCGATTACGCCCGCAGGACCCGGTTGGCTGGAGCGGTTTGAGCGATGCATGGCATTGGCAACCAGCGTCAATTTTGCCACTGAAATGCACTATGTCGCCGATCCATCACAATTTGGCTATGCCAGCAAAGTGGCGATGGGCATGGCCAAATTGCGGGCGCAATATCTCGGTGGGGCGGTGCAACAGCTTGCCATCTGGGACGGCAAGCCGGCCAACGGTCCCGCAGGCACCGGCGCGGACGTCAAAAACTGGCAAAGCTATGGCGGATCTGTAACGATCATCGGCGCGCAGGATCTGAACCGGCAATTATCGCTGCCCCAAAAGCCAAAGCACGACCCCTATAAACGCACCACCGCCGCGATATTATTCACAGATTTTCAGGGGTTTTCCAAGCTATCCGAGGCAGCCATTCCAACCTTCTGGAACGGGGTCATGGGCCGGATGGGCACTGTGCTTCGCGGCCATCAAAACAATATCCTTGCGCAAAACAGCTGGGGCGACGCGCTGCTTGCGGTCGCTTCCGGCGCCGCTGTGGCCGCCGAAATCGCGCTGGAACTGCAATCTGCGCTGCGGGACTTTGACATGGCCTCGCTGGGATTGAACGAGGCGGGGGGAATGCGGATTGGCGTTCATTATGGCCCAACCTATGAGATGGATGATCCGATTACCGGCAAGGTCAATTATTATGGGACCGAAGTGTCAAAAGCGGCGCGTATAGAGCCCGTCACGCCCCCCGGCGCGGTATTTGTGACCGAACCATTTGCCGCGATATTGGCGCTCGAAGCCGCCGATTATTTTATATGTCAATTCGTTGGCAAAGTTCAATTTGCCAAAGATTATGGCACCTATCCGATGTATCGGCTGACTGCGACATAGGCCCAAAAACGATTACACTATTCATTTTAATCGGTTTTGACGATGGTCAGGTCAGCCTAAGATTTTGCAAATTATCAGGAAGGGGAGAATGCACATGTTTCAGAAACTCGACCAATGGCTCGCACCCGGCCCGCGCATTGCCGCGCTCGCCGATCCGCTGTTTCGGGTGCTGACCAGCCTGATTTTCATCATCGGCGGGCTTGGCCACTTCGGGCAGCATCAGATGATGCTGGATCGCATGGCCGAATCACCATGGGCGGGCACGGTGGCGATGATCGGCGATCCGTCCTATTTGCTGTGGCTGTCGGGCGGCGTGTTTGTGGCCTGTGGCATCACCCTTGCGCTGGGGTGGATGACGCGGGCATCGGCACTGGCACTGTTCGTAACATTGGTCCCCGTTACCGTCGCCATTCATTTTGCGCCGGGCCATGTCGGGCCATTGTTCAAAAATGTCGCGATCCTTGGCGCGCTGTTCCTGCTGTGGGCCAAGGGGCCGGGGCACTTTGCTTTAGACCGTTCGTCTTAAGCCAGCTTGCCTTAAGCCCGTTCGTCCTCAGGAGGCGTTGAGGCCGCAGGCTGAAACGCCGTCTCGAAGGACCACATGCTTCGAGACGAACCCTCAATCATTGATTTCGGGCCCTCCTCAGCACGAACGGGGCATGGAGGGAGCGGCGGTCCCCCTCCCCGTGCCGGGGAGGTATTTTGTTGCTCACTCCATCCCGCAAATCGCGCGCAGGCGGTAAGCGGCGACGGCCTGCATCCCCTCGGCCTCGGCCAGTCTAGCGGTGGCGGCGATGGCTTCGCGCAGCGCGTCAAGCTGGGCCAGCATCGGTTTGGCCCCGACCTGAACCTCCAGCCGGGTTCCGCGCAGCGCCTCATCGGCCGCCGCGCTGCCTTCGCGCGCCGCCTCGACCATCCGCCCAGCGGTGGCAAAGCCAGCCCAAGCCTCAATCGCATATTGGGTGATTGCATCGCTCGCACCGGTCTCGCGGGCCTGTGCGGCAGTCAGCGCCGCCGCTGCTTCGCGGCTGCGTGCACTGCCCGCGCCGCCGTCGATTATGGTCCAGCGCCCCCGCACCCCCACCGCAACGCTATCGGCGCGGTATCCTGGAAAGAATTGATCGCGCACCGTGACGGCTTCGGCAAAGGCTCCGACGGATGGCAGGCGCGATGCCCGCGCGGCGCGGCGCCCCGCCTCGGCGGCGCTGACCACCGCTTCGGCCTGTGCCAGCATCGGGTTATGGCTGAGCGCGCGCTCGATAGCGTCGGCCAATGTCGTTGGCGTTTCGGGGAGCGTACCCAGCGGCGCAAGCTCGGCCACCGGCTTACCCGTCAACCGCGCCAGCCGTGCCTCTGCGCCCGCCAGCCGTCCTTCGGCCCCGACCCGGCCCGCCACCCCTTCGGCCAGCCGCGCGCGTGCCTGTGCCACGTCGGTGCTGGCAGCATCGCCAACCCGAAACCGCAATCCCGCTTGGCGCACGACTTCGCTCAATGATGCCTCAAGCTGGGTATAGCTTTCTACCAGCCGCCGCGCGGTCAGCACCTCGGCATAGCTTGTCACGACATCGACGGTCAGTTGGCTTTCCGCCGCCATTTGTCCAGCCTGTGCCGCCGCCGCGCCGCCGCGCGCCTGTGCCACCGCTGCGCCGACCCGCCCGCCGCTATAGAGCGGATATTCACCGACCAGTTGCGCAACTCGCGGGGTCACATCGTCGGCGCTCAGCCCAAAAAAACCGCCAAGGTCAATCCGCCCGGCGCCGATGCTTGCCTCGACCCGCACGCTTGGGCCACCCGCGCTACGCGCCTGATCGACCCGTGCTTCGGCTGCATCAGCCTCCGCCTCTGCCGCCGCCAATGCTGGCGAATGGGCGCGGGCATCGGTCAGCGCGCCAGACAGATTTTGCGGCGCCAAACCCTGCGCCGACAGCGCGGCAGGGGAGGCGGCCAGCAAAGCGCTGGTCAGCAGCAGGCGCAACGCAGGCCTCACTTGAAGGCAGCACCCGGCGCGAACCCAAGCCTCTTGAATATCATCGCCGCCGGGCAAAAGCCGGTGAACGCCGCCTGAAACATGTTGAGGCCCGCAAAAATGGCGAGGCCGATCCAATAGGGGTGGACATAATGCGCCAGCGCGACGCTCAGCAACACGACGCATCCGGCAAAGGCGAATACCGCTCTATCTAGGGTCATCACTTGTCTCCTTTTCAAAACGCAGTTTGCGGATGCCCAGCGCGTGCATCACCAATTTCTCGTAAAATGGCTCGCTCTCGCCCTTGCGGACCTTGCGCAGGAAATATTTCTCGAACCCCACTTTGGCCAAATGGACCCACTTGCCCGACGATGACCAGTTGACGTTGCGCGGTGGGATTTGCGGTTGTGCCACAAACGCGACCCCGCCATCGCCAAAATCAGCAAGGCAAAAGGCGTTCCATGTTGCTTCCTGCCACGGTGCCCTGCCCTCGACCTCGGCCTTGAGATTGGCGGCAATCGCGGTGACCATCGATTCGATCATGAACCCCGTTTTGGGCACGCCAACCGGAACCGGCGTTGGCCCGACGGGCGGGATGGCGACACAAACACCCAGCGAATAGATGTTGGTAAAGGTCGGGTTACGCTGATGCTTGTCGGCCAGAATGAACCCACGCGGGTTGGTCAGCCCCTCTATCCCGCGCACCGCCGCAACACCACGAAAGGCGGGCAGCATCATCGCATAACCGAACGGCAGATCGCGCACCGCCTTGACCGATCCATCGTCGGCCACTTCCTCGACATGCACCATGTCCGCATCAAAACTGGTGACGCGGGCGTTGGTAATCCATTTGATGTGACGTTCGCGTAGCTCGCTTTCGAGCAAGCCCTTGGTATCGCCAACCCCATCGAGGCCGAGATGCCCGATATAGGGTTCGGCGGTAACGAAGGTCATCGGCACGCGGTCGCGGATTTTGCGGCGACGAAGCTCGGTGTCGAGGATCAGCGCGAACTCATAAGCGGGGCCATAACAGGACGCACCCTGCGCTGCGCCGACGACTATTGGGCCGGGGTTCTGGCAAAATGCGTCAAACTTGTCCGCTGCCGCCGCCGCATGGTCGGTGCGGCAAACCGATACGGTGTGCTTGTCGGGGCCGAACCCTTGTATCTCATCGAACGCCAGATCGGGGCCGGTGGCGATGACCAAATAGTCGTAGGACAGGCTGGTGCCGTCACCCAAAGTCATGCTGTTGCTGGCGGGATCGACGCGGACCGCGCCGCTGGCGTTAAAGCCAATTTTCTTCTTTGCCATGACCGGCGGCAAATGAACGCGGATGGCTTCGGGCTCGCGCCAACGCACCGCAACCCACGGGTTCGACGGCACAAACCAATAGTCTTCGGAATCGGAGACGACCATCACCTCCGCCTTGCCCTTGGTCGCGGCGCGGATTTCATAGGCCGCAATCGTGCCGCCCAATCCCGCGCCCAGAACAACAATCTGTGGCAGTGACATGATCTGGACTCCCATCCTAGCGTATTGGCATCCTTGCGATATTGGCCGCGACGCAGGCGGGGGAGGACCAGCCTGCGCCGCGACCGACGCTCGTACCTTTTCGCGACCCGAAGAGCCCGAGCGTATTTCGTGTTGACGATTTATTAGAATATCTGCATATTAGCAAGAGGCGATTTTGAAAATGGCGCAAAAATGAAAAAAATGATGGTTCGCACAGCCCTGACGGGCGCACTCGCTGCGATGTTGCTGTCTGGTTGCAGCGGCAGCGAAAGCACCGCGCCAACTAGGCAGGCTGCGCCCACTGGCGAACGGTTGCGCCTCGTCGCGACAACAACGACCGAGTGGAAAGATGTCGGCGCGACCATCACCAGCACCGACATGGCCGAGGCGCGCGCGCGCATCCCCGGCATCTTGCAAACGCTGTCGGTGCGCGAAGGCGATCTGGTATCGCGCGGCCAAGTCATCGGGCGCGTGGTCGATACGCGGCTAGGTTATGAGAGCGCGGCCTATGGTGCACAGGCCGCCGCCGCGCAGGCGCAATCTGTCCAAGCCGAAGCTGACCTCGCCCGCATCCGCTACCTCTACGACAATGGCGTCTATGCCCGGGCAAAGCTCGACCAGGCACAGGCTGCCGCCACCGCTGCGCGCGCTGGCGTCGCCGCCGCCCGCGCACAGCAATCCGCCGTGGGCGCGGTGGCGGGCCAAGGCGCGATACTCGCCCCCTCATCGGGCCGCGTGCTGACTGCCGCCGTCCCCGCTGGCTCCGCCGTTGCGCCGGGCATGTCGATTGCCACGATCACATCGGGCGCGATGGTACTGCGGCTCGATTTGCCCGAATCGCTGGCGGGTCAAGTGCGCGTCGGCACTCCCGTTATCGCCACCGGGCTTTATCCGGCCGACCCGGCGAATGCTCCTAGATCAACCGTATCGCGCGTCTATCCTTCGGTCACCGCCGGGCAATTGATGGCCGATGTCGCCATAGCCGGCATCGCCAATGATATGGTCGGGCGGCGCGTCACCGCGCGCGTGGCCATTGGGGAACGCCGCGCCATCATCGTCCCGCGCCGCTATATCACGACCCGCTATGGCATTGATTATGCGACGCTGATGGCAAGCGGCAACAGCGTTTCAACCATCCCTGTGCAGATTGCCCCCGCCGATGCCGCAGATAGCGTCGAAATACTCTCTGGTGCCGTAGCGGGCGATACTTTGATTGCACCGCGATGAGCCTTGGTATCTCGGGGCGGCTGACCCGCGCGACGATCAATTCACCGCTAACCCCGCTGATGCTGCTGACCGCGATCCTCGTCGGCCTGCTCGCGGTGATGACCATCCCGCGCGAGGAGGAACCGCAGATCAGCGTGCCAATGGTCGATCTGCAAGTCGCCGCACCCGGCCTGTCCGCCAGCGATGCAGTTGAGCTGATCGCCAAGCCGCTGGAGACCATCGTCAAAAGCGTCGATGGTGTCGAACATGTCTATACGCAGGCCGAAGACAATGGCGTGATGGTCACTGCGCGTTTTCTGGTCGGGTCGGACCCCGAAGACGCCGCCATCCGCATCAACGAACGCCTCTCGGCCAATATGGCGCGGCTGCCCGTCGGCATCGCCCCGCCGCAAGTGACGGTGCGCGGGATTAGCGACGTTCCCATCGTCGTCCTCACTCTGTCACCGCGCGCGGGCGCTCCCGGCCACTATAGCGAACAATCGCTGTTTGAGCTGGCCAGCCGCCTGCGCAGCGAAGTGACCAAGGTCGATGACGTTGGCCTCACCTTCCTTGTTGGCGGACAGGCCGAAGAAATCCGCATCGCGCCAGACCCCGCCAAACTCGCTTTGTTTGGCGTGTCTCTCGGCAGCTTGGTCGAGAGCGCGAGCCAAGCCAATCGCGCCTTTCCTGTCGGCACCGTGCGCGATGGCGGTCTGGCCACCAGCGTGGTTGCGGGACAGACTCTGCGCGACGCAAATGATGTCGGAACCTTGACGGTACGCTCTGCCCAGGGCCGCCCCGTCTATCTGCGCGATGTCGCCACCGTCAGCCAAGGTCCATCGGACAATCAGGCGCGGGCATGGCGCTGGTCACGCACAGAGGGCACAAGCGAAGCGGGCGGCGGCGCATGGGCGATGGCCCCCGCCGTCAGCATCGCGGTGGCCAAGCGTGCCGGGGCCAATGCGGTCAATGTTTCGAGCGCCGTGGTCGAACGGGTAGAGGCGCTACGCGGCAGCCTGATCCCTGCCGGGATCGACGTCGCCGTCACCCGCAATTATGGTGAAAGCGCCAATGAAAAAGCCAATGAGCTGATCTTTCACCTCGCGCTCGCAACCATATCCATCGTCATCCTGATCGGCTTTGCCATTGGTTGGCGCGAGGCAGGCGTCACCGCCATCGTCATCCCGACGACGATCCTATTGACGATGTTTGCGTCGAACCTGATGGGCTTTACCATCAACCGCGTCAGCCTGTTCGCGCTCATCTTCTCCATCGGTATCCTTGTCGATGACGCCATCGTCATGATTGAAAATATTGCGCGGCACTGGGCTATGCCGGATGAGCGTAGCCGCGTCGATGCCGCCGTCGATGCAGTCGGCGAAGTCGGCAATCCGACGATCATCGCCACGCTCACCGTCGTCGCGGCGCTGCTTCCCATGCTGTTCGTCTCCGGCCTGATGGGCCCCTATATGGCCCCCATCCCGATCAATGCGTCGGCGGCGATGCTATTCTCCTTCTTTGTCGCGGTCATCATCGCACCCTGGCTGATGATCCGCTTTGCGCGCACCACCCTCAGCGGCCATGGCCATGACGCTCATGGTGGAAAGCTCGGCGCGCTCTATGCCCGTGTCGCCATGCGCGTCATCGCCAGCCGCAGCAGCGCGCGTAATTTCCTCATCATAGTCGGGCTCGCCACATTGGTCGCCTGTTCGATGTTTTACTTCAAAGCCGTGACGGTCAAGCTCCTCCCCTTCGACAATAAATCCGAAGTGCAATTGGTCGTCGATATGCCCGAGGGAACCAGTCTGGAAACCACAGGCCGCACGCTCGAAGCCGCCGCCGCCATCGTCCGTCAGCTCCCCGAAGCGCTGTCGATGGAGGCCTATGCAGGGGCGTCTGCACCGTTCAATTTCAACGGCCTGGTCCGCCATTATTTCCTGCGCGACCGCCCCGAAATGGGTGACCTCATGGTGACATTGCTGCCCAAGGATGAACGCGATCGGTCGAGCCACGCGGTGGCGCGCGACCTACGGGCGCGCCTGCGTAGCGTGCCACTGCCCATGGGCGCGTCGATCAAGGTGGTGGAGACCCCGCCCGGCCCACCCGTGCTCGCCACCCTGCTCGCCGAAATATACGGCCCCGATGAGGCCACCCGCCGCGCCACAGCGGCACAGGTCGAACGGCTGTTTCGCAATATTCCCGCTATCGTCGATGTCGACAACAGCTATGGCCAGCCGCGCCCGCGCCTGCGCCTCGTGCCCGACCGTTCGCGGCTTGACGCTTACGGTCTGTCGGAACGGCAAGTGTTTGACAGCATCGGCCTGTTATTCGGCGGGCAGACCGTCGGCTATGCCCCGCGCGGTGACGGGCGCGACCCGCTGCCCATCCGCATCGCGCTCACCCAATCACAGCGTAGCTGGAGCCAGGCGCTCGCCGCCACACCCGTTTCCACTATGTCGGGCGGTGGCCGCCTCATCGAGCTTGGTGAAATTGTCGATGCGCGAACCGAGGCTGGCTCGCCAGCCTTGTTCCGCCGCGATGGCCGCCCCGCCGACATGGTCACCGCCGAACTGGCGGGCGATTATGAAGCGCCGATTTATGGCATTTTCGCGGTGGGTGACGCCATCGACAGCTTTGACTGGGCAGGTGCTGGCCTTGTCAAACCCATCATCCATTACAATGGCCAGCCAGCGGATGAACAGGTGCCGTCGCTGTTATGGGATGGCGAGTGGGAGATTACCTGGGTCACTTTCCGCGACATGGGCGCGGCGTTCATGGTCGCGCTGCTCGGCATCTATGTGCTGGTGGTCGGGCAATTTCGTAATTTCAAAATCCCGTTGGTCATCCTCACCCCGATCCCGCTGACCTTGGTTGGCATCGTCATCGGCCATATGCTGTTCAGCGCCCCATTCACCGCGACCTCGATGATCGGCTTCATCGCGCTCGCCGGGATTATCGTGCGCAATTCGATCCTGCTCGTTGATTTCATCAACCATGCCAAGTCCGATGACAAACCGTTGCGCGATACGTTGCTGGAGGCGGGGATGATCCGTTTCAAACCCATCGTCCTGACCGCTGCCGCCGCCATGATCGGCGCGGCGACCATATTGTCCGACCCGATTTTTCAGGGACTGGCTATTTCGCTATTATTCGGTCTTGCCTCTTCCACTTTGCTGACCGTTCTGGTTATACCCGCCATCTACATCGTCCTGCGTGACGACGGCCGCGAGGGAACGATGACATAGGGTCAGGACCCAGTAAGCACATGGCCGTGGCTTGAGCCAGAAAGGCCGTGGACAAGAAGTGAGAGAGGCGAATATGCTACTATTGAACGAACGAACGACGCTGCCCAAGGCCTTTCTGGCCAAGCCGTCTCGATGGCGGGATGCGGGCGAACTGATGCGTCACCCAGCTTGCACGGGTATATCACCCGCGCTTCGTTGTTTTCCTGTCATTTCATCCCGCATCCCAGCCACCACGGCTCATGCGGTTACTGGGCCCTGATCTTGATGACGCGCACCATCGACCTGACGCAGCTTAAGCGCGATGCCAAGATGATGGCGGTCTATCTCAAGCTGATCGCCCACCCGGAACGCCTGTTGATGCTGTGCCAGATGGATGAGGGCGAGACATCGGTGAGCGAGCTTATCGCGCTCAGTGGCCTGTCGCAGTCGGCGGTATCACAGCATCTGGCAAAGCTCCGCGACGAAGGGATTGTCACTACACGCGGCGACGCCCAGACGCGCTATTACCGCCTGTCCGACGACCGTATGCGCCAGATTATCGCCGCGCTGCACGACGTGTGCGAACATATGGAATGATAGCAAGCAGCGCTTTCCTACAGCCATTGCGCCATGGTAATATGCATGCTGTTTCACGATTCTGGCTCTTTGATAACGTTGATTGGCATCACCAATACCTCTCCCCCCCTGTGGGGAGAGGATAGGTAGCCTTGCTGTCTTTGACAGCTAGGCGAACTTGGTGAGGGGGTATTGAGGCGGAAGCCCCCACCCCTAGCCCCTCCCCACAGGGGGGAGGGGGATTTCCTTCTTTCTCTCTGCGCCTCAGCGTCTTCGCGCGAACATACTCACTTCGTCATTGCGCGAACGCACCCCTTCGTCATCCCGAACTTGTTTCGGGATATGGGTTACGGATATGCCTTCATTTGCGATCCTGAAACAAGTTCAGGATGACAAAGTGAAGTAGGAGGTGTGTATCGTTGATACCACAGCTCTGTAAGGCGCAGGCGGCCGTTGTTTCCCCCGCGCATCGTGTAAACCAAAACCGCAAATCCTCTCCCTCTATAAGCAGGGGAGCGGAGAGGTAGCGAGGCCAAATATGCTCTGTGCTCCGGATTTAATCCGGAGCGCTGGCGGGCAGG
>JBBTFY010000075.1:0-26064 GCA_038041635.1 Pseudomonadota bacterium
AATCCTCTCCCACCGGGAGAGGTGGCGCTCGCGCAGCGAGTGGCGGAGAGGGTTTTGCCGCGCACCGTCCCCTCCAATATCCTGCGGCTCATGCCTTGGATGATCCCCTCCCCCGGCAAAGAAGGGTTTTTCAAGGAATGGCGGAAATAAAGGCTTCCTTGGTGTCAACTTTGTCAACTTTGGCGGGCTGTAGTGTTAAATGAGAGGCAGAATAGTTTCAGTCTGCGACCAGACCAATGATGATATAGGCGATGATGGGCAGGCCAAGGGCGAGCGTGGCGACGACCCAACCGACGCGCACCAGCATTGGGTCGATGTCGAAATAATTGGCGAGGCCAGAGCATACGCCCATCACTTTGCGGTTGTCGCGGCCCAAGTGAAAGGTGCGGTTCATGCGGCGACTCCCGAAATTGCGGAAACGGCAGGAACAGCAGTCGCGGCGAACAACATTGTCGTTGCAAACAGGGTGACGGTGACGGCGGCGGCATAGCTTGTGGCCGTGCGGATATCGAAGCGGAACATGAATATTCTCCTTTGAAGTAAATCATCCGGGGCATAACCGGCATGCCAGAGTGAAAGCATGCACCGTGCCAGATTCAATGTATGGCCAATTTCCGTGCTTATGGCCGCACGGCACGTGAAATGGACTGCGATAATCGCTGATAGCTGAGAAAATATCCTAATGTGTAGCATAATTCGCATTATGCTTCTGGGTGGCGTGGTTGAGTGCATCTGTCTATGGCCTTGGCCGTGAACCCATAAACAGGGCGTTTGAGGTTTGAAGCGATTGTGTTCAGTGCAAGGAAGAAAGGTGCTGCGAATAGTGGTGCTATTCCAAAGCTTTCTGACGCAGCAATGGACACAATCGGTCAAATCCTAAAGGACAGCAAAATGGCTTCATCGGTGCGCAAAAATGTCTTTGTCGGGGCAATCAGCCCCACCTGTATCCATTTTTACACCCCGCTATTGCCGTTTTGCTGCCTCGTACGCCCTGTTTATGGGTTCACGGCCTAACATGCATATCGCCCGCATGGATTTGACCGATTTTCGCAACCATGCGGCCAATGGCCTATCGCCGGGCAAGGGGTTGGTGGTGCTGGCTGGGCCGAATGGAGCAGGTAAGACCAATATATTGGAAGCCATTTCACTGCTTGCCCCCGGGCGCGGGCTGCGTGCGGCACCATTATCCGAAATGATGCGCGATGGTGCGCAAAGCGGTCTAGCAATTGCCGCCCACATTGCCAGCGATGACGGTGAATTGCCAAATGTGATGATCGGCACTGCGGTTCACCCTGACGCCCCGGGGCGCCGCCGGGTCAGGATTAACGGGGTCGATGCGGCGGCCAATTCTTTGGCGGAATGGCTCTCCATATTATGGCTAACCCCAGCGATGGACCGGATATTTGTCGAGGCAGCCGGGCAGCGCCGCCGCTTTTTGGACCGATTGACGCTAGCGCTATTCCCTGCCCATGCGCATCATAGCAGCCGTTACGAAGCGGCCTTGCGGTCGCGAACGCGGCTGCTGAGCGCCGATGCGCCCACCGATCCGCAATGGCTGGATGCGCTCGAAGCGCAGATGGCAGAGCATGGGTCGGCCGTTGATGCGGCGCGCCATCGGCTGATTAGGCATTTGACTAGTGCGCTGACCGTTGCCCCTAAAACCCTTTTTGCCATTCCCGACCTTAGCCTGATTTATCCGCAAGAGGGTGCCGCGCAACCATGGGATGAGGGCAGGTTATGGGACGCCCTACGCCATTCGCGCCTCCGTGATGCGGCGGCTGGACGCGCACTGACTGGCCCGCACCGGGTTGATCTGGGCGCAATTCACGCGGCTTCGCAGCAGCCAGCGGCGCGCTGTTCGACGGGCGAACAAAAGGCGCTGTTGCTTTCTATTGTGCTGGCGCATGGCGACTTGGTTGCGGCGGCACGTGGCCAGCGCCCCATCTTGCTGCTCGATGAACTTGCCGCACATCTCGACCCCGAACGGCGCGCCGTTTTATTTACCAGACTGGCGGCAACGGGCGGACAAGTGTGGATGACGGGAACCGAAATGGCGCTGTTCAACGCGGTGCCCGAAGGCGCTTCGCGGTGGGAAATAGCGACAGGGATAGCGTCGCAATTGCGATAATTGCGATTTATTCGCATTATCCTTGCAATTGATAACGAATCTCAATAACAACGCTTCTCATCAAAGGAGCCCGTATGATACTTTCATTTGCCCGCCATTCGCTCATCCGTTTTGCACCCTCGATTGCCACCATAGCCATGGCGCTCGTGGCAACACCTGCGCTGGCGGAGGAGGCATTGGAGGAGGATGCCCAAAGCGGCGACATCATCGTCACCGGCCGTGACGATGGCTACCGCACCGTGACGACGACCAGCGGGACCAAGACCGACACGCCAATCCTCGATGTCCCGCAATCAATCGCAGTGGTAACGTCGGATCAGATTGCCGACCAACAAATCCGTTCGATGAGTGACCTGGTGCGGCTGGTGCCCGGTCTGACTGCCGGACAGGGCGAGGGCAATCGCGATCAGATCAATCTGCGCGGGAACAATTCGACCGCCGATTTTTTCATCGATGGCCTGCGCGACGATGTGCAGTATTTTCGCAGCTTTTATAATGTCGAGCGGGTCGAGGTTCACCGTGGTCCCAATGCGATGATCTTTGGCCGTGGGGGCGGCGGCGGTGTCATCAACCGTATCCTCAAGGCCCCCCAGACGGGCGATGCGATCTATGCGGCGGCGCTGTCTGCGGACAGTTTTGGCAGCTATTATGGGGCGCTCGATGTCAATCAACCGCTGGGTGTTGCGGTGTTGCGGGTCAACGGTTTTTATGAAAGCCTGACCAATCATCGCGATGCCTTTGGCGGGGATCGCTATGGCATCAACCCGGTGGTTGGGGTCGAATTGAACGACGCGGTGCGTGTGCAACTGGGCTATGAATATTTCCACGACGACCGCACGTCGGATCGCGGTATCCCGTCGGCCTTTGTTGGCAGCATCGCCAACCCAGCGGAGCCGGTGGCGGGTTTTCGCGATGCATTTTTTGGCGTTCGCGGTGTTAACGCCGTCGAAGTGGATGCGCACATCGTCAATTTCCGCAGCGAAGTCGATCTGAGCGACAGCCTGACGCTGACGGCGCAGGCGCTTTATGGCGATTATGACAAAATCTATACCAATGCTTTTGCCGCGACTGCAGTGCGCACCTCAACCAGCGGCGCGTTCATCGGGCAGCAGGTGATCGGGGTCGAGGCCTATCGCGATCCGACGACACGCCAAAACCTGATCGGACAGGTCAATGCGCAATGGCGTGGACAGACCGGCGGGATAGACCATGTGTTGCTGGTCGGGGCTGAATATACCAATC
The DNA here is from genome assembly GCA_038041635.1 of Pseudomonadota bacterium. Taxonomy (GTDB): domain Bacteria; phylum Pseudomonadota; class Alphaproteobacteria; order Sphingomonadales; family Sphingomonadaceae; genus Sphingopyxis. Next base: position 3,371 of record JBBTFY010000075.1, read on the forward strand.
AGGATACCGAAACCCAGCGGATCAACGGGTTTTTCAGTCCGACGGTGTTCAGCTCTGCCAATCGCCGCGTCGATGTGTTGTTTGCCAACCCGGTGACCATCCCGGCGATAACATTTATCGCCGGAACCACGGGCAACAGCAATCGCGCCTCGACCACGACGCTCGATCAGATGTCCTTTTACATCCAGGATCAGATCAGCCTGTCGAGCCACCTCGATATCATTGCCGCGTTGCGCTATGACCAGTTCGAGATGACCGCGACCAACCTGTTCACCAGTGCGGTTTTCTCACGCAAGGATAATCTGTGGTCGCCGCGCGTCGGCATCGTTTACAAGCCGGCCGAAAATGCGTCGATTTATGCCAGCTATACGCGGTCATTCCTGCCGCAATCGGGGGACCAGTTCACCGCGCTTGACCTTACCGCAGCGTCGCTGGAACCCGAAGAGTTCAGCAATTATGAGGTTGGAGCCAAGTGGGACATTCGTAGCGGCCTGACTGCGAGTGTCGCTATATTCCGGCTTGATCGCAGCAATACCCGCTCGCCTAGCGCGGTCCCCGGCGTGTTGGTGCAAATTGGTGAACAGCGGACCTATGGTGTCGAGGCCGGACTGGTCGGGCAACTGACGAGCGCATGGCAAGTCGCGCTGGGTTACGCGCATATCAACGGGGAAATCACGACGACAACCTCGGCGGCTCCGGCCGGGCGCACGCTTGCGCAATTGCCGCGCGATCAGGTGACATTGTGGAACCGCTATCAGGTGACCGACCAATTTGGTGTCGGGCTTGGCCTCTACCACCAGTCGAGCCAGTTTGCCTCGATCAGCCACGCGACGCGGCTGCCCGGTTATACGCGGATTGATGGGGCGCTTTACGTCGATATTAGTGATGCGATTAGCGCGCAACTCAATGTCGAGAATATATTGGATGAAACCACTTTCCCCAATGCGCATAACGACAATAATATCTCGACCGGCGCTCCGCGCAGTGCGCGCGTCACTTTGAACTTTCGATATTAGCGCCAAAGCGGCCAAAGTAGACACCAAGGAACGGCTTATTTCGGTTATTCCTTTTTACCGGCCACATAGCTTCAACCCCTTGTCTGCGAAGCAGTAATGGTGCCAACAAAAAAGCCCCGCCAGGTTGTAACCGAGCGGGGCTTTTATTTGGTCTTGGTCGTCAAAATGACGAAACGCCGCTTACGCCTCGCTATCGTCCACCATCACATCGTCGGTGGTGAAATCTTCGCCAACCACTTTGCCCAATGGATCGTCGCCGATGGCGGCCTCTGGTCCCTGCGCCAGTTCAGCCGCATGTTCCTCCGCCGCGCTGTCCGGTGCAATGATCGTCGCTTCGACCGCCGCGCGCATCGACGCCCGCAACGCCGCGTCACGCGACGTTGCCGTCACACGAATGCGGTTCATCGCCGCGCCCGTCCCGGCCGGGATCAATCGGCCAACGATAACATTTTCCTTGAGGCCCATCAGCGTATCAACCTTGCCCTGAACCGATGCTTCGGTCAGAACGCGCGTCGTTTCCTGGAACGACGCAGCCGAAATGAAGCTGCGGGTTTGCAGGCTCGCCTTGGTGATGCCGAGCAGCACAGGCTTACCCACCGCCCATTGCTTGCCCTTGGGCAGGCGGGCGTTGATTTCGTCCATCTCCTCGCGGTCAACCTGCTCGGCGGGCAGCAATGTCGTGTCACCGCCAAAGGTAATCTCAACCTTTTGCAGCATTTGGCGCACAATCACCTCGATATGCTTGTCGTTGATCTTCACACCCTGCAAACGATACACTTCCTGGATTTCGGAAACGAGGTAAGCGGCCAAGGGTTCGATGCCGAGCACTTCCAAAATATCGTGCGGATCGGGCGAGCCAGAGATGATGGTATCGCCCTTTTTGACAAAGTCGCCATCCTGAACGTCAATGGGCTTTGACTTTGATACCAGATATTCGACCGCATCGCCCTCTTCGGGGACAATCGCGAACTTACGTTTGGCCTTATAGTCCTTGAGGAACTCAACCTTGCCAGAGATTTTGGCAATGATGGCGTTATCCTTTGGCTTCCGCGCTTCGAACAGTTCGGCAACGCGCGGCAGACCGCCCGTGATGTCGCGTGTCTTGGCGGCTTCGCGGCTGACACGGGCCAGCACGTCACCCGCAGCAACCATCTGGCCATCCTCGACCGAAATTGTGGTGCCGATGGCCAGAAGATAGCGCGCCGCTTCGCCCGATGCTTCGTCAAGCAAAGTCAGGCGCGGTGCCAGATCTTCTTTCTTTGCACGGCCCGTGGTGCGATATTCGATGACGGCGCGCTGGGCGATGCCCGTTGCTTCATCGACAATCTCTGTCAGCGTCTTGCCGTCCAGCAAATCCTGATAACGCACAATACCGGGCTGTTCGGTAATCACCGGCATGGTGAAGGGATCCCATTCGGCAATCCGTTGGCCCTGCTTCACCGCAGCACCGTCAGCGGTGAGAATATTGGCACCATAGGGCAGTTTGTGGACCGCGCGTTCGCGTCCTTCGGTGTCCATGATGACCATTTCACCGCCGCGCGCGAGGCTGAGGCGGCGGCCACGCGAATCGGTGATGGTCGGCATGTCGCGATATTGAATCGTGCCGTCCGACACAGATTCAAGATGCGACTGCTCGTTGAGTTGTGCCGCGCCGCCGATGTGGAATGTCCGCATCGTCAGCTGCGTGCCAGGCTCGCCGATTGATTGTGCCGCGATAACCCCAACGGCTTCACCGATATTGACCGGCGTTCCGCGCGCTAGGTCACGGCCATAACATGTTCCGCAAACGCCTGTTTTGGCTTCGCAGACCAGAGGCGAGCGGATGCTGGCCGTTTGCACGCCCAGTGCCTCAATCGCCGCGACATCGGCTTCGTCGAGCAACCTGCCCTTGGCCGCCACGACATTGCCAGTCTTGCTGTCCACAATATCTTCGGCCAGCGTGCGGCCAAGGATGCGCTCACCCAGCGAAGCGATGGTCGAGCCGCCTTGAACGATAGAGCGCATTTCCAGCACCCGCGACGTTCCGCAATCTTCCTCGACGATCGTGCAATCCTGGCTGACATCAACCAAGCGGCGGGTCAGATAACCCGAGTTTGCCGTCTTGAGTGCGGTGTCGGCCAGCCCCTTGCGGGCACCGTGGGTCGAGTTGAAATATTCAAGGACGGTCAAGCCTTCCTTGAAGTTCGAGATGATCGGCGTTTCGATGATTTCGCCCGACGGCTTGGCCATGAGGCCCCGCATACCCGCCAGCTGTTTCATCTGGGTTTGCGAGCCACGCGCACCCGAATGCGCCATCATGTAAACCGAATTGATAGGTGCCAATCGGCCATCATCGCCCATGGGTGTTGCACGGATTTCATCCATCATCGCGTTGGCGACCTTGTCGCCGCACTTCGACCACTCGTCGATCACCTTATTATATTTTTCCTGCTGGGTGATCAGGCCGTCCTGATATTGATGCTCATAATCCTTCACTTGAGCCAGTGTTTCTTCGACCATCGCCTTCTTTTCGGTCGGGATTATCATATCATCCTTGCCGAACGAAATACCAGCCTTGAACGCGTGGCGGAAGCCCAAGCTCATGATCGCATCGGCGAACAGCACCGTTTCCTTCTGGCCCGTATGACGATAAACCTGATCGATAACGTCGCCGATTTCCTTTTTTGTGAGGAGGCGGTTGACGACATCGAATGGCACGGTGTGCGCGTGCGGCAGGCATTCACCAATCAACATACGGCCCGGCGTCGTTTCAAAACGCCGCAGATATTGGCCGCCTTGTTCATCGGTTTGCGGCACCCGCGCCGTGATTTTACTGTGGAGCGTGACCGCGCCTGTAAACAACGCCTGATGCACTTCGGCCATATCGGCGAGCAACATGCCCTCGCCCGGTTCGCCTTCGCGTTCGAGTGACAGATAATAGAGCCCAAGTACCATGTCCTGCGACGGAACGATGATCGGCTTGCCGTTCGCGGGAGAGAGGATGTTATTGGTCGACATCATCAACACGCGGGCTTCGAGTTGCGCCTCCAGCGACAGCGGAACGTGGACCGCCATCTGGTCACCGTCAAAGTCGGCGTTAAACGCCGAGCAAACGAGCGGGTGAAGCTGAATCGCCTTGCCCTCGATCAGCACGGGTTCGAACGCTTGGATGCCCAAACGGTGCAACGTCGGCGCGCGGTTGAGCAGCACAGGATGTTCGCGGATAACCTCATCAAGGATATCCCAAACCTCGCGGCGTTCCTTTTCAACCCATTTCTTGGCTTGTTTAAGCGTCATCGACAGACCCTTGGCGTCAAGCCGCGCGTAAATGAACGGTTTGAACAGCTCTAACGCCATCTTCTTGGGCAGACCGCATTGATGCAATTTCAGTTCGGGGCCGGTGACGATGACCGAGCGGCCTGAATAATCGACACGCTTGCCGAGTAGATTCTGGCGGAAACGGCCTTGTTTGCCCTTGAGCATGTCGGACAGCGATTTCAGCGGACGCTTGTTCGCGCCGGTGATGATGCGGCCACGTCGGCCATTGTCGAACAGCGCATCGACCGCTTCTTGCAACATGCGTTTTTCATTGCGGACGATGATGTCCGGCGCGCGCAATTCCATCAGCCGCTTCAAACGATTGTTGCGGTTGATGACGCGGCGATACAGATCGTTGAGGTCAGACGTCGCAAAACGGCCCCCATCCAATGGCACCAGCGGGCGCAGTTCGGGCGGAATCACGGGAACAACTTGCAAAATCATCCATTCGGGGCGGTTGCCCGAATCGATGAAACTTTCGACCACCTTCAATCGCTTGATGATCTTTTTGGGTTTGAGCTCCGACTTGGTGACGGCCAATTCGTCGAGCAACGCTTGACGTTCGCCCTGGAGGTCGAGCTGCTCAAGCAGGACGCGGATCGCCTCTGCGCCAATCCCAGCCGAGAAAGCGTCCTCGCCATATTCATCCTGCGCGTCGAGCAGTTCATCCTCGGTCAGGAGCTGCATCTTTTCCATCGGGGTCAAGCCCGGTTCGAGCACGATATACTGCTCGAAATACAGAACGCGCTCCAACTGCTTGAGCTGCATGTCGAGCAGCAAGCCGATGCGCGAGGGGAGCGATTTCAGGAACCAGATATGTGCAACTGGGGCAGCAAGTTCGATATGCCCCATGCGTTCACGGCGAACCTTGGTCACCGTGACTTCGACACCGCATTTTTCGCAGACGATGCCCTTATATTTCATGCGCTTATATTTACCACACAGGCATTCATAATCCTTGATCGGACCAAAGATGCGCGCACAGAACAGGCCGTCGCGTTCGGGCTTGAACGTGCGGTAGTTGATCGTTTCAGGCTTTTTAATTTCGCCGAACGACCAACTGCGGATGCGATCCGGGCTGGCGATACCGATCTTGATCTGGTCGAACGTTTCCGCCTTGGCGACCGGGTTCATGAAGTTGCTGATCTGGTTCATAATATTTTATCCTCGCGTCCCCCTTCCTTCTCTGAGGAAGGGGGCTCTGGCGGCTTGATTATTCGGCTGCGTGGGCGATGGCGTCGCCAGCATCCTCGGCGACGCGCTCATTACTCTTGAGTTCGACGTTGAGGCCCAGGCTGCGCATTTCCTTGACAAGCACGTTAAAGCTTTCGGGTATGCCGGCTTCAAAGCTATCGTCTCCCTTGACGATCGCCTCGTAAACCTTGGTCCGTCCGATGACATCATCGGACTTCACGGTGAGCATTTCCTGCAACGTGTAAGCGGCGCCATAGGCTTGCAGTGCCCAGACCTCCATTTCACCAAAGCGCTGTCCGCCGAATTGCGCCTTACCGCCCAGCGGCTGCTGGGTGACGAGGCTGTATGGACCAATCGAACGCGCATGGATCTTGTCATCGACCAAGTGATGCAGTTTGAGCACATATTTATGCCCCACCGTCACCTTGCGGTCAAAACATTCGCCAGTACGGCCGTCATATAGGTCCACCTGCCCCGACGGGTCGAGCCCGGCGCGGGTTAGCATTTCGGTCACGTCGGCCTCGACCGCGCCATCGAACACAGGCGTTGCAATCGGCACACCGGCGCGGACATTGCCCGCCAGTTCGATGATTTCCGCCGACGAACAAGCGTCAATCTCTGCGTCATATTCTGCGCCATAGACATATTTCAGCGTGTCGCGGACCGCCTCGGGTGGTTTGCCGGCGACAGGGTCGGGATTAGCCTCTCTCCACGCATCGAGCGCATCGCCAATCTTGGCCCCAAGGCCGCGTGCGGCCCAGCCCATATGCGTTTCAAAAATCTGCCCGACGTTCATCCGGCTCGGCACGCCCAACGGGTTGAGCACGAAATCAACCGGCGTTCCGTCCGCAAGGAACGGCATGTCCTCAGCGGGTAGTATACGGCTGATGATACCCTTGTTCCCATGACGTCCAGCCATTTTGTCGCCCGGCTGCAGCTTGCGCTTCACCGCAACGAACACTTTGACCATCTTTAGCACGCCTGGGGCGAGTTCATCGCCGCGTTGCAGTTTTTCAACGCGGTCCTCGAAACGATCGTTGATGACCTTGATAGAATCATCATATTGCGTGCGAAGTGCCTCCAAATTGCTCTGGACCTGATCGTCGACAACAGCGAACTTCCACCAATCAACGCGCTCAAGCTCCTCAAGCAACACCGCCGTGATTTCGCTGCCCTTCTTGACGCCCTTGGGTGCCGACGAAGCAGCCTGCCCGATCAGCATTTCGCTGAGGCGGGCAAAGCTGGCGCGGTTAAGGATACCGCGTTCGTCATCGGCGTCTTTTTTCAGCCGCTCAATGCCTTCGCGCTCAATCGCAATCGCACGTTCGTCTTTGTCGATGCCGTGACGGTTGAACACCCGCACTTCTACGACCGTGCCAGCGACGCCCGGTGGCAATTTGAGCGAGGTGTCGCGCACATCGCTCGCCTTTTCGCCAAAGATGGCGCGGAGTAATTTCTCCTCCGGAGTCATCGGGCTTTCACCCTTTGGCGTGATTTTACCGCACAATATGTCGCCCGGCTCGACCTCTGCACCGATATAGACGATACCCGCCTCGTCGAGGTTGCGCAGCGCTTCCTCGCCGACATTGGGGATGTCGCGGGTGATGTCCTCTGGCCCTAGCTTGGTGTCGCGGGCCATCACTTCAAACTCTTCGATATGAATCGAGGTGAAGACATCGTCTTTGACAATCCGTTCCGAAATCAGGATCGAATCTTCGTAATTATAGCCATTCCACGGCATGAACGCGACGAGCACGTTGCGGCCCAGTGCCAATTCACCCAGTTCGGTTGATGGGCCATCGGCGATGATTTCGCCAATGATGACCGTATCGCCAACCTTAACCAGCGGGCGTTGGTTGATGCAGGTTGACTGGTTCGAGCGCTGGAACTTCATCAGGCGATAAATATCAACGCCGGACTTGCCGGCCTCGATGTCTCCAGTCGCCCGCACCACGATACGCGTTGCGTCAACCTGATCAACGATGCCGGTGCGGCGCGCCGCAATGGCCGCGCCCGAATCGCGTGCCACCGTGGCTTCCATACCGGTGCCGACGAACGGCGCTTCGGCGCGAACCAGCGGCACCGCTTGGCGTTGCATGTTCGAACCCATCAGCGCGCGGTTGGCATCGTCATTTTCAAGGAACGGAATGAGCGACGCCGCGACCGACACCAATTGTTTGGGGGAAACGTCCATCAGCGTCACAGTGTCGCGCGGCGCCATGACAAACTCGCCGCTGTCACGCGCGCTAATCAGTTCCTCGACAAAGCTGCCGTCAGCGTTGGTTTCAGCCGAAGCCTGCGCGACAACGTGCTTTTGCTCCTCCATCGCCGACAGATACACAACGTCTGTTGTCACTTTGCCGTCGATGACCTTGCGATAAGGCGTTTCGATAAAGCCATATTTATTGACCCGTGCAAAGGTAGAGAGCGAGTTGATAAGGCCGATGTTCGGGCCTTCTGGCGTTTCAATCGGGCAGATGCGGCCATAATGGGTCGGGTGAACGTCGCGGACTTCAAAGCCTGCGCGTTCGCGCGTCAAGCCGCCTGGTCCCAACGCCGAAACACGGCGCTTGTGCGTCACTTCGGACAGTGGATTGGTCTGATCCATGAACTGCGACAATTGCGATGAGCCAAAAAATTCGCGCACCGCAGCCACGGCTGGCTTGGCGTTAATCAGATCATTGGGCATGACCGTCGAAACATCGACGCTCGACATCCGTTCCTTGACCGCGCGCTCCATACGCAGCAGGCCAACACGATACTGATTTTCCAGCAATTCACCAACCGAACGAACGCGGCGATTGCCTAAATTGTCAATATCGTCAATTTCGCCCTTGCCGTCCTTGAGGTTCACAAGTTCCTTGACCACCGCAAGGATATCCTCGCGCCGCAATGTCGTCAGTTCATCAGGGGCATCAAGACCCAGGCGCATGTTGAGCTTGACGCGGCCCACCGCAGACAAGTCATAGCGGCTGGAGTCAAAGAACAGTCCTTCGAACAACGCGTCTGCAGTTTCGCGGGTTGGCGGTTCGCCGGGGCGCATGACGCGGTAAATGTCGGACAGTGCATGGTCGCGATCTTCGGCCTTATCGACCTTCAATGTATTGCGGATCCACGCGCCGGTGGAGATATGGTCGATGTCGAGCAGCGTCAGGCAGTCAATACCCGCCGCATCAAGCACCGCCAGATTTTCAGCCGATACTTCGTCGCCTGCCTCGATATAAATCTCGCCCGTGGCTTCGTTAATCAGGTCGAACGCCGAATAGCGGCCAAAGATTTCTTCGGTCGGAATCAACAACGATACCAGGCCATCCTTTGCCGCCTTGGCAGCGAGGCGCGGACTGATTTTTTGGCCGGACGCAAACACGACTTCACCGCTGGTTGCATCAACGACATCATAGGTCGGCTTCACACCGCGCCACGTATCGGCAAGATACGGGATTTTCCACCCGTCCTTGGCGCGCGCATAATCAACGGTCGAATAAAATTGATTGAGGATTTCTTCGCTGCTCAGGCCCAGCCCGTGGAGCAGGCTGGTGACCGGCAATTTGCGTTTACGGTCGATGCGGACGTTGACGATATCCTTAGCATCAAATTCAAAGTCGAGCCATGATCCGCGATAGGGAATGACCCGTGCGGCGAACAGGAACTTGCCGCTGGCGTGGGTTTTGCCGCGATCGTGATCGAACAGCACGCCTGGGCTGCGATGCATCTGGCTGACGATCACGCGTTCGGTGCCGTTGATGACAAAGGTGCCGTTGCCCGTCATCAGCGGCATGTCGCCCATATAGACGTCCTGCTCCTTGATATCGAGCACGGAGCGGGTTTCGGTTTCGCTATCAACCTCGAACACGATCAAACGCAGCGTCACCTTCATCGGCGCGGCGTAAGTCAGTCCGCGCTGACGGCATTCCTCGGTGTCATATTTCGGCGGCTCCAGCTCGTAATGGACGAAGTCCAGTTCGGCGGTGCCCGCAAAATCGCGGATCGGAAAGACGCCGCGCAGCGTCTTTTCAAGACCGGAAACATAACTGATCGCGGGGTTTGAACGCAGAAATTGCTCATAGCTTTCGCGCTGAACCTCGATCAGGTTCGGCATTTGTATCGCTTCGTGGATATTCCCGAACAGCTTGCGGATGCGCTTGCTTGCGGTCACGCTCTTTACGGGCGCGCGCGCCTGAACCGCTGCCGCTTTGCCCGATGCCTTGATTGCCATATTTAATTTGCCTCATCAGCCGAAATATTATGCCCGGAACCGCCCGGAAAAAATCGCACTAAGACGCGAAAAAGCCGCACGTCTCCACGGATGTGAAAACGGCAGCTTCTGGCGTCTTATGAAACCAAGGCCCTCATTTCATTCGGCATGCTGCGCGACGGCACGCCATTTCCCGAAGGCGATGGAATGCGCGCTATAGGAGTGGCCAGGCAGTGTGTCAATTGGCCCTGTGCTTACCCGATGATATGCTTGATAAACAATCTGTTGCATATTGTTTTTCGATATGTTACATAGCGTTTATCGACAATGTTTCGGAGAATGGCTATGTTGAAAGTGTCGCGCTGGATATTGCGCATAATGAATTGGATCAATTGGGGCGTGGGCATTCCGGTGGTGATCGTCTTGGCGCTGGTCACTACTATCGGCGCACAAAGGTTCGTCGCGGCGGGCGGGTCAGCGGGGGTTTCGCATCCGCAGGATATTTTGACGCTGTTGGGTTGGTATGCGATTTTGATGGTGCCCATCATCGTGCTCGCACACATCATCTTCACCCGCCTGATCGCGATCATCGACACGGCCACCAGCGGCGCGGTGTTCAGCGCCGTCAATGCGGTGCGTTTGCGCACCATCGCCTGGGCGCTGCTCGGCACCCAGGTCATCGATTTGTTGTTCGGCATCTATAGCGCCAGCACCAGCATGCGGACGGGCGAATATATCGGCTGGAGCCCCGGCTTTACCGGCTGGCTCGCCGCGCTGATGCTGTTCGTCCTCGCCCGCATATTCCGCCAAGGCGCGGCCATGCGCGACGACCTGGAAGGAACCGTGTGATGCCGATCCGTATCACCCTAGACGAGCTGTTGTATCAACGGCGGATGACGCTGACCGAGCTGAGCGAGGCGGTGGACATCACGCTCGCCAACCTGTCGATCCTCAAGACGGGCAAGGCCAAGGCGATCCGCTTTTCGACGCTAGAGGCGATCTGCGAAGCGCTTGGTTGCCAGCCCGGCGAGCTCATCGCGTTTGAGACAATATCACAGGAGGCAATTGATGTGGCGTGACATCAAGGACAATTACGCAAGCGCTTGGGCGTTTGCCCTCGCCTGCCCATTTCTGTTTCTCATCCCGCCCATGGTCGAGTTTGCACAGCATGCCGCCGAAATCCATATCGGCATGTATGAGAGCATCGCCGCTGCGCGTGATGTCGCCGACAATGCACTGCGAATGCAGTTCGGCTTTGCCAAGACGCTGGCGCTGTTGCTGCCGCATTACTGGTTCACGCGCTATATCCTGTCGGGGCGCAACGCCGCATTTGCGCGCAAACTGGCTATGCCTGCTATCGGCCTGTGGCTGGTTCTATTTGCGCTTCAGGGCGTCCAACTATGGTGGAGCTTGTTCGGACCGTCATTGCCCGGGTTGATCGGCCTTTCGGGAAAAACGGGCCTATGGACAGGATATGGCATGGCGTTCTTGTGGGGGGTGATTGGCATTTATTTCACGGCCTGGGCGGTGGCATGGCCACTAGGCAATGCCCGCATTGGCCCGATCGCGTCGGCGCGGATCATGGCGGGCAATTTCTGGCGCACCATTGTCATTTTGATCAGCGCGGTGCTGCCGTTGATGGCGGTGCATTATGCCTTTAGCTTTGCCGCTATGGGTAGGCCGGCATGGCTGGTGTGGGCGATAATGGCGGTGGACGCCGTGATGGTCGGGTTTATGGCGCTAACAATGGCTGGCGGCGGAGCCGTCGCCGCTCGAACGGCCGCAGGGCGCAAGGGCATCAGCCTGCTGCCATCAACGGGTTAACAATTGACCGGAACCCATAGATCCCCTCCTCTTTAGGGGAGGGCTTGTGGATAGGCCGCCCCACCCCGCTGCGACTATGGGCCGCTTCGCGGTTCCATGTCTCACTGCCCCTCCCCTGAAGGGGAGGGGATAAGTCGGCGAGCACAGTTTTCTTGGCTGTGATGAGCGCCCGATTTCCGCCTTGGCTTTCCCCCCAAAGTAAGGCACCATCGCTGGGCATATATAATCATCAGGGGGTGAGGGAAATGAGCGATCCAGTTGACAATAAGTTGCTGTCGATGTGTTCTGCGGTTGCGAGCATCGTTGGCGTAGCACTGCTATGCTCGGTTGTTGCCGGAGTGTGGAATTATTCGGTCGGTGGCACCATCTATCTCACCGCTGCGGTGGCCGGACTGGTCGGCACCTTAACCGGTTGGCTGGCCCGTCGCAAAGGGCGCAACGGGCTGAATGATGCCGGTTTCTGGCTGGGGATCATTGTCGTCATCGTGACGGTGGCAATGGCCCTGTGGCTAACGCCAACCGAGGTTGTCGTTACCGAGTATTGAGGCGTGATGACATATCATCGGACCACTTCGCCATTGCGAGGAATATAATGACGAAGCAATCCAGTCCGTCATAGCGCCTTGTTTCTGGATTGCTTCGTCGGCCCGAAACACGTTCGGTCCTCCTCGCAATGACGATGGATAGGCGTGACACGACCTTGACTTTCGCCAAGGTCATCTGAGATCCTGAAACACGTTCAGGATGACGAAACTTATTGGGGTCGCTACATGGCGCAACCCTTCGTCATCCTGCGGCTAAAGCCCTGATTCCCCCACCCCGAAGCGGGGAGGTATTACCAAAACCCGCTCGCCCTGAGCCTGTCGAAGCCTGTCCTGAGCGCCTGCAAGGCAGTCGAAGGGGGTTGCTCTTCACTGCTTGCATAAATAGAAAATACAGTGCTTCGACTTCGCTCGGCACGAACGGGTTATGGCGCAGGCTCAATCAGCCCTTTGCGCCGCCGCCGCCAGAAGTGCTGCCCTTTTGCGCGGTGCGTGTCCCCGCTGGCACGGCGGGCTTGCCGCCGCTAGCGCCGCCATCTTTCGCACTGCCCTTGCCCTTGGTATCAGTCGCTTTGGTTGGATCTGCCATCATGCTTACTCCCTTGGTTAAGTCCACTTACAACGACGCCGCGCCAAATGTATCGCATTGCGCGGGGTCGCCGCTGTCCAGCCCACGCCGCAGCCAGCGTTGCCGCTGCTGAGAAGTGCCGTGGGTAAAGCTTTCGGGCACGGGCCGCTGTCCGCTCCCTCGCATCAGCGTATCGTCGCCGATGGCGTTGGCGGCGGTCATGGCTTCTTCCATATCGCCAGCCTCCATCGCGCGACCGCCATCGCTGGTGCGGGCGCTGTTGGCCCAGACCCCGGCATAGCAGTCCGCCATCAGCTCGACGCGAACCTGAACCACATTGCCATCAGCCTCGCTGCCGCGCCCCTGCGCCGATTGTGCTTGGTCGAGCACGCCGCTCAATTTCTCGATATGGTGGCCGACCTCATGCGCGATGACATAGGCCTGTGCCGCGTCGCCGGCCGCACCAAAGCGGTCGCGCAATTCGGCAAAGAAAGCAGTGTCGATGTAAACGCCGCTATCGGCCGGGCAATAAAATGGCCCCATAGCCGATTGCGCCGCGCCGCAGGCAGACTGGTTCTGGTCGGTGAAGAAATTGAGGGTAGGCCGCGCATATTCGCGGTTACGTTCGGCAAAGGCGGCTTGCCACACGCTGTGGGTGCTGCCGAACACATTGCAGGCAAAGCGTTCTTCGGCGGTGTCGCACGCGACATTGCCGCCATTTGATTGCCCCTGTGCACTGGGCGCGCCACCCGAAACATCGCCGAGCGACAATAGCCCCGAGTTCATCACGACAAAGCCGATGACGAGAATGAGAAGAATGCCGCCGCAGCCCAGCCGCCGTCCGAACAACATAGGGAGCAGGCTGAACAAGATGCCGAGGCCGCCCCCACCGCCACCGCCGCCAAAACCGCCGCCGCCACCACGACCCAGATCGCGGATGTCGTCGCTCGGGTCATAATCGTCTAGGCGCATGGGCAACTCTCCTCTCGTCAAGGAGCCAAGCATAGGCTAGTCGGGCCGGAAATCAAAGCATCAGAAAGAACCCCATGTCTCAGTCACTTGCCGGAAAAACCGCGCTGATTACCGGATCGACGAGCGGTATCGGCCTCGGCACCGCCCGCGTGCTGGCCGCCCAAGGCGCGGCGGTGATGATTAATGGCTTTGGCGACGCTGGCGACATTGCGGGCTATGTCGCCGAATTGTCGGCGCTGAGCGGCGCGGGCGCAGTGCATAGCGCCGCCGATATGACGCGCCCCGATGACATCCGCGCGATGGTGGCCGATTGCACGGCGCAGCTTGGTGCGCCAGATATCCTCATCAACAATGCGGGAATACAGCATGTTGCGCCGATTGACGCCTTTCCCGACGATAAATGGGACGCAATCATCGCCATCATCCTGTCTTCAGCCTTTCACACGACCAAGGCGGCGCTACCCGCGATGAAGGCCAAGGGGTGGGGCCGTATCATCAACACCGGGTCGATGCACAGCCTGGTCGCCAGCCCGTATAAATCGGCCTATAATGCCGCAAAACATGGCCTTGCCGGGCTGACCAAGACCGTGGCGCTGGAAGTGGCAACGCAGGGCATCACCGTCAATTGCATCTGTCCCGGCTATGTGTGGACGCCATTGGTTGAAAACCAGATACCCGATACGATGAAGGCGCGCGGCCTGTCCCGCGACCAAGTCATCAACGATGTGTTGCTGGCCGCACAGCCGCAAAAACAATTTGTGCAAATCGAGCAATTGGCCAGCCTGATGCTCTATCTATGCAGCGACGGGGCGGCTGCGATTACGGGTGCCAATCTGTCGATGGACGGCGGATGGACCGCGCAATAGGGGGGGTGGCTAGAGCGGGAGACATCGGTAGAATTATCGTCATTGCGAGCGGAGCGAAGCAATCCAGAAGCGGTGCCATAGACTGGATTGCCGCGTCGGGCCAAAGCCCTCCTCGCAATGACGGACCATGTTAATGCCCCCTCGCTCTAAACCGCGTGCCACCACCACACGCCATCGCGGACATCGCGCGTCACGCGGCCATCGACCTCCAAATAGCGCAGATGCGCCAGCGCCTCTCCGGTCGCCAACCCGCGATGCTCGTCGCCAATGACGCGTTTGAACAACAGCGGGAAGCAATCGACCGCGCGGCGCGGTTCGTCCAGCGCTGCTACCATCGCATCGAGCCGTTCATGATGTTCGTCGTGGAGCGCGCGAAGCCGCACATGCAGTCCGCGAAACGGCTCGCCATGCGCGGGGCAGACGAGCAGATCGGCGGGCAATTGCATCAATTTGGCGATTGAGGCGAGCCATTCGCCAAGCGGGTTGGCGTCAGGCTCGCCGCTGCTGAGCGAGACGTTGGAGCTGATCCGTGGCAGTATTTGGTCGCCCGCAATCAAAACCCCGTCGCGTTCACCCAGCAGGCACGCATGTTCGGGGCTGTGCCCGGAACCGATGACGACGCGCCAATCATGCGGCCCGAGGCTGAGTAGCTGTCCCTCAACCATCCGGGAATAGCCATAGGGCAGATGGTGAACGACGCGGCGCAGCCGTCCCCACCCTTGCGCGCGGGCAGCCTCTATCGCCGCATCGTCCCAGCCAGCCGCGCGCTGCATCGCGGTGACTTCGGCTGGTGGTTCATCGCGGACGTCGCTGACCATCAATCGCGCGGTCAGCCATTCGCCGCGCGTCATGTGGAGCGGGACGCCGAAGCGCTTTACCAGCCAGCCCGCCAGCCCGATATGGTCGGGGTGCATGTGGGTGCAGATGATGCGGGTGATAGCCGTATCGGCCAGCGCGCCCGCGAACAATGCTTCCCACGCATCGCTGCACGGTGGCAGCCGCAGCCCGGTATCGACGATGGCGGTACCGCCATCATCATCAAGCAGCCAGCTGTTGATATGGCCCAATGCGCCCGGCAGCGGGAGCCGCGCCCATGACACACTGTCCGCGATACGGATGGTTTCGCCAATTGCGGGGGCGGCGTCGCCCCACGGATAGGTCAAGCCCGCCGCGCTGCTCGCGATCAAGCCGTCATCGGCGGTGAGCGAGGCGTCAGCTGTTGCCGCAGGGTGCGCGGCGTCAGGCGAGGCGCTTTGTCCCGAGAGCGCCGTATCGGCGTCGTTCGTCTTATTCTGCCGTGGCATCAAGAGCGGCCGCTTCTTCGGCCGCCAAATGCGCCGCAGCTTCCTCTGCCGCATGGTGCGCGGCGGTGCGCTCTGCCTTCAATTCCTCGATCAAGGCCGCACGATCACCGTCAAAGCGCGTATCGACAGGGGCGACAATCCCCGCCTTTTTTGCGGCTTTGGCGACCAGTGCGTCAAGCTCGCGCTGTGAACATAGGCCAACCGTCACCGGATCCTTGGGCGTGATATTGGCGATGTTCCAGTGCGAACGGTCGCGGATAGCGTCGATGGTGGTGCGGGTGGTGCCGATCAGCTTGCCAATCGCCGCAGACGATATTTCGGGGTGATGGCGGATCAACCAGGCGATGCCGTCGGGCTTGTCCTGCCGCTTGGAAACCGGGGTGTAGCGCGGTCCTTTGGTGCGGCGGACATGCTCTGGCCCCGCCAGCATGACCAGCGCATAGTCGGGGTCATTTTGACCCTTTTCAATCTCGGCCAGCGTCAGTTCGAGCGCACGCACAGGGTCACGCCCGGTCAGTTTGACCCCGGCGGTGTCGTCGGCAATCGCCTGCACTTCCAAAATATGCAGGCCGCAAAACTCGGCGATCTGGACAAATGTGAGCGCGGTGTTGTCGACCAGCCAAGCGGCGGTGGCGTGCGGCATGAGCGGCTGTGGCTTGGCATTCGCCATGGGGGAGAACTCCTAGAATGAATAGGGCCGCCCCTTTCGGAACGGCCGGACAATGGCGCTCCCCTTAGCGCGGCCCGCACGCCTTGGCTAGAGGAAGGGCGCAAAAGAATATAGGGCATGTTCCCCTGCGAAGGCAGGGGTCCAGCTGATAAGGCTGGAGATGGGCTCCTGCCTTCGCAGGGGAACAGGAAAGGTATAAGAATGTTCGCGCAGAGACGCAGAGACGCGGAGATATTTCACACAAAGCCACGAAGAAGAAAAAATCCCTTCCCCGCTTGCGGGTCGGAATTACCCCCCTACCCCACCTCCAGAACAATCTTTCCAACATGCCCGCCGCTTTCCATGCGGGCGTGCGCTTCGGCGGCTTGGGCCAGCGGGAACACCTTGTCGATCACCGGTTTGAGCCGCCCATCGGCGACATGCGGCCAGACGGTGCGCGCCAGTTCATCGGCGACCAGCCCCTTAAACGCGGATGAGCGCGGGCGCAGCGTCGATCCGGTCAGCGTCAGGCGGCGACGCATGAGGTCCATGATGTTGACCTCTGCCTTGGCTCCGCGCTGAAAGGCAATCGACACGTGCCGCCCTTCGTCGGCCAAACAGGAAAGGTTGCGGGGAACGTAATCGCCGCCGACCATGTCGAGCACCGCCGCCACCCCCTTGCCATCGGTAATCCGCGCCACTTCGGCCACAAAGTCCTGGGCGCTATAGTCAATCGCGTGGCTGGCCCCCAGATCGAGCGCGGCGGCACATTTTTCCGCGTTGCCGCAGGTGACGATGATGGTCACGTCGAACAGGCGGCATAGCGCGATGGCCATGGTGCCGATGCCGCTGGTGCCGCCGTGGACCAGCACCATGTCGCCTGCACAAGCATAAGCGCGCTCGAACAAATTGGTCCACACGGTGAACAGCGTTTCGGGCATTGCCGCCGCTTCGGTCATAGTCAGCACGGGCGGCACCGGCAGGCAGGTAGCGACCGGAGCAACCGCATATTGGGCATAGCCGCCGCCCGTGATCAGTGCGCACATGCGTTGCCCGCGATATTCACCGCCAACGCCGGGGCCGGTGGCTACAACTTCGCCCGCCACCTCCAGCCCCAAGATCGGCGAAGCACCGGGTGGTGGCGGATAGATGCCCATCCGCTGCAGGATATCGGGGCGGTTAACCCCGGCCGCCGCAACGCGGATCAACACCTCCCCCGCACCGGGCGTTGGCACTGGCATTTCGGCAAGCCTTAAGACCTCTGGCCCGCCCGGGCCCGAGCAATCAATCGCGGTCATGTGCGTTGGTAGAGTCATATTTCCCCCCGGGCTTTCCCCTTATTGACAGCGGCGGGTGTAAAAGGTCAACATGGGACTGAGGAGTTTGCTATGGAAGAGGACACGCCGCTTCGCCCAGACGACCCTATGGCCGTGCTGCAACGTCAGGACATTGACCGCCTGTCGGTTGATGAATTGGATGAACGCGTCGCGGCGCTGGAAGCCGAGATCGAGCGAACTAAAGCGCGAAAAGACTATGCCGTTAACCATAAAGCAAGCGCCGATGCGCTATTCAAACGCAATTGAGATCATTACCCCAGCCCCCTTGCCATTCGTGGGACGACCACCGACATTGCAAGTAGGGTTGAAGATGATCGAACAGGAGCTTTTGCCATGCCGTCCTTTGCAGACAGCCTAGAGAAAACGCTGCACAATGCGTTGCGCCTTGCAGGTGAGCGGGCGCACGAATATGCGGCGCTCGAACATCTGCTGCTCGCGTTGATCGACGATGCGCCCGCCGCCGAAGTGATGGCCGCGTGCGGGGTCAACCTGTCCGAGCTCAAAGACACCGTCACCCATTATCTCGATACCGAGCTCGATTCGCTCAAAACCAGCGATGGCGGCGACCCCACCCCGACCAGCGGGTTTCAACGTGTCATCCAGCGCGCCATCCTCCACGTCCAGTCATCGGGCAAGGACGAGGTGACGGGCGCCAACGTCCTTGTCGCGCTGTTTTCCGAGCGCGAAAGCTATGCCGTCTATTTCCTCCAGCAACAGGATATGAGCCGCCTTGATGCCGTCAGTTTCCTCAGCCACGGGGTTGGCAAGGGCAGCGGCGCCATAGCCTCGCCGGGCGAACCGCGCGCGGGCGAAGAGGTGGCGGGTGCCAAGCCCGAAAAGGGCAAGAAGGAATCGGCGCTCGACCAATATACCGTCAATTTGAATGAAAAGGCCAAGGCAGGCCGCGTCGACCCGTTGATCGGCCGCGCAGCAGAGGTTGACCGGACGATCCAGATATTGTGCCGCCGGTCAAAGAATAACCCGCTGTATGTCGGCGACCCCGGCGTCGGCAAAACCGCAATTGCCGAAGGGTTGGCGCGCAAGATCGTCGAAGGCGATGTCCCCGAAATACTGTTGCCCGCTGTCATTTTCTCGCTCGACATGGGCGCGCTGCTCGCGGGGACGCGCTATCGCGGTGATTTCGAAGAACGGCTCAAACAGGTGGTGACCGAGTTGGAAGCCATCCCGCACGCGATATTGTTCATTGACGAGATCCACACCGTCATTGGCGCGGGCGCGACCAGCGGCGGCGCGATGGACGCGTCGAACTTGCTCAAACCCGCGCTGTCGGGCGGGCAAATCCGCTGTATCGGTTCGACGACTTACAAGGAGTTCCGCAACCATTTCGAAAAGGACCGTGCGCTGCTGCGCCGATTCCAGAAAATCGACGTCAACGAACCCAATATCGACGACACGATCAAAATCCTGCACGGCCTGCGCAGCGCGTTCGAAAGCCATCACAGCGTCAAATATACCAATGATGCGCTCAAAGCGGCGGTCGAACTGTCCGCGCGCTATATCAACGACCGTAAATTGCCCGACAAGGCGATTGACGTGATCGACGAAGTCGGCGCGATGCAGATGCTGGTGCCGCCGTCAAAGCGGCGCAAGACCATCACCACCAAAGAGATTGAGGCGGTGATTGCGACGATGGCGCGCATCCCGAGCAAGTCGGTCTCATCCGACGACAAACGCGCGCTCGAAACATTGGAAACCGATTTGAAGCGCGTTGTGTTCGGTCAGGACAGAGCGATTGCGGTGCTCAGCAGCGCAATCAAACTGTCTCGCGCCGGGCTGCGCGACCCCGAAAAACCTATCGGCAATTATATGTTTTCCGGCCCCACCGGCGTCGGCAAGACTGAAGTGGCCAAGCAATTGGCGTCGATCCTTGGCATTCCCATCCAGCGGTTCGACATGTCCGAATATATGGAACGCCATTCGGTCAGCCGCCTGATCGGCGCACCGCCGGGCTATGTCGGTTATGATCAGGGTGGATTGCTGACCGATGCGGTTGACCAAAACCCGCACTGTGTGTTGTTGCTCGACGAGGTGGAAAAGGCGCATCCCGACCTGTTCAACATCTTGCTCCAGGTAATGGACCATGGCCGATTGACCGACCATCACGGCAAGACCGTCGATTTCCGCAACATCATCCTCATCATGACCACCAATGCCGGGGCGTCGGACATGGCGCGCGAGGGCATAGGCTTTGGCGCGCACAACCGCGATGATGTGCAGGAAGATGCGGTCAAAAAACTGTTCACGCCCGAGTTCCGCAACCGTTTGGATGCGATCGTGCCGTTCGATTATCTGCCCACACCCGTGGTCGCGCGGGTGGTTGACAAGTTCATCCTTCAGCTCGAACTGCAATTGGCCGACCGCAACGTCCATATCCAGCTCGATGAAGCCGCACGTGAGTGGTTAACCACAAAGGGTTATGACAAGCTTTATGGTGCCCGCCCGATGGGCCGTTTGATCCAGGAAAAGATCAAACAACCGCTGGCCGAGGAATTGCTGTTCGGCAAGCTGGTCCATGGCGGCGAGGTCAAGGTCAAGCTGAAGGACGGCGAGAACGGCCCCGAACTGGCGTTCGAAATCAGCGCCGCACCGCCCAAAGCGCCAAAAAGCAAGGCGAAGATCAAATCCGAGAAGATCGCGGAATGACAGGAAAAATGCCCTTCGACCATCAGATGCGCATGGCCGAGGATATTATGTGCGCGGATCGCGAAATCTTGCGCGCATTGGCCTCGGTCGAGTTGGACGAGCAGCTAGAGGTTGCGCGCGACGTGATGAAAAGGCGGAAGGCGGCGTTGAAGAAATTGGCCAAATAACCCCTAAACCCGCACCATCCGGTCGGCGACGCGTTCAAAACCGCCATCGAGCAGCGCGCGCAGATCGGCGTCGGGCACGGCCTCATCCAGCGCGATGCGCATCGCGGCGAGCCATTGATCGCGCAGGTTCGCGTCGATGACGAAGGGTGTGTGCGCGCTCATCACGCATTTGCCACTGCCGAACCAGTCGCGCGGGCCACCCATCCACCCGCTCAGAAACCCGGTAAGCGACGCGCGCATCGGTGCCAGATCATCCCCGTGGATGCTGCGCAGCCGCGCGAACGCAGGGTCGCCGTCCATCACATCATAAAAGCGCATCACCAGCGCGCGCACCGCATCGGCCCCGCCTATCCGCTGAAAGGGGGTTTGGGGCGTTTCCGCACCTGTATCAGCCATGCGCATATCTCTCCATCGTCGCGGCGCGATA
Source organism: Pseudomonadota bacterium (assembly GCA_038041635.1). Taxonomy (GTDB): domain Bacteria; phylum Pseudomonadota; class Alphaproteobacteria; order Sphingomonadales; family Sphingomonadaceae; genus Sphingopyxis. The sequence continues at coordinate 24,393 of JBBTFY010000075.1, forward strand.
GCGGATTTGCAAACCCGTTCCCTTGACCCAGATCAATGGCAGCGCCCCCTCGCGCTGTATCTTCGAAGCTGCTAATATGCCTGCATTAGACGGGTCGCACCTAACTATTCCCACCCCCATTTGGAGGAATGTCTGTCATGCGCGTGTCCAATATGTTCAAAGTCACCACTGCGGCGCTCACCGTCGCCGCCGCCACCGCTGTAGTGATAGCCCCCAATGCGCTGTCCCAAACCGCCGCGCCGCGCCCCGCACGCTATGACATGGATGTCGGCACCGCGACGGGCGTCGGGATTGGCAGCATCAGCCTGTCCTCAATCCTAGGAGGTGGCAATAATGAACCGCGCAAGGAGCTGTTCCTGCGGCTTGGCAGCGACCAGGTAGCAACGGGGCCGCACGCCGACCATTTCATGCCCGAAGGGGCGCGGCTGGGCGCATCGGTGCCGCTGGCCACACCCGTCCGCGCCCCCGATGACGAGGAACGCGTGCCCGGCCAGCGCCCCAATGAACGGCCACGCGGGCGTATATTGATATTCTGGGGTTGCGGCGCGCACGCCCCCGCTGGCCAGCCCGTCATCATCGATCTGGCGCGGCTGTCCGCCGGACAAGTGCCGCCGGGGCTGTTTTCTACCACCGTGCCGCGCGACCGTAGCGTTACTTTTGGCAATAGCCGCACCTATGGCGATTGGCCGAACAGCACGAGCCGAGCACAGGTCCGCGCGCAAAGCTCGATTCTAGGCGCGCACCGCATCGCGGGCAATTATTCGCCCGACATCGCGTTCAGCCTTGCGCAGGATTTCATGCCCGCGCTCAATGCCACGGGCACCGCGCAGGCCGACCAATCGACGCAATTAAGCTGGAACAACGTCGCGGCGGCGACCGGCTATTATGCGTGGACGATGGGATTTCACGGCACGCCCGGCGGCGATAGCGGCGACATGGTGATGTGGTCGTCGAGCAGCAGCCGGCAATTCGGCGGCGGGCTGACGGACTGGATAGCGCCCAGCACCGTCGCCACCCTGATCAACCAGCGCGTCGTCATGCCGCCCAGCCAGACTAGCTGTGTCGTGCCGATGGAGGTCAAACAGGCGGCCCCCGATTTCATGATGGGCAATCTTTATGCCTATGGCCCCGAAGCCAATTTCGCTTACCCGCCGCGCCCGGCCAATCCGCGCACCGCGTGGCACCCGATATGGACGGCGCGCGTGCGCTATCGCGCATCGACCAGCTGGATGATTGGTGGGCCGGGGGCGGAGGCGGCAACGACGCCGAACCCCAATTGCCGCCGTCGGCGCGGCGGCCTGGGCGGGGTATTGGGCGGGGTATTGGGCGCACCAGCCCCGGGTTGCTAGTGGTTCGATTCCAACATTTGCATCCCCTTGCGGCCCCCTCTTGCGGCATGGGACACGAGCAAATGTCGGAATCAATCTAATCCGAACTGACTCTAGCCGCCCGAACTGCCGCCGCCGCCTTGCCCGCCAGCACCCGCCGCGCCGACGGTGCCGATATTGCCGAACAATTCCTCAAAAAAGCTGCTGTCGCGGCCAAGTGTCGGTGTTTTGTCCGATTCGGGGCTGATACGCACAACGCGCTCGACGCCCGAACGATCAATGGCCGCAACATTGCCCAGGGCATCAAATTGCACATGCACCAGCAATTGTTCGCGGGTTACGGG
>JBBTFY010000076.1:0-9784 GCA_038041635.1 Pseudomonadota bacterium
AAGCCGCATGTGTTGACCAGCACCACATCGGCCCCGGCATAATCGGCGGACATGGCATAGCCATCGGAACGCAGACGGGTAAGGATGCGTTCGCTATCGACCAGCGCCTTTGGGCAGCCAAGCGATACCATGCCGATTTTGCGTTGTTCGGGAAGGGTGGTGATATTTGTCATGATTGCGCGGGCGGATAGCCGATTGCGCGCGCCGAGTCACGCTTCAGCCTACCGCGCGGGCAAATGGCGCAGCGGGTCAACCGGGCGGCGGTTTTGGCGCAGTTCAAAATGCAATTGCGGTTGCTCCACCTGTCCGCTGTCACCCGATGTGGCGATGATGGCACCGCTGCGCACCCGCGTGCCGCTCGCCACCGCAACGCGGTCGAGGTGGCCATAGGCGCTGACCCAGCCGCCGCCATGGTCGATGAGGATGAGCCCGCCGAACAGGCCGATCTCGCTGCCCGCATAGGCGATGACGCCATCGGCGCTGGCGCGAACGGGGGTGCCAACGGGCGCGACGATGTCGATCCCCTCATTGACGCGGCCCCCTGCTGCGGGGCCAAATCGGCGCAGCAATGCCCCGTCCATCGGCCAGGCAAAGCGCGATGGCGCACTTGCGGGCAGGCGTGCTGTCGCGGCGCTGGGCGGGACGGCGGGGGTTCCGCCTGTGACAATATCGTCGATGTCGAGGGTGAAGGCGCGGGCTTGCTCCTCCCGTGTTAATGGCCGTGCAGGCGTCGGCCCCGGCGGCAAGCGCAACCGCTGTCCCACCCGCAGCACGAACGGCGGGGCGAGCACATTGTCGGCGACCACTTGGTTCCAATCGACACCGTAAGCCCGCGCAATGGCGATGCCCGTCTGGCCCGTCATCACCTCATGATAGCGCCCGCCGGGAATGTGCAATGTCTGGCCTACCCGCACCGCATAGGGCGGCGCCATAGTGTTGGCGCGCGCAATCGCTTCGGACCCTGCGCCCGTGCGGTTGCCGATACCGCGCAAAGTGTCGCCCGCACGGACGACATAATCGCGGCTCGTGACAGTGCGCGCGTCGGTTGCCACGGGTGATGGCGACCATGCGGGAGCGGCGCTGGGTGGGCGAAGTTCGATTCCGGCGAGCAGATCATCGGGCGCGCCGTCGCTGACCGTGCGGCGCTCTGTGGGGGATGGGGCTTCGCTGCTGCTGTCTGCGCGGTGGAGCGGGCGGCCGAACAAGTCGGTGCCCTCGGGGCGGGTGACGCAGGCCGAAAGGGTGAGCAGCGAACATGCCGCCAACACGCCAAGACTTGCCTTGTTTCCCCTCATGGCCCGAATCATGCCGCAAATTGCAGCGATTGACCAGAGGCGATAGGTCCGTTCTGTCAGGCTATTAGGCCAGACAGCCGATCCGCCAAACGGTCGAGTGAGTGCAAGTGGGTCAAATCGAGCTGCAACGGTGTCACCGCGATAAATCCGTCGGCAATCGCTTCGAGGTCGCTATCGTGGCTGGGTGTATGGACCATGTCGTGCAGGCCGAACCAGTAATAGGGGTAACCGCGCGGGTCCATGCCCTTGACGATGCTGCCACGACCATAATCGTGAAAGCCCTGCCGCACGACGCGAACGCCCTTGACCGCATCGGCGGCAATTGCAGGGAAATTGATGTTGACCAAAGTGCGGGGCGCAAAATCCATGTCGATAAGCGGGCGCAGAACCCGCTCCCCCCACGCCTGTGCCGCAGAAAATGGCACCGCATCGCCCATATTCTCCTTGGCCGTCACTTGGCTGAGCGCGATGGAGCGGATGCCAGCCAACGTACCCTCCATCGCGGCGGAAACGGTGCCCGAGTAAGTGACATCATCGCCCAGATTGGCCCCGCGATTGACGCCGGAGAGGATCAGGTCGGGCGGCGTGTCCTTCATCAACACACCCAGCGCCATCGACACCGAATCGGTCGGCGTGCCGCTGACCGAAAAACGCTTTGGCCTATGTTTTCGAACCCGAACGGGCTGCGAAAGCGTCAGCGAATGGCCCGCACCCGATTGTTCCTCGGCTGGGGCGCAGACCCAAATGTCGTCAGATAGTGTCGCCGCAATCGCCTCCAGCACTGCAAGCCCAGCCGCGTTGATACCATCATCATTGGTCAACAAAATGCGCATCAGCCCTTTGGTTCCAGTCGCTGTATCCCGCCCATATAGGGGCGCAAAGCGTCGGGAATATTGACACTGCCGTCGGCCTGCTGATAATTTTCCAGTACCGCTACCAATGTCCGCCCGACCGCAAGACCCGACCCGTTGAGCGTATGGACGAAGGCCGTCCCCTTGCCCTCGGCAGGTCGATAACGCGTGTCCATTCGCCTCGCTTGAAAATCGCCGCAGTCGCTGCACGACGAAATCTCGCGGTACGCCCCTTGCCCCGGCAACCACACTTCCAAATCGAACGTCTTGCGCGCGGCAAAGCCCATATCGCCCGCGCACAGCAACATCCGGCGATAGGGCAGGTTTAACGCCTCCAGCACCGCTTCGGCGGCGCAGGTTTTGCGCTCCAACTCACCCTCGCTGTCTTCGGGGCGGACGATGGACACCAGCTCGACCTTCCAAAATTGATGCTGGCGAATGTAGCCGCGCGTGTCGCGTCCCGCTGAACCCGCTTCGGACCGAAAACAGGGGGTCAGCGCGGTCATGCGGATGGGCAAAGCGGCATCGGGCAAAATTTGCTCCCGCACCGCGTTGGTCAGGCTCATCTCTGCGGTCGAAATCAGCCAGCGGCCATCGGTGGTCTGGAACAAATCCTCGCGGAACTTGGGCAGCTGCGTCGTGCCATAGGCCGCATCATCGCGCACCAACAGCGGCGTTGCGCATTCGGTATAGCCCGCTTCGCCCGTTTGCATGTCGAGCATGAATGCGCCCAGCGCGCGTTCAAGCCGCGCCATCTGCCCGCGCAAGAAAGTGAACCGCGCGCCAGACATTTTGGCGGCGGTTTCAAAATCCATCCCCAGCGCCGGGGCAAAATCGGCATGCTCCTGCGGCGCGAAGTCGAATATGCGTGGGCTTCCCCAGCGCTTGACCTCGACATTGCCGCTCTCGTCCGCGCCATCGGGTACGTCGGCGAGCGGTAGATTGGGGAGCGATGATAATGCATCGCGCAGATTTTCAGCATAGACTTGAGCTAGCTTCTCCTGAGCCTCATCCTTACCGCGATCTAGGGCCGCTTCTTTGAGAAGTTTATTCGCTAACTCATCGTCTTTAGCCGCCTTGGCTGCACCAATTTGCTTTGCGTTGTCATTCTTCCATGCCCTGAAGGCTTGCCCGTGCACTTCACAATTTCGACGTTGCCGATCAATTTCAATGAGGTCTGCCGCTTGCCGAGCCAAACCGCGTCGGCGTAAACCATCATCAAAGGCGTCTGGGTCTTCCCTGATAAATCTTATATCATGCATCCCCTCGCGCTAGAGCGCGGACTTCATACGTGCAAGTGCATAAGTATGAGTCACATGAATCGTCATTGCGAAGGCCTGAAAGGCCTGCGGCAATCCAGATTCTTTGGATTGCTTCGTCGTTACACTCCTCGCAATGACGTATTAGCAACATACACTCCGCAAACAGAATAAGGGCGGCCACCCCCCGATGACCGCCCTATGCTCCAGCGTTGCTGCGCTGGTGCGCTACTTTTTTGCCCTTCCCCTAGCCAGAGGCTAGCGGCTGATTAAGCAGCGCGAGTTGTGATTTCTTGTCCATCCTTGCGGCGGCTGGCGCGGCGACGCGCGACCAGTGCTGCTGCGGCTGCGCCGAACAACAGGACCATCGGAGGCGCTGGAACATCTGTCCCGCTGCTCGACCCGCCTGTCGAGCCACCGCTTGATGACGAGCTGGAGCTGGATGAGGTTGACGAACTTGAAGATGTGCTGCCGCCGCTGGTTGAGCCGCCAAAACTCGATGACCCGCCCGACGATGTGCTCGACGAAGAGGATGAACCGCCACTGCTTGTCGAACCGCCAAAGCTAGACGAACCGCCAAAGCTGGACGAACCGCCCGAGCTAGACGATGACGAACTCGACGAAGAGCTGGAGCTACTCGACGAAGACGAACTAGTCGCCCCAGACGATGTGCTCGACGCACCAGACGAGGTGCTGGAAGCGCCTGAAGAGGTGCTACTGCCCCCCGTGGAGGTCGAAACCCCGCCTGTTGACGTGCTGACGCCGCCTGTCGAAGTCGAAACCCCGCCTGTCGAAGTGCTTACGCCACCCGTTGAAGTGGAAACACCCGACGAGGTGCTGACCCCGCCAGTTGAGGTCGAAACGCCGCCCGAAGTGCTTGATGTAGAAGAGCCGCCAGTTGACGAACCGCCTGTCGATGTCGATGACCCCCCGGTCGAGGTGCTGACCCCGCCTGTCGAACTGGATGTCGAACCGCCCGATGTGGAACTGCCGCCGCTCGACGTCGATCCGCCCGATGTCGATGTGCTGCCGCCACTGGTGGTTGACGAAATAACGATGCTGCCACCGCCACCGCTGCTGCTGCCGCCAAAGAAGCCGCCGAAAAAGCCGCCGCTGCTGCCGCCAAAACCGCCGCTGCCGCCAATGATGATCGGATAGCCGCCGCTACCGCCGCCGCCATATTCACCTTGCGGCGCAGGGCGCGGAATCGCGATAGGGGCGCCGGGCTGTGAAATCACAGTCGGCTGGCCGGGATAGATGGTGCGGCGCGTCACCACGCGGCGAACGCGCTGGATTTGCCGCGCACGCCCGACAAAGCGGCGTGGGTGGTTCGCACGATGAACGATGCGAGAGCGCATTTTGGGGATGCTGCGCACCGACGACACATGGGCGCGCGAAGGCTGTGCTTGAGAGATTTGCACGGCACCGCCGCCAATCAACGCACCACCGCATGTGCAAGCGCATAATTTCGCTAAGGCCATCCGAACGGACATAGTCATCACCCTGTCAATTGCCGCGCCGTTGCGGCGTCAGCTATTCAAATATCTGCCCTTGAGCTGGAAACCTGTGACGGAAAGCTTACCATAGTAAGCGGACCAATTACAGGGCCTAGTACGAGGGCTGGTTCTGGTTCATGGTCTGAATCTTGCCATGGATGCAATGACTTTAACCATGGCGGGGTTACCAATTGCCTTCATTTGGACTCTGCTTGCCCTGTTTCGATACATATTGTCCCAAAACAAGACGCTTTGCGCTGCGCAGTCTTAGGCCGTGAACGCACAAACGCGGCGGTTGAGGCGTCGAAATGGCGAACATATCGGGCCGAAATGTATGCAGAAGATAGCGGAACTATCTTCAAGGGCAGTTCGGCCTGAGATGGAAGCCATTTCGCCGTCCGCAGGATTTGACCGACTGCGTCCATTTCATCGTCGGAAAATCTTGGAATAGCACCACTATTCCTTCACTTTTCCTCCTTGAACTGAACACAGTAGCTTCAAACCTCAATCCACCGCGTTTATGCGTTCACGGCCTTATATGCACGACTGTCTTGCAGCCTCTCCAAGCTCTGCTATAGGCCCGCCAACCACGTCGAACGGGCATCTATGACAATGACCCCAAGGCCATGATTGCGGGAGCAACTGAGCGCATGCCGTCCTCGTCACCTGCCAAAGCCGAAGCCGCCCAAAAAGACAGCGCAAATGGTGCGGTTCCAAGCCATCTATTGCATGATGCGGATGGATATACCCCCAGCGACGCTGAGGAGTTTATGGGCGAGCGGCAACAGTCTTATTTCCGCAGACTGCTGACCGAATGGCGGCGCGGCATATTGGTCGAATCGGAATCGACGCTGGCCAATCTTCAAGACGGCCCGATGCGCGAGCCGGATTTGACCGACCGCGCATCAAGCGAAACCGACTGGTCGATTGAATTACGCACCCGTGATCGTCAGCGCAAATTGGTGGCGAAAATTGACTCGGCCCTGCGTCGGCTCGATGACGGTGAATATGGCTATTGCGAAGTGTCAGGCGAACCGATTGCGCTGGGCCGCCTGATGGCACGGCCGATTGCGACGATGACTGTCGAAGCCCAAGAAGCGCATGAACGCAACGAGCGCGTCTCCCGCGACGATTGAGTTGCCGCTTGCATGATGCAGTGCAACATGGCAGCGGTGCCGGATAGAGAATAGCGCCGCGCTTTTCAGCGGGCTGTCGGGTCGGAGTCACAATTGCCCATGCTTTACCATGCCTATGACATGCAACGTGCGATGCTCGCTGGGGCCAGCTCGATTGCGGGTGCCAGCGCACGTTTTTGGGGTAACGCGGCCGGACCACTCGCTTATTTCGGCGGCGGGCCGATGTTTGCCTCCGCACTTGATGTGTTCGCGCACGCCGCTGCGCCGCGTGGCAAACCGCGCTTCAATTTACCCAGCACGCTAGTCGATGGCCGCGAAACTGCCGTGATCGAGGAAGTGGTCGTCGAAAAACCTTTCGGCAACCTGCTCCATTTCAAACGCGAAGGGGTGACAGGCGGCCCTCGATTGCTCATCGTCGCGCCAATGTCTGGCCATTATGCGACATTGCTACGCGGCACAGTTGAACGGATGTTACCGGGGCATGATGTGTACATCACCGATTGGGCCGACGCGAAATTGGTGCCGACACGCGAAGGGCGTTTCGACCTTGATGATTATATTGATTATCTGATTGCGTTTCTAGGTCATATCGGCCCCGATTCGCACGTTCTGGCGGTATGCCAGCCATCGGTTCCCGCTTTTGCGGCTGTGGCGCTGATGAACGCAGCGGGTCATCCGGCGGCCCCGCGCACATTGACGATGATGGGCGGGCCTATCGATACGCGTGAAGCGCCGACACAGGTCAATATGATGGCGACCCAGCGCCCGCATGATTGGTTCGCGCATAATGTTATCGCCCGTGTGCCCCATTATTATGGTGGTGGCGGGCGAAAGGTGTATCCGGGCTTCCTGCAACTGGGCGGATTCATGTCGATGAACTTGGGCAGCCATATGATGAGCCATTGGGACATGTTCCGGCATCTGGTCGATGGCGATGACGACAGCGCCGACGCGACCAAGGCTTTTTACGACGAATATCGCGCGGTGTGCGACATGACGGCGGAGTTTTACCTCCAGACCGTTGAAACTGTGTTTCAGCGCCATTCGCTGCCCAAGGGTGAGTTCATGCATCGCGGGGCACGCGTTGATCCAGCGGCGATAACCCGCACAGCGTTGCTGGCGATTGAGGGCGAACGCGACGATATTTCGGGGCTAGGGCAGACGCGCGCCGCTCTGACCATCGCCACAGGGCTTGATGATGCACAAAAGCGCTATCATATGGCATCTGGCGTCGGTCATTATGGCATTTTCAATGGTAGCAAGTGGCGCGAAGAGATTGCCCCGGTGGTCGAGGCGTGGATTGCCGCCCACGAATAGACCCCGGCTCTGGATGAGGACGGACAGATCGCGCAGAACCAATCCCGCCTATTGATCGACCGTAGCGGTATTGCCGTGAAAACCGGCGGTCTGGGTGTGCGTACCGTCGCCACCGGCCTGTTGCTGGTCATGGCGGTGATCTTGGTTGGCACCAGTTTCCTGATCGGCGACTATCCCTGGGCGGGGTTCGTGCGCGCCTTTGCCGAAGCGGGCCTGGTCGGCGGGCTGGCGGACTGGTTTGCGGTAACCGCCCTTTTCCGCCATCCTTTGGGTATCCCCATCCCGCATACCGCGATTGTCCCGCGCAACAAGGACCGCATCGGCGACACGCTGGCCAGCTTCATTCGCAATAATTTTCTCGTGCCTAAATTGATCGCGCTCAGGATGCGCCGGATCGACATAGCCGGCGCGGTTGGGCGTTTCCTTGCCGACCCCAGCATATCCGAAGGGCGGATGCGCGGCGGCGCGTCGCGGTTGATCGCCGACATAGTTGGTTCGCTTGATCAGGATCGACTGGGTGGCATGGTCAAGGGCGCGCTGGCCGACCGCTTGCGCGCGCTCGACATCTCGCCTTTGCTGGGTCAGACATTGCGAGCGGCTATGGCTGATGGGCGACACCAGCCGCTGATTGACGGCTTTGTCGGCTGGGCGAACAAGACGCTGAGCGCCAACGATCATTTGATCCGCGATATGGTGCACGAACGCGCCAACGCGATTCTACGCTTTACCGGCATCGACGAAACCATCGCCAATTCTATCATCAATGGGCTGCACAAATTGCTCGACGATATGAGCGGCGATCCTGACCACCCATTGCGGCACCGGGTCGAGGAAGGGCTGGCCAAGCTCGCCGAAGATTTGCAACATGACGCGGTGATGCAGGAACGCGTCGGGCGCATCCGCGATGAAATCCTCGATAATCCGGCGATTAAACGTTGGCTCGACGGGCTGTGGGAACAGGCGCGCGGTGCGCTGCTCAAGGCGGCACGTGACCCCCAGTCCGCGCTGGCGGGCAAACTGGGCGACATGTTGCGGCAATTGGGTAATACATTGATCGAGGATGAGCGGCTCAAGACCGCGATCAACCGCCTGGCGCGCCGCGCGGTGGTTGGCGGGGTCGAAAGCTATGGCGACAGCGCGGTCCGGCTTGTCTCCGACACCGTTCGCGGTTGGGATGTCGAAACGGTGACGGAGCGTTTGGAAAGCGCAGTCGGCGACGACCTCCAATATATCCGTATCAACGGCACATTGGTTGGCGGCCTGGTTGGCGTCGCCATCCATATTGCCGAAGTCGCTTTATAGGCATAGGCTTGCGCATCGAACAGGAGAGACGCCATGGACGCCATAACAACCAACCGCGCGACCTTCACCGCGATGGAGCTTGGCACACAGCAGGATTGGGATATTATCGGGGACTGTGCCCGCGCGCATTCGCCAAACGGCGGGCGGCGTGTGCTCGACCATCTGATGCTGCTCGCCAATGACTATGGCGGCTTTCCCATCGACCGCCTGACGCATTGTTTGCAAACCGCGACCCGTGCCCACCGCGATGGGCGCGGCGACAGCTATGTCGTGATGGCGCTGCTCCACGACATTGGTGACACGCTGGGCGCCTATAATCACCCCGACATCGCCGCCGCGATTATCAAACCGTTCGTGAGCGAGGAGGAACATTGGATTTGCGAACAGCACGGTATTTTTCAGGGCTATTATTTTTTCGACTATCTCGGCCTCGACAAGGATATGCGCGAACAATTTCGCGGGCATCAGCATTTCGAGGCGTGCGCAGAGTTTTGCGCCAAATATGACCAGAGTGCGTTCGACCCCGCTTACGACAGTGCGCCGCTGGCGTTTTTTGAACCGATGGTGATGAAGCTGTTCGAGCGCCCGCAACGCAGCATCTATAAGGGTGCGCTCAGCGAATAATATTACTCTGGGGTTACTGGGTTACGGTGACAGTGCACCTAATGCACATCGCTTGATCTGCGCTTTCCTACAGGCTTTGCACCATGGTATATTGCGCTTTGTTTCACAACTCCGGCTCATTTCTGGCTCTTTGAACATGTTAATCGACGCCATATCGTGCTCCGGATTTAGTCCGGAGCCCATCTCCAACCTTATCAGCTGGGCTCCTGCCTTCAGGCTTTGCCTGACGTTTACCCTGAGCGCCCGCCCTGCGGGCAGTCGAAGAGCAGGAGCACCATGATTTTCTCCTTCTCCGCGCCTTTGCATCTCTGCGCGCACCCTCTTCTTCGTCATTGCGAGCGAAGCGAAGCAATCCAGTCTATGGCACAGCTTCTGGATTGCCGCGCTCCCTTACGTTCGCTCGCAATGACGATGGTGGATGACGAAGTGTATTATGTGTATAATACGACTGTGTATCGTTGATACCACAGCTCTGTAAGGCGCAGGCGGCCGTTGTTTCCCCCG
>JBBTFY010000077.1:0-5775 GCA_038041635.1 Pseudomonadota bacterium
CGCGCCGACCGGCTCGATCCGTCGCTGCCATTTGCGCACATCCTCATCGGGTGCGCGGCCATGTTCAAGGAACAGCGCGGTGCCGCCGGGTTTCAGGACGCGGCGGATTTCGCGCAGCACTTGCTCGGGATCGTGGACCGAGCACAGCGTAAAGGTCGTCACCACCGTGTCGAAACTGCCGCTGGCAAAGGGGATATCCTCGCCCACCCCATCGCGGATGTCCGTCGGGAATCCGCGCTCCGCCACCAGCCGCTGCGTGTCGGCGAGCAAGGCCGGCGTTGGGTCGCACCCCGACAGGCTCGTCACTTTGTCGCGGTCGTAAAAGGGCAGGTTGATGCCGCCGCCACAGCCCAGCTCAAATACATCGCCGCTGGCCAATGGCACGACATGGCTGCGCGCCTTCATGATTTGCGGTTGGCCACAGGCACAGCGGATCAGGCGCGGTGCCACGTTTCTATCCCACCAATTGGCCATAGTAATTTCCTTGTTAGAGCGTGATACCATAAGCGCTCAGCGCGCGATTCATCAAAGCGTAGAGCAGCATCGTGATGAATATCCCCACCGCCAGAGTAGCCCAAAAACTAACCCCGTGCCTCAGCATCATTGGCATGAAGATGAACATCGGGATTGTTGGCAGGAAATACCATAATGCCGAACTGAGGTAAGTGGCAACCGCCTCGCGGTCGCCTGTGTCGTGCCACAGCCACACCATCCCCAGCACCGAAATGAGCGGCAGCGAAGCTATGAGACCACCAAGCCCCGGGTATCGCCGCGAAACCAGCGCGATAATGGCAACGATAATCCCCGACAGTGCGGCGCGGATGATGAACGCCACGCTTATCACAGCGGCACCTGTTGGCTGGTGCAATGGAAACTGCCGCCGCCGCTCAGGATGGCGTCACTGGGCAGGGGGACAATGCGGCGATCGGAGAAGTAATCGCTAAGCACCGCTGCCGCTTCCTCGTCCCAGCGCGTGCCATAGGCGGGCATGGCGACGACGCGGTTGCCGATGAAGAAGTTCATATAGGATGCGGGCGCAACGACGCCGCCAATCACCACTTTGCCGGGCGACGGGATGGTCCGAATAGTGATGCCGCCGAACTTTTCAGACCGCGCCATGGCGTCGGCATAAACGGCGGCATTGGGGTCATCAGTGCCGCTCGCCGTGGGGAGCAACAACGTGCCCGGCGCAACCCAGCGCGCCAGATTATCGACATGGCCGTCGGTGTGATCGCCCGCTAACCCATTGCCCAGCCACAAGATGCGCGTGAGGCCAAGCGCGTCCTTTAGCACCGCCGCGATTTGTTCGGGCATCAGGCCGGGGTTGCGGTTGGGGTTGAGCAGGCATTGGTTGGTGGTAACGCATAGCGCACCGCCGTCCCAGTCGATTGCTCCCCCTTCTAGCACCATCGTCTGCGCATCGCGGGGAAAGTCATATCGCCCCGCCAGCCGCGCGCCCACGTCATCATCGCCGGGCATCAGATATTTGCCGCCCCAGCCGTTGAAGGCAAAGTCCGCCGCGCGGCGGTTTGCCCCGCTTCCAGTGATAATCGGCGCAGTATCGCGCAACCACACATCGCCCAATGGTTCGACGATTACCTCGACGCATTGGTCAACCAGCCCCCGCGCCACCGCCGCATCACTGTCGCTGTTGCACACCAGCGTCACCGCTTCCCCCGCGCCGCCATCGGCGATGACGGAGGCAAAGGCGGCAATCTGTTCGCGCGCACGGTCAAACGCCGCTCCCCATTCATCGCGTATCGCGGGAAAACCGACCCATAACCGTTCATGCGGTGCCCACTCTGGTTGGAGCATCGCCCTCAGCGCCCCGCGCGGCTGCGGTCGCGGATGGCGCGAAACTCATCACCCTCGACCCAGTTGGGCCAGGCGCTATCCATCGCCAGCGCGCGGCCAACGGCGTAATAGAGCCGCAAATCGGCGGTCATCCCGTCCCAGCGCGTAATCGCCTCTACCTCGTCATCGGGCTTGTGGTAACGGTTGGCGGTATAATCCTCCGCCCACGCGCGCCCCGCAGCCGTGCCGCCCTCGACCAAGTCCTCGCCGCCGTCGAAATAGATCATCGGCACACCCAGCTTGGCGAGGCTGAAATGGTCCGAGCGGTAATAATAGCCACGCTCCGGCGTCGGTTCGTCGGAAGCATAACGCCCCTCGGCGGCAAGCGCGCGTGCGAGGTAAGCGTCAAGGTCGCTCTTGCCGCGCCCGACAACGACGACATCGCGTGCTGGCCCTGCGCCATTGAGCGCGTCCATATTGACCCCGCCAACTGTCTGCGCCAACGGAAACACTGGATTTTCGGCATAATAATGCGAACCGAGCAGGCCCGATTCCTCTGCCGTCACCGCGATGAACACCAATGTGCGTTCGCTCGGCCCAGCGGCCACATGCGCCTGTGCCAGCGCGACCAGCCCCGCCGCGCCCGTCGCATTGTCGATCGCGCCGTTACATATGTCATCGCCCGCCGCATTGGCTTCACACCGGCCCAGATGGTCCCAATGCGCGGTGTACAGCACATATTCGTCGGGGTGCGTGCGCCCTGGCAATATGGCGATGATATTACGCGACGGTGTGCGACGAACAGCGGTGTCGAACGATAGCGACGCGGTAACGCCGGGCAGCGCGATGGCGCGAAAACCCGCGCGACCTGCCTGCGTGCGCAACCTGTCGAAATCGAGGCCAGCGGCGCGGAACAGCGCATTGGCGCGGTGCAACTGCATCCAGCCATTGGCCTGTGTCTCGGTCATATGATTGTCGGCGGCGTCGGCCAGATATTGCGCGCCGGTCCAGCTGGACCGCACCACGCCCCAACCATAAGCGGCGGGTTCGGTGTCGTGGACGATGATCGCGGCGGCCGCGCCCTGACGCGCCGCCTCTTCATATTTATAGGTCCAGCGGCCATAATAGGTCATCGCGCGGCCATTGAACTGCCCGCCCACCGTCGGCACTTGCCAATCGGGGTCGTTGACGAGGATGACGACGGTTTTGCCGCGCACGTCGATACCTTCATAATCGTTCCACCCGCGTTCGGGGGCGTTGATGCCATAACCGACGAATACAACGTCGCTATTGCTGATGTCGGTGCGCGGGGTGATGCGGTAAGAACCCGCCACGAAATCATCGCCATAGCTGAGCGATTGGACGCCAGCAGGCGTGTCGAAGCGCAGCGGCGAGACATTATTCGCGGTCATTTCGACCAGCGGCACGTCCTGAACCCAGCTGCCATGATTGCCGGGCTGCAGGCCAGCGGCGCGGAATTGCTCGATCAGATAATTGACCGAACGTTCTTCGCCCGCTGTGCCGGGCGAGCGCCCCTCAAACGCATCGGACGACAACATCGTCGTGACGCGGCGCAGTGTCTCCTCGTTGATTTGCGGCGCGGCTGCGGCGGACGGCGCAGCGGGCACTGTCATGCACGAAGCGAGGCTGGCTGCGGCGGCAGTTAGGGCAATGAGGCGCAATGAACGGGGAAAACGCATAGTCAAAATGCTCCGGCTAGGGTGTTGCCCCAACCGTAGCGCGTTGCGTTCTGCAACGCAAAGGAGGAGTGTGCTCCGGCTTCAGGCCGGAGCGTTGGCCGACAAGTGCTGTGCCAAGTGGCCAACGCTCCGCATCACGTGCAGAGCACCCATGAGGTTCAGACCTGTTGTATGAATAGCCCTTGCAGTGACGCTTTGCACCCGCCAATACTCGCCCCATGATCAATATTCGGTGGGGGAAATATGCGTAAAACTTGTCTGGCAGTGGCCGCCGCCATTGGCATACTCTCGGCTGTCGCGACACAGGCGCAAACGGCTCCCGCCCCCACTCCAGACGCCGCCGCGCGGTTCGGCGCGCTAGAGGCGGTGTCGAACATCAGCCTGTCGCCCGATGGCACGCATATCGCATATATTACTCCGAGTGTTGGATCAGGTAATGATCTTTACGTGGTTGGAACGGGCGACGAGGCAATTCCGCAAATGATATTAAGGGCCGGTGGCAATCCAGAACAGCTCAGTTGGTGCGGCTGGGAGAGTAGCGTACGCCTAGTATGTGCCTTTGGCGGTGAACGTGGGATAGGATCTGGAGTATACGGCTTTAGCCGATTGATCAGTCTCAATGCCACAGGAGGCGCGGTCGTCAGACTCGGCAGTCGGAGGCGCGATCAAATGTCGAGGCCACAAATAATCGACTGGCTACCTGAAGTAGAGGGTCATATTTTAGCTATTATGCCTGATGGGGCTGTTTCTGACATTGACGTGTCTGACAGTGCAATGCGTATAGTGCAGAATCCGCGAAACAATGGCGTCGGCTATTTAACGGATGGGCATGGCAACATTCGAATTATGATCAGTAATGCTGAGTCGAACAACGGTATGAATAATGAAGTTGATCGCTTTTATTACCGTCCAGCAATCGGCGGGCCATGGCAACCATTATCGACCAGAAATCTGCTAAGCGGGGAAGGGTTTCAGCCCTTAGCTATCGACCAGGAAAGTAATCGCGCCATAGGCTTTGCTAAAATAGGAGGAAGGCAGACAGTTCGAGCGATCTCATTGGAAGGGACTCTCACCGAAGAAACACTATTCGCTCATAGCGAGGTCGATGTAGATTCTATTGTGCGCATCGGTAGCAGTGGACGCGTGAATGGGATTAGTTTTTCGATTGATCGACGACAAGTGGTATATTTTGACCACCATGTCGCCGCATTATCACAATCCTTAAGCCGTGCATTGGGTGGGCGGATTGTCTATTTGATTGATGCATCCTCAGACGAGAGCCGTTACCTAATTTGGGCGGGATCTGACACCGATGCCGGAGAGTATTTTCTCTACACTTCGGCAACGCGGCAATTGCGGCCATTGCTCGCCGAACGACCACAGTTGGAGGGGCTGACGCTTTCCAGCGTTCAATCGATCACTTACCCCGCAGCAGATGGCACGATGATCCCCGGCTATCTGACGTTGCCGCCGGGGCGCAGCGATGCGCGCGGACTGCCCGCCATCGTCATGCCGCACGGCGGCCCGTCGGCGCGCGACGAATGGGGTTTCGATTGGATGGCGCAATATTTCGCGAACCAAGGCTATGCCGTGCTGCAACCCAATTTTCGCGGCTCATCGGGCTATGGCGATGCTTGGTATCAGAATAATGGTTTTCAATCATGGCGCACCGCCATTGGTGATGTCACCGATGCCGGGCGCTGGTTGGTCTCTGCGCAAGGGGTGGACGCGAACAAGCTGTCGATCGTCGGTTGGTCTTATGGCGGTTATGCGGCGCTGCAATCGGGCGTGCTCGCGCCCGATCTGTTTCGATCAATTGTCGCCATCGCGCCTGTGACCGACCTTGCCCAATTGAAACGCGAGGAAAGCGGCTATGTCACCGGGCGGATCAACCGCGACTTTATTGGCAGCGGCCCGCACATCGAACAAGGCTCGCCCGCGCGCAATGCTGCGACCATCGCTGTGCCGGTGCTGATGTTTCATGGGTTACTCGACACCAATGTCGATATTGAACAATCGCGCACCATGCGCCGCGAATTGCAACGGGCAGGGCGCACGGTTGAACTCGTCGAATACCCCGACCTTGCGCATAATCTGGGCACCAGCGAAGCACGCACCGACATGTTGCGGCGGATAACGGCTTTCCTGCCCCATTAACACGGCTTTCCTACAGCCTGTTTGCCATGGTATGATGCGCGCGGGCCTTCGCAGGCCATAGCTCTTTACTATCGTCGAACCCCCACCCCCAGCCCCTCCCCACAAGGGGGGAGGGGAGCAGGAT
>JBBTFY010000078.1:0-13932 GCA_038041635.1 Pseudomonadota bacterium
CGCAATTGGTTGCCGATGAACTTGGGGCGGATTGGCGAACGGTTTCGGTTGAGCCCGCGCCGCTGTCGGGCACATATGCAAGCACCGAAATGCTGAAACGTGATGCTGCACTGGCTGTGCCACGCACTGGCGTTCCCGATGGACTTTCGTCCGTCGGTATGTGGCGGATATTTGCTGTCGGCACAGGCGCTCCGGCGATGATAACCGACGAAGCGCTGATCCTATCGGACTTCGAACAACCTGTGCGCGAATGTGCCGCATTTGCCCGCGCGCTGCTGTGCATGGCTGCGGCCGATCGATGGGATGCTGATTGGGAGGCCTGCACAGCTGCCGATGGATTATTGACACTTGGCAATCGACGGATACGATTTGGCGAATTGGTGGCTGCGGCGGCGCTGCTAGACCCGCCGAATTATCCACCTTTACGCGCGCCGGGGACTGGGCACTTATATGGTCAGTCGGCACCTAGACTCGATTTACCATCGAAAGTTGATGGTAGCTTTGCTTTTGCCGGTGATATTCGCCTGCCCGACATGGTTTTTGCTACGGTCCGCCAGGGGCCAATCGGCGATACGCGCCTCAAACGCTATAATCGCCGCGCGGCTGAAGGAGTAGCTGGGTTTTTATCTGCGATAAAACATGATCGCTGGCTGGCATCCGTGGCGACCAATAGCTGGGCGGCGCAGCGCGCGCTCGATGCCATGGCACCTGTTTTTACTAGCGATGGCCAGCGGGCGGATAGCATGCTGATTGATCGTCGGCTCAGGTCAGCAGTTATTGCCGCTGATGGTATGCGGCTGATAGACGAAGGTTCGGTCAGCGACGCGTTTGAAGGACGCCCTGTGCTTGGCGCAGATTATGTCGTGGCTCCCGCGCTTCATGCCGCGATGGAAACGCGAACCGCTGCAGCTGCGCTAGATGGCAATCATATGCAGTTGTGGGTGGCGAGCCAAGCACCCGGCGCATGCCGCGCGGCGGTGGCCAAAGCGCTAGGTATCGCCGAAACTCAAGTGACGTTGTTCGTTATGCCTGCGGGGGGGAGTTTTGGCGCTGCGATGGATCACACAGTGGCAGTTCAGGCTGCACTGGTAGCGCGAGCGATGAACCGCCCAGTGCAATTGATATGGAGCAGGACAGAGGAAATTTTGCGCGACAACCCGCGCCCCCCTGCGCGTGCACGGATGCGCGCGTCCATTTCATCGGGTGCGACCATCGACGCTTGGCAAGTGGCCATTGCAACGCCAGCCTCGCGGCACGAGTGGCATGCGCGGATAAATGGAGATAGTGCCGATAAAGCGATGGTCGCTGCTGCTGGCGAAGCCGACGCCGCAGCGATTGATGGCGCACGGCCGCCCTATACCATCCCCAATTTGGCGGTGGAGCATCTTCCCGTTGATATTGCGCTGCCGGTGGGGCGGTGGCGCGGCGGCCCGCAGAGCTTTACCACATTTTTCACCGAAGCCTTTGCTGATGAATTGGCGCGTGCGGCGGGGGCTGACCCACTCAGTTTCCGCATGGGTATGCTGGGTTCTTCGCCCGATCTCGCACGCTGTCTACAAGCGGCGGCAGAACAGGGCGGTTGGGATGGTGGACAGGCGGGCTCAGGACACGGGCTTGCCTGTGCCAGTCTGGACGGTAGCCATATCGGCCTTCTGGCAGCGGCGCGGCCTGGAAGTGCGGGTTTGATTGTCGAACGACTGGTGGCGGTGGTCGATGTCGGTCGCGTTCTCAATCCCGGACTGGTTCGTCAGCAAATTGAGGGTGGCTTGGTGTTTGGGCTGGCTGCGGCGATGGGTGTCACAACACGCTATTTGCGCGGTCTTTCAGGGGCGCGGCGGCTACGCGATCTTGGCCTGCCGACTTTGGCGCAAATGCCTCGGATCAGCGTTGATATATTGCCCAGCGACAGGCAGGCTGGCGGCATTGGTCAACTGGGTGTGCCGCCAGTGGCACCAGCCATCGCCAATGCATTATTCACCATGAGTGGCGAGCGTATCCGCCGCCTGCCGCTCAGTACAAAGCCATTGCCATGACGATAGCCACCGACCACCCGCCTGTGCAACCCCCGCGCATAGGAGTATTGCTTATTAACCTTGGCACACCGGATGCGCCAACGGCCACTGCGGTGCGGCGATACCTTAAGCAATTTTTATCGGACAGACGTGTGGTCGAAATACCGCAAATATTGTGGCAACCCATTTTGCGCGGTGTGATATTGACCACGCGACCTCGCAAGTCTGCCCATGCTTATGCCCAGATTTGGGACGCGAAAGGGTCGCCGCTAGCGGTATACAGCCTCGCCCAAGCTAGAATATTACAGGTCGCGTTCGGCGACACCGCGCTCGTGCGCCATGCGATGCGTTATGGCGAACCCGCGATTGGCGCGGCAATAGAAGCCATGCACAGTCAAGGCTGTGACCGTATTTTACTCGCGCCGCTTTATCCGCAATATTGTGGTGCAACGACAGCGGCAGCCAATGATGCAGCATTCGAAGCATTGGCGAAGATGCGCTGGCAGCCCGCGATACGGGTATTGCCGCCATATTTTGACCAGCCCGACTATATTGCGGCGTTGGCGCAGTCTGTGCGCAAGAGCTTGAACGCTTTAGACTTTGAGCCAGAGCATGTGCTCGCCAGCTTTCACGGCATGCCGCAACGCACGCTTGAACTTGGCGATCCTTATCATTGCCAATGCCAGAAAACGACGCGGTTATTGGGCGCAGCCCTGTCCCGCCCTGTGGGCATTGCGTTCCAATCGCGTTTCGGGCGTGCCAAGTGGCTTGGTCCGGCCACTGATGCAGAGTTGGTGCGGCTGGCACAAGGCGGGGTAAAGCGATTGGCTGTTATCGCACCTGGCTTTGCTTCCGACTGTCTTGAAACGCTGGAGGAGTTGGCAATAAGAGGGCGGCAGCAATTCCTTGATGCAGGCGGCGAGGCGTTCACTTATATCCCATCGCTCAACGCCGACGACATTGGCATGGCTATGCTGGAAACGCTAGTGCGGCGCGAATTGGCGGGGTGGCTATCCCCTTAATTATCCGTTTGCCGCGCGCATCTGACTAGGGTTTGCAGCCAACCAGCCAAGGTCGATGGCTTCTTCAAATGCAAGGCCACAGCGATTATCTGCCCACCAGATGCAGCCCACCGAAAATGTCGGGCCGTCCTGTATGTCGAGGGTGGCCATTGTACCGGGTTGGATATAAGTTGGTAGTTCTACCATGATCCCAGTTTCGGAAATATTGCGCATTCGAACGGGTAGTTTTGCGCCATCCATTAACAAATGCCCCCTCCGCAAAATTGAGCGACGCGGCGACCGGTGAACCTTATGGCCTACAGCATGGGCGGCAGATCCATTGACACCCATTTTCTCCTTCAGCTCATTTTGCTCAAGCGGTGGTCCATAATAAAACCCTTGAATATGCGAGCAACCCAGACGCTTGATCAATTCAATTTCATCTTCTGTTTCCGCGCCCTCGGCAGTTGTCTCCATGTCCAGTGCTTCGGCTAAAGTCACGATTGAGCGGATGATGGCAGCGTTTTTATTGTCACCGCGGGTGGCTCCGCGAACAAAGCTCTGGTCGATTTTGATTTTGCTTAGCGGCGCACGCTGCAGATAACCAAGCGAGGAATAGCCTGTTCCAAAATCATCAAGCGCAAGGCGAATGCCGATACGCTTGAGTGTTTCAAATTGGCGCTCGGCGTTGCCTCCCTCCGCCATGAACACGCCTTCGGTGATTTCCAACTCAAGCCGCTGTGGGGCAAGGCCAGTTTGCGCCAAAATTTGAGCGACCAATGTTGGGAAGGCGGGGTTGGCGAATTGTGTTGGCGAGACATTAACCGCAACGCGCGCCGGAATCGCCCAACTTGCAGCTTCTTCGCAGGCATTCCGCAGCACCCATTCGCCAACACGCTCAATCAAACTTGTTTCTTCGGCAATGGGAATGAACTCCGTCGGCGATATCGGTCCGTGCAACGGGTGAGTCCACCGCAGTAAAGCTTCGAAACCCGTAACTCTCTCACCCTTGCACGAAACGACTGCCTGATAAACGAGGCGCAACATGTCGCGTTCGAGCGCATCGGTTAAATCTTGCTCCAGCATGTTGCGTCGATCAGCGGCGGCATGCATCGCTTGAGTGTAGAATTTCTGAATGCCCCTGCCGTCACTTTTGGCTGCATAGAGAGCAAGGTCAGCGTTGCGCGTCAGTTCATCGTCAGTGCGTCCATCGGCAGGTGAAATGGCAACGCCAATCGATGCGCCGATTGATATTTGTGCACGATCAATCAAATAAGGCCGCGAGACAGATTCGATTAGCGATTTTGCGATCTGATCAAGTTGACTGCGGCTGGTTTCGCCGGGCAACACTACTTTGAATTCATCGCCGCCAAGTCGTCCGACATGGCCGTATGAGCCGATTACATTGGTCAGGCGCTGCGCCACTTGTTTCAACAGCGCGTCACCTGCGGGGTGGCCTAGTGTATCATTGACGTTCTTGAAACGATCAAGGTCGATCAGGAACAATGCGGCCGGACGCGTAGTCCCGCTTTGCCCTTTGAGCGCTTGGCGTAGAATATTACCAATTTCTGGGCGATTGGCGAGGCCGGTCAGGGCGTCAAAGCGCGCTAAACGCGACACATCGGCTTCGGCCTTCTTGATTTCTGTAAGATCGGTGCCCGTGCCGATGAAACCGCGCAACTGGTTGAACTTGTCGTGCACTGGCCTGCCGGATATGGACCACCAGCGTTCTTCGGTCGAGGCCGCCTTGATCGACATGTCTGAAAAGGCTGTCTGGGTGGAGAGCAAAAAAGGAATGGTGCGCTCACGAACATTGCCATTGCTTGTGCCGTCGCTTTCAGCTGCAATAGATGCAAGGGGGCGTCCGATCAGCTCCGACGATTCAAAATTGAGCGATTTTGCGATACGTGCCGAAATATAGAGTATTCGGCCACGACGGTCGGTCTCCCAGAACCAAGCTGATCCACTATTTTCCAGCTCGTCAATTAGGCGCGCTGGGCGGCTTGCCTCTAATTCTGCTTGCCATAACAGGCGTGCATGCGAGAAATCGGCGCGGGCGGATGCCGTGGCTATCAACAATGTGCATAATTCTATTGGCGCAAGAACAGCGATGGCTAAAGCAGACCCTTGCTGCAGCAATAAGGTCGCGATCATCGCTGTAACAAATGCCAGCATTGTAACGGGTAGCCTGGCAAGCGCTGCCATGATGACGAAACCTGCTGCGCATTGGCTCAACATAGCGCCGACGTTTCCGGTTGCCCCAGCGTTACTAGCAAGATATCCATAACTAGCGCCCATCATTGCGGCGACTATGGTCAACCCATTAATTCGGTGATGCGGTTTGGATGAGGCTATGGCCGAGAGGTGAAAAATCGCAAACGGCAGCAACCCGATGGCAAAAATCACTATTGATGCTATCACACCTGCGGCACCGGACATTAAGGAAGAGAATTGGGGGAATACTCCCAAAACGACGGCCATAAGCAGAACTGGCCAAAGTTTGGCGAAGGCCTCAATCCGGCGATCAAGCGCTTCGTTATCAAACGCTAGGCCGCTGCTGGCGATGCCAAATTGCACTGCCAGACCGACACGGCGCTGGTGTGCGGCAGCTTTCGGGGTGGTGTCCCGATCTAATAAGGCATGACTGGTCTTCATCGCTAGAAGGTTACTGCCACAAAAGTGCGAACCAAGGCTTAATGCGCGGGCAGAAAGTGCAGTTTTTTAATGCGCCTCAGCATTCACAGCAACATAGCGTCATGGGAAGCTTGCCCGTGGCAGTGGCGGTGCTATTCATCACTAAAACAAGGGTAAGGGAGAGAGAATATGGCGCGTGTTGCAATTATTACAGGCGGTAGCCGAGGCATTGGTGCGGCTATCTCTATCGCATTGCGCGATGCGGGAATATGCGTGGCAGCGAACTATGCTGGCAACGAAGAGAAGGCCGCTGCCTTTACCGCTGCAACGGGTATAGCCGCCTATCGCTGGGACGTGGGTGATTATGATGCGTGCCAGGAGGGTTGCGCAAGGGTTGCCGCAGAGATTGGCGATGTTGATATATTGGTGAATAATGCCGGAATTACGCGCGACGGCACATTACAGCGTATGTCGCTCGACATGTGGGACGATGTCATCAGGGTCAATTTAGGCGGATGCTTCAACATGGCCAAAGCGCTCTATCCGGGGATGCGCGAACGCGGATGGGGGCGGATCGTCAACATCGGGTCGATCAACGGGCAGGGCGGTCAATATGGCCAGGTGAACTATGCCGCCGCAAAATCGGGCATCCATGGTTTCACCAAGGCCTTGGCCCAGGAAGGGGCGAAGTTCGGGGTGACAGTGAATGCGCTTGCGCCCGGCTATATCGACACCGATATGGTGGCCGCAGTGCCCGAGCCCGTGCTCGAAAAGATCGTCGCAAAAATCCCGGTCGGGCGGCTGGGTAAGGCCGATGAAATAGCGCGCGGCGTCGCCTTTTTATGCTCCGAAAATGCGGGGTTTGTCACCGGTTCGACATTGTCGATAAACGGTGGGCAACATATGTATTGAATCGCGCGAAATGGTTAATAAAAATATTTTCGAACCCGCAAAGAAACGCAGCATCACGATCGCCGGGCACCCGACATCGATTCGTATCGAATCGCTTTTTTGGGATGAATTGGTGCGTGTTGCACGGGAAAGCGACCTGCCCATCAGTGCGTTGGTGGCGCGAATTGACGCGCAAAGGCTGGCGAAAAACCCCGCGCCTAACCTAGCCAGTGCGATTCGATTGTGGTTGTTTGAGAGGGCGGGGGTGGCAAGAAAATCAGCTGAAACCGTTGGAAATGCGCCATAAAGAAATGGGCGCCCTTTCGGAACGCCCATCCTTGCTTGGTTAGCCGATTGCTCGGGCCAGTAAAAACTGACCCACACCGTTGATTTACAACGGCGGAACCGACCGACCACCAGCCTCGCCCCAGAGGGCTTCGGTGATGATATTCAGCATCACTTCGTCTCCCTAGTTATTACCGAATATATTTAATGCATTGTTCACCATATTGCAACACCTGTGCCGCGTGTTTCGGTTGTGCACGTGGTTGGCGTTAAACAAATCTTCACCGTGATGCCGCACAAGCATTTTATGGATAGTCCCGCTCCACATCATGGTTCCCGGCACGGGGATCACAGCCATTTTGGACTGGGAGCGCCGCCGCGTGTGCAGCCGGAACTGGAATATCGTGATCATGAACTGTTGCGGGGGATAGCGGCGGGACAGTTGCAACTGGCGTTCCAGCCCAAATTGAACGTCCGTTCGGGCGTGATCGACGCTGCAGAGGCGCTGGTGCGGTGGGACCATCCGGCGATGGGTCTGGTGATGCCGGACCGTTTCATTGATAGGTCGGAGGATACGGGGACGATTGCCGAATTGACGGTCTGGACATTTCAGCAATCGGCGCGGGATCAACAGGAGTTCGCCAGGCTGGGTCTGGATTTGCGCATCTATGTCAATTTATCGGCCGGGTTACTGACACAGGAAACAACGGTCGCGGAGCTGTGCGCGGTTGCCGCACAGCCGGGGGTGAAATTGGGGCTGGAGGTGACCGAGCGGTCGGTCATCGACGACCCGCAATTGGCCTTTGCCAATATTGCGCGGCTGCGCGCGGCGGGCTACGCCATTGCCATCGACGATTATGGGTCGGGGCTGTCGTCGCTGACCTATTTGAAACAGATTGACGCCGATGAGCTGAAGATCGACAAAAGCTTCATCCTCTCGCTCGCCACCAGCCACCGCGATCCGCTGATTGTCCGCTCGACGATTGATTTGGCGCATGCGCTTGGGCTTAAGGTCACGGCAGAAGGCGTGGAGACACAGGCGGCCCATGCGTTGTTAACGGTCATGGGATGCGACAGCGTGCAGGGATTTTTGACCGGACGGCCTATGCCGAAGGCACGGTTTTTGGAACATCTGGCTAAGTTCACGCTCTCCTCGATCACCTTTGCGCACGACATAACCGCGCTGACCAACCACAAGATATGGAAACGCGCGTGAGGGTGCCCCCGTTAGACAGGGGTGCCTTTGCTTCACACTTCCGCGTCATTGCGAGGAGCGCAGCGACGAAGCAATCCAGACTCCACGCCTATTGCGATGGATTGCTTCGTCGCTGCGCTCCTCGCAATGACGGTGTAATTAAATATATGCAGCTGCTGGCCACGGCTCTGGCGATCATTGGCATAATCACTCTTGCCACACCCGCATCGGCCCAAACCACCGCATCCGCTCAAACCCCCGCTTCCGGCGACTTTGCCGACCGTATGGCGGTAACGCTGTTCAGCGATCCCGGCGCGGCGGGGCAGGCGGCGGAGAACGAATTGGCGCGATTGACGCGATTGGGCGAAGCCGCACAGGACAGCGACCGTGCAGCGGCATATTGGGTATTGGCACAGGCGGCATTCCGCGTCGGTGAGGACACATTGGCTGAACAGACATTGCGCCGCGCGCTCGCCCTGCCGCTGACCGGTGCGCCGCGTCGGCGTGTGCAAGCACAGGCGGCTTTGCTGCGCGGTTTGATGGCGCGCGGGCGCGGTGATTTTGGTGCTGCTCTGCCGCTGCTCCAGCAAGCGCAACAAGCCTATATCGCCGCGCATGATGTTCGCGGACAGGCGCAGGCGCTGCAAGCGCTCGGCGTTATCTATAATGATGTCGGCGATGGCGGGCAGGGGATGCGTTTTTTCACTCTGGCCGAACAAACCTATCAGGGCGATGACCTGTTTCGTTTCTCGCTCAACAATAATATCGGCGTGGCTTTGCAGAATGCCAATCGCTTTGCAGATTCAATCACCAGATTTGTGACAGCGCGCGACATTGCTGGCCGGATTGGCAGCACCAATAGTTCCCGCCCCGCGCAGTTCAACATCGCTGTATCCGAACTGAACCTTGGGCATGATGCGCGGGCGCAGGCGGCATTAGGTGAACTTGGGCCGTTGGAGCAATTGGGTGAAACACAGCAGCGTGATGTGTTGCGCATCTCTGCGCTGATTGCGTTCAATGCGGGCCATGTTACGGAAGCCGAGCATCTGGTCAACCGCGCGCTAGGCGGCGTTAATGCGATTACAAGCGATGCTTCCTATTTCGAAACCCATATAGCCGCCTATAAGATTTACCAACGGCTTGGCCGTTCCGCCGATGCGCTGGTTCAGTTGGAGGCAGTGCGCCGCCTCGATGCCGAGCGCGCACAGGTGAATGCGTCAAACCGCGCGGCGTTGCTGTCCGCCCAATTTCAGTTTTCGTCGCAAGAAGCGCGGATCATCCGTATGCGGGCGGAGCAGGCCGCGCGCGATGCCGCCTATCAGCGTAATATCGCCGTCGCCATCTCCATAGGCAGCTTGATGATACTCGCGCTACTTTCGTGGTTGTTGATGTTGTCGATCCGTAGCCGCAATCGCGCACAGGCCGATGCCGCCGAGCTGGCTGTGGTCAACAAGCGGCTGGTTAGCGCGCTCGCCGCCAAGACAGAGTTCCTTGCCTCGACCAGCCACGAAATACGCACACCGCTTAATGGCATACTCGGCATGTCCCAGATCATGTTGGCTGATGCGAAACTGCCGCCGCACCTGCGTACGCAGATTGAACTGGTTCAGGATGCAGGCACCGCGATGCGCGCGCTCGTTGACGATATTCTTGACGTAGCCAAAATCGAACATGGCGGCTTTGTCATCAACCCGCGCCCGACGGACGTGGTGGAATTGATTGACCGCGTGACCCGCTTGTATGAATCGCAGGCCCATGATCGCGGGGTTACCCTGACCATCGACATGCCTGACGCTATGCCACTGCAGCTGCTTGACGCTGATCGCCTGACGCAAATCTTGTTCAACCTTGTCGGTAATGCGATGAAATTTACGCACGAGGGCAGCATAGCCGTTCGCCTGCGTGAAGTGCCATCTGGCGATGAAGCAAATATGGCGATCGAGGTTGCCGATACCGGGATCGGCATTGCACCCGAATGGCAGGATGCAGTGTTCGAGATGTTCCAGCAAGTCGATAATGGCCGCGCACGCAACTATGGCGGAACCGGGCTTGGATTGTCCATATGCCGCCAACTCGTCGAAGCGATGGGCGGCACTATATCACTTGAAAGCGCCGAGGGCGTAGGCAGCACTTTCTCAGTGAGCCTGCCATGGCGACCCCTCGATGCGCTTGTTGCGGACAATATTACAGGGCTGAAGGGCGCACATGGCGGATCTGCAGGGCAAAAGGCCATCGGGATAATATCCAACAACCCGGTCCGTGTGTCGATGCTGACTGCGATGGTCAAACAGGCTGGGGTGACAGCTCTGGTGATCTCCGAGGCCGAAGATTTCGCGCAATTTGCGGCGTGTGACGCTATTGACTGGTTGGTGGATGGTCAGGCGGCAGGGCAATTTATCGCCTTCGCTGAAGCGACAACGGCGCCGCGAGGGCGCGTGTTATTGGTCGGGGATCGACTGGAAGCAGACAATATTCCTCAATGGTTCAATGAAATAGTGACGTGCGTTCAATTTACGCGTAATAATGTGGCAGCCGTTTTGGCAGAATGGATTGACGATCTGACACCAGTGTCAACATGTGTAACGCAGGGGCTCGGGGAGAGCGGCGAGCGCCCGTGTTTGCAAGCTGACGCTGAAGTCGGAAAGACAGCTTCCTCGGGCGGGTGATGATGCGCATATTGTTCATCGAAGATGACCCTATGAATCGCCGTGTCGTCCGCGACATGCTGGCGATTGCGGGCATGATGATGTCCGAAGCCGACGGCGGCAGGTCGGGAATTGCACGCCTGGAAAACGAAGAGTTTGACTTGCTTCTGCTCGATTTGCGGATGCCCGAAATGGATGGCTTTGACGTTATGCGCGCACTGCGCAGCCGCGACGACATCCTCAAAAACATCCCGATTGTCGTGGTTACGGCCGACGCATCGCCGGGACTGGAGGACAAGTGCCTTGAGACAGGGGCCGATGCCGTATTATTCAAACCGATAGCCATGCAGTCTTTGTTTGACAGTATCGCCACCGTGTTTGTCGACAAATCAGACCCCGACGCCGTTCTGGGCTGACCGTCATTCCATGGGCAGTGCGCGAGGGCGATGATTTTCATCGAGCGCAACAAAGGTGAAGGTGCCTTCGGTCACTTTGATTTGCATCTGGTCATCACCGCGCGTTGCAATCACCTCAATCGCGATGGCAAGCGATGTCCGCCCGCGCCGCGCGATGTCCGCATAGACTGAAATCTGGTCGCGCAGCAGGATGGGTGCGTGGAAGTTCATCGCCTCTATCGCAACCGTGGCACAGGCACCGCGCGCCACGCGCCGCGCAATGATGCCGCCCGCAATATCCATCTGCGACAGCACCCAGCCACCAAAGATGTGGCCATTGGCGTTGATGTCTGCTGGTTGCGGGACAACGCGTAACACGGGGTCGCGCCGCTCCGCAGCGCCGCCATTGACATGAGGGGAGTTCATGGTCGGGCTCGATCTTCTTCTGGCATATCGGGGATGACGGCATCATGCCCCGTTTCGGCGGAAAGGAACACCAATCCCATCAATCCGGTTCCTAGCGTGACGGAAAGAAAGATGCCGCCCGCAGCCGCGATGAACAGGTGGATGCTGGCATCGGGATTGCGCAGCCGTAAAATGGTGAGCGCGATGGCGGTTGTGATGAATGCCACCAGCGCCATCCACCGCATCAACCGACGATAGCGCCGCCATGCGTGCGCAGCGCTATTAGGGTCATCGAGGCTTGGCTGTGGGTCCATGGACAATCTTTGGACCAGTGCGCTCGCCATCGCAAGAGACTGTGACCACAGGCTCCGGCGATTTTGCCCATTGCTCAACTCATGATAGCTTCGCCTTGGGATGAGTCGCGACACGTGCAAGTCGCGGGAGGCGTGAGGGAGAAATGACATGACGATTGCCCGGATATTGGCGGGACGTAGCAGCGCCGCAGTGCACAGCGCGAGCGAGGACGAAAGCGTGGCCGACGTCGTTAAACGCCTGACCGAACTGCGGATCGGCGCGGTGCCCGTCATCGCG
Source organism: Pseudomonadota bacterium (assembly GCA_038041635.1). Classification (GTDB taxonomy): domain Bacteria; phylum Pseudomonadota; class Alphaproteobacteria; order Sphingomonadales; family Sphingomonadaceae; genus Sphingopyxis. Next base: position 12,055 of record JBBTFY010000078.1, read on the forward strand.
GACGGTGTGGTGGTCGGCATTTTTTCCGAACGCGACGTCATTCATGGTCTCACCAATGAAGGGGCGGCGGCACTGACCCGCACGATTGGCGAGGTCATGACCAGCCCAGTCATTGGCATCGAACCCGAAGCGAGCGCGCTGGCCGCGCTGTCACTGATGACGCGTCGCCGTATTCGCCATTTGCCGGTGATCGACGGGGAACGGCTGGTAGGCTTTGTCTCGATTGGCGATCTGGTCAAACACCGGATCGAGACCATCGAGGCCGAAGCGGCGGCGATGCGCGATTATATTAGCGGTGCATAAAGCCTATTTGCGGCGGACCAGTGCGATGAGGCGGTGGAGCGTTTCGCGCTGAACAAGCCACGCCAGCGCCAGATAGGTGATGCCGCCAGCAGCGACGAGCATCGCAAGATGGACCCAAGAGCGTAAATGCGCAGGGAGCAGACTGTCAACGCCCACCACCGCCGCGCCCATGGCGAGCGCACAGAGCAGTGCAGGCGCAGCCGCGCCGAACACATCGCCAATGCCGATACCCGTCAAACGTCCCGAAAGCAGGATGGTCGCGATCAATAAAGCCGGTGCTGCAACCAGCCACGCTACCGCCAGCCCCATCGTACCAAAGCCGGATCCGACCAAAAATGCCGACGCGAAACACAGCGCCCCGAACGCCGACGCGCGCATCGAAATATCGGGGCGTCCCATGCCATTGTTCATCGGCGCGAACAGGATTTGCAACGTCATCAGCGGCATGGCGAGACCGAGCAATTGCATGAGCGGGGCCATGTCCAGCCATTTGGCCCCGAATAATGTTTCGACCAGCGGGCTGGCGCTGGCGGCAATGCCGATAAAGATGGGCGCGGTGACGAGCATGATGAGGCGCACGGCGGACAGAAAGCTCCACCGCAACGCATCGGGCTGGCCCTGCAGTCGCGCATAAGCGGGAAAGGCAACCTGGTTGATCGCGGGCACGAACTTGGCCATCACCAACTGGGTCAGGAATAATGCCTCGGCATAGAGGCCAACATCATGCGCATCGAACCGCCGACCGGCGATGAAGATGTCGCTTTGCGACTGCATGACCCAAAACATATGGCTGCCCATCATCGCGAGGCCAAATTTGAGCGTCGATCCGCTGCCGCGAAAATTAAAGCTGGGCAGGATGAACAGCTTTGCTGCGATGGTAAGGCCAATGGCGCGGGTCGCAAACAGCGCCATCGGCGCGTAAACCAATGTCCACACGCCAAAGCCGAGCAACGCGCAGCTGAGCGATACGCCCGCGCCGACCATTGCCGCGCTCAGATTGACAATCGCCTGTTTTTTGAAATCAAGGCCGCGCGACAACATGACTTCGGAGACAATGATGAAGGGCGTCGCCAGATAGATGAACGCAAGAAAGTGGAGCAGGCCCTCCACTTCGGGCTTGCCATAATAGGCCGCGACGCTCGGTGCCATCGCGAATTGCAGCGCGGCAATGCCGCCGTTGAGGAGCATGGCGAGGCCCAGCGCCTGGCGGATCGCCTGTTTGCTGACCTCTTTGCTGTGGATCAACGCGCTGGCAAAGCCATAGCCGTTGAGGAAGTCGAGAAAGGTCATCATCACCTGTGCCATCGCGAACAGGCCATAATCGGCCGGGTTCAGGATGCGGATCACGATCAACGTCGCGGTCCAGCTGATCGTCTGCGAGACAATTTGCGTGCCCGTGCGCCAGAAAACGGCGTTGCGCACCTGACCGCCAAGGTCGGTGTTGTGTGGATTTTCAGGCGTGGCTGTTTCGGTCATCCAGTCTGCCCTAGCATAGATTGGGTTGCGAAAGCGTTGTGTTTTGGTGCCAAAAAATCCCCAAAGTTGACACCAAGGAAGCCTTTATTTCCGCCATTC
>JBBTFY010000079.1:0-20547 GCA_038041635.1 Pseudomonadota bacterium
CTACAGGGCGAGGCGGATGCGCGCAAATTGCTGGTCGTCGATGCGCCTGTGACCGGCGGGCAAGTCGGCGCGGAGAATGGCACATTGACCCTGATGTGCGGCGGCAAGGGCAAGGCGATAGCGGCGGCGACCCCGCTGATGGAGGCCTATTCGAGCCGCATCGTCCACATTGGCCGTGCGGGCGCGGGGCAGACCGCGAAGATGGCCAACCAGATTGCGTTCGTCGGCATCATCCAGTCGCTGGCCGAGGCACTACGCTTTGCCCAACATGCCAAGCTCGACCTCGACAAAGTGTTCGAGGCGATATCAGGTGGCGCGGCGGGAAGCTGGCAGATGAGCAACCGCTGGCACACTATGGTCAAGGATGAGTTTGATTTCGGCTTTGCCGTCGATTGGATGCGCAAGGATTTGAGCCTCGCCATCGAAGAAGCGCGCGCCAACGGAGCCAGCCTGCCTGTCGCGGCGATGGTCGATCAATTTTATGCGGAGTTACAGGCGATGGGCGCAGGACGACAAGACACCAGCGTGCTGATCCGCAGGTTCCACAAATGAGGGTGCACCTGCTGGCGGCGGTGGCGGTCGCATTATCATTGGCCGCCCCCGCAATGGCCGACACATTGATCGACAATGTCGATGGCTTGACGCTGAACGCCGAAGGGCAAGTGCTGCGCTTCACCGGCCTCGTCATCGACGATGACGGGCGTGTCGGGCGGTTGCTGCAGCGCGGAGAGACGCGCCCCACCGACGTTGACTTTCGCAAGGATGGACGCGGCGCGGTGTTAATGCCCGGCCTCATCGACGGCCACGGTCATGTCATGGGGCTGGGCTGGCAGGCGATGATGCTCGATTTATCGGGCACGCACAGCCTGACCGAAGCATTGGACGCGATCCGCGCCTATGCCGCCGCCAACCCCGAATTGCCGTGGATCATGGGGCGCGGGTGGAACCAAGAGGCGTGGGGGCTGGGCCGCTTTCCCACCAATGCCGACCTCGATAGCGTCGTCGCCGACCGCCCCGTCTGGCTGAGCCGGGTCGATGGTCATGCGGGCTGGGCCAACAGCCGCGCGATGCAGGTCGCTGGCATCACCACCGCCACGCGTGCACCGACTGGTGGCCGGATTGAAATGACGGCGGGACGGCCAACGGGGGTGTTCGTGGACCGCGCCGAATCGCTAATCGACGCGCATGTGCCCGCCCCATTGGCGCGCGACCGCGACCGTGCGCTCATGCTGGCGCAGCAACACCTGCTCTCGCTCGGCATCACCGCCGTGGCCGACATGGGGACCAGCATAGAGGATTGGCAGGCGTTTCGCCGCGCGGGCGACAATGGCAGCCTCAATATCCGTATCATCAGCTATGGCGCGGGCATAGAGAATATGGCGTTGATCGCGGGCGGCGGGCCGACGCCGTGGCTCTATGACGACCGCCTTAGGATGGTCGGGGTCAAGCTGGTGCTCGACGGTGCATTGGGTTCGCGCGGGGCGTGGCTGAAAGCGCCCTATGCCGACGCGCCGGGACAAAGCGGCTTGCCCATATTATCGTCATCGCAGCTGCGCAACCGCATGGTTCGGGCATCAATGGATGGCTTTCAGGTCGCGGTGCACGCGATTGGCGACGCCGCCAATGCAGACCTGTTGAACGCGATCGACGATGTTGGCTCCAGCTTTCCCGGTGACAGACGTTGGCGCGTCGAACATGCGCAGATCGTCGATGTCGCCGACATCGCGCGCTTTGGCCAGCACGGTACCATCGCCTCGATGCAACCGGTCCACCAGACCAGCGACCGTTTGATGGCCGAGGCACGGCTGGGGCCAGACCGGCTGGGCGGTGCCTATGCTTGGGCGTCCATCGCCGCGACGGGCGCGCGGATCGCCTTTGGCAGCGACTTTCCGGTTGAAAGCCCAGACCCTTTTGCTGGCCTTGCCGCCGCCTTTACCCGCGCCGATGCGGCGGGCGAGCCGTTCGGTGGCTGGCACCCAGCCGAAGCGGTGTCGCGCATTGCGGCGCTCGACGGCTTTACGCGAACGGCGGCCTATGCCGGATTTGCCGAGGACCGCATCGGCACGTTGATGCCCGGCATGCGCGCCGATTTTGTGCTTCTCGACACCGATCCGACGCTGGCCAGCCCATCGCAGGTTAGAGCGAGCCGGGTATCGGAGACATGGGTTGGCGGCCGCGCGGTGTGGGTGCGGGGGGCGGAGACGGCGGGGCGTTAAGGGCGGGGGTTGCGTGCGTTACCAAATATTGGTAAGTTGCCCGCTTATGGCCAAAAAGAACACCTCCATCGCCCTTGGTGAACACTGGATGGATTACACCCGCGCGCAGGTCGCCGTCGGTGATTATGACTCAACCAGCGAAGTGATCCGCGATGCCCTGCGGCTGCACGAGGAGCGCGCGGTGTTCAGATCGAAGCTATTGGAGGCTATCGACGAAGGCCTGGCCAGCCCGCTGGTTGAGTTTGACATGCGGGGCTGGATCGACGAAAATTTCCCCGACAGATGAAACGCAGACTGCGTTACCATTCGCTGGCGCAGCGCGATTTCGTCGGCGCTGCCGCGTGGTCGCAAGCGCAGTGGGGCGCGCGGATGACCCGGCGCTACCTTGATGCGATCGAGGCGCAGATTCAGCGGATCGTCGAAAACCCAATGCTCGGGTCCGACGCCGAACTACCGCGTCCCGGACTGCGCAAAATCACGGCAGGGCGGCATATGATTTTCTACATGGCCGACGAGCACGATGTGCAGATTGTCCGGATCATGGGCCAGCAGCAGGACCACTGGAGTGCGTTAGGGCTGCGGTAAATTGAGTGTAATGTCGACATCGCCCAAATCCTGACCCTGTGCTCCGGACCTGTTCCGGAGCGTTGGCCAATTATCATAGTGCTTTCTTGCCAGCGCTCCGGCCTGCGCCGGAGCACAGGAGGGGGATTATGTTGGTGCTACTATACTCCATTCCCTTTTAGGGAGGGGCTGGGGGTGGGTGAGCGTGATTCAAAATCAACCGTCTTCAATTCTAGCTTCAAGCCAAGGATTATGGCCACATGTAATGCTGTTCTCGCTGTGGTTAGTGTCAGGTCGAACGCGATTCTTGGTGACATGCGCAGACCAGCGACGTTTCTCTGTGTCCGAAAACATCTCGGTGACGTAGAGCAATTCTAAAGCCGCTGCCACTCGCTCAGGCAACCAAAGACTATCAAAATAGGCAACAACTGATCGCATTTGCAAAGCCGGATCAGTGCCCGCCCAGCGTACAACCCACCGCCTCAATACACCCGCGCCTTGGGCTTGATATACGCAATGTCGTCGGACAGCGTATATTCGTGGACGGGGCGGTAGTCGATTGTGACATCACCCTTGCCGCGTCCCTTACCCGGCCCGCCCCAGCCGTCGAACCACGCAATGGTGTGTTTCATCCAGCCCTTGTCATCGCGTTTGGGGAAGTCTTCGTGCGCATGCGCGCCCCGGCTTTCCTTGCGGTTGTGCGCGCCGTGGATGGTGACGGTCGCTTGGGCGATGAGATTGTCGAGTTCGAGCGTCTCGATCAGGTCGGTGTTCCAGATCAGGCTACGGTCCGAAATGCCGATGTCGGCCATCTGCGCATAGACCCCCGCTAGCTTTGCCTTGCCCTCGCTAAGCACTTCGTCGGTGCGGAACACCGCGCAATGCGCCTGCATCGTCTGTTGCATCGCGGTGCGGACCTGCGCAGTCGGCGAACCGCCGCTGGCAAAGCGGAAATGGTCGAGCCGCGCGAGCGCCAGATCGGCGCTGTTCGCTGGCAATGCTTTGTGCGCCGCGCCGGGGGTGATAATCTGTTTGAGCCGCAAACCCGTGGCGCGGCCAAATACGACCAAGTCGATTAGGCTGTTCGAGCCAAGCCGGTTGGCGCCGTGGACAGAAACGCACGCCGCCTCGCCCACCGCGAACAGGCCGGGGACGATATGATCGGGGTTGCCACCGCGCAACGTCACGACTTCACCATGGTAATTGCATGGGATGCCGCCCATATTATAATGAACGGTGGGGCAGACGGGTAACGGTTGGCGCGTCAGGTCAACATTGGCAAAAACTTTGCCCGTTTCGGTGATGCCGGGCAGGCGCTCGGCCAAAATCTTGGCATCGATATGGTCGAGGTGAAGGTGGATATGGTCCTTGTTCGGGCCAACGCCGCGTCCTTCGCGGATTTCAATCGCCATCGATCGTGACACGACATCACGGCTCGCCAAATCCTTGGCCGACGGGGCGTAACGCTCCATGAAACGCTCACCCTCGGAGTTGGTCAGATAGCCGCCCTCACCGCGTGCGCCCTCGGTAATCAGCACACCGACGCCGTAAACCCCGGTCGGGTGGAACTGCACAAACTCCATATCCTGTAACGGCAGGCCAGCGCGCAACACCATGCCGCCGCCATCGCCGGTGCAGGTATGCGCGCCCGTGGCGGTGAAATAGGCGCGGCCATAACCACCAGTCGCCAGCACGGTCGCGTGGCTTTTGAAACGGTGGATGCTGCCATCGGCCATGCACAGCGCGATGACGCCGCGACATTCGGGACCATCCGGCCCGTCCTCCATAATCAGGTCGAGCGCGAAATATTCGATGAAGAAATCGGCGTCATATTTCAGGCTCTGTTGATAGAGCGCGTGGAGCATGGCGTGGCCGGTACGGTCGGCGGCGGCGCAGGTGCGCTGGGCCGGCGGCCCTTCGCCCATATTTTGCATCATCCCGCCGAACGGGCGCTGGTAAATCTTTCCCTCCGCCGTGCGCGAAAAGGGCATGCCGGCATGTTCGAGCTCGTAAACCGCTTGCGGGGCTTCGCGGACCAGATATTCGATCGCGTCCTGATCACCCAGCCAGTCCGACCCCTTGACGGTATCGAACATGTGCCATGTCCAATGATCCGGCCCCATATTGCCGAGCGAAGCGGCGATGCCGCCCTGCGCCGCGACGGTGTGGCTGCGGGTCGGGAAGACTTTGGTGATGCACGCGGTTTTCAGCCCCGCTTCGGCGCTGCCCATGGTGGCACGCAGGCCCGAACCGCCCGCGCCGACGACCACGGTGTCATAGACATGGTCGATGATTTTATAGGCCGGAGTCGCTGTGTCATTGGCCGACATGGGCCGCCCCTCCGAATGCCAGGGCAGCGATGGAGAATAAAGCGAACGCCAACCCGCCCCATGTGAAGAATGTAAGTGCGAGGATGGCGGCGAGTTTGCCCGCTTCGCCGTGCACATAATCCTCTATCAATACTGTGAGGCCAAGGCGGATGTGGGTAAAGGCGCTCATCGCCAACAAAGCCAATGGCACCGCAGCAGCGGGTTTTGCCAGCCACATTTTGACCGCGTCGATGCTGGAAAAATCGCTGGTGATAAGGCTGGTCGCCAACCACGTCATCAACACCAGATTGGCGATGGCGGTGACACGCTGCATCATCCAGTGATGCGTGCCAGATTTTGCGGAGCCGAGTCCGCGAACGCGGCCAAGTTCGGTTGCACTGCCCATGTCAAAGCCCCTTATAATAGATGAACAGCCACACAGCGGCGGTCAGGATGACGGGCGTGATAGCGACAACAATGGCCCATGTGCGGTTGGTATTGAGCTCATAGCCCGCGCCTGTGTCGAGCAGCAAATGGCGCAGACCCGAACAGCTATGTTGAAAAAAGGCCCAGGTCAGGCCGATCAGTAGCATTTGGCCATACCAAGCCGACGCAAGGCCGATGAAGCTGGTATAAGCCTCCGCCCCGCTAGCCGCAGCGCCCAGCCACCACAGGAACACCAGCACGCCGACAATCGCCAAACCGTCGCCAGTAGCGCGGTGGAGGATCGACACCAGCATCGCCGGGCCCCATTTATAGACCTGTAAATGCGGCGATAAAGGTCGATTCGATTCGGCTGCCATAGGTTCTGCGTTCCTAAAATATGTGATGATGCATTGTCTTTACCCCATGGGCCGATTGATGCAACCCAAGTGAATGCAAACACTTACCCGCACATAATCAAAAATTAAGGAAATGCAGCGATGTCAACATGTGAGGGGCAGGCATAAAGCGCCCAAAAATAGGACCAGCCAAGCGATGGGTCGCACCACCAAGGCATTATTTCTGCGTAGCGCGCGGGCGATGAAATGTCCGCGCGCCGCCACCGCGATTGAATATGCGCTGCTCATAGCGTTGATCGCGGTGAGCGGAACGATGGCGTTTCAAATGACGGGATCTGCGATTGCAGGGTCCATGAGCAATGCAGCAGCAGTTATGCCGGGCGATGGTATAACCATCCCCGACCCCAGCGCCCCATAATCCGTTTAGTCGTCGTCCTTGTCGCGCTGTGAATAAATCAAGGCGGCAATTATCGCAGCGGAGCCTAGCCCAGCGGCAGCAGCGGTTTTCCAGTTGATGCCCTTCTTGCTGCTTTGGCTCTCGCTCGCTCGCATCCGCGCTTCCTTGGCTTCGCGCGCGGCGCGGAGCACCTCATTCTCTTCGGGTTCTAGTTCGGGTTCGGGATTATCCTGGGGTTCGCTCATCACACTTCCTCAAGCAAGCACTTGCTCCACCGGAATATAGGGATGGCCAAGCGCCAACGCCACCGGTTCACACGTAATTTTTCCTTCGCAAACATTCAGCCCCGCCGCGAGGTGCGGGTCGGCCCGCAGCGCGGCTTTCCACCCCAGATCGGCGATTCGCAGCGCGTGCGGCAAGGTGACATTATTGAGCGCATAGGTTGATGTGCGCGCCACCGCGCCCGGCATATTGGCCACCGCATAATGGACGATGCCATCGACCACATAGGTCGGTTCGGCGTGCGTCGTTGCGTGCGACGTTTCAAAACATCCGCCCTGGTCAATCGCTACATCGACCAGCACCGACCCCGCTGCCATCGTGCCCAGCATGTCGCGGGTAACAAGGCGCGGCGCGGCGGCTCCGGGGATCAGGATCGCACCGATGACAAGGTCGGCCTCTGCGACGCATTCGGCCAAGTTCGCCTTGTTCGAAAAGCGCGTTTTCGCGCGTGATTCGAAATGAATGCCCAGCCGCTCCAGCACTTCAGGATCGCGATCAAGGATGGTCACATCAGCGCCTAGGCCAACCGCCATCTGCGCCGCGTTGAACCCAACGACCCCGCCACCAATAACACACACTTTGCCCGGGGCAACGCCGGGAACGCCGCCCAGCAAAATGCCACGCCCGCCATGCGCTTTTTCCAGCGCGGTCGCCCCCGCCTGTATCGACATCCGCCCCGCAACCTGGCTCATCGGTTTGAGCAGCGGCAGGCCGCCTTGCCGTCCGGTCACCGTTTCATAAGCGATGCCGACGACGCCAGAGGCAATCAGATCGCGCGTTTGATCGGGATCAGGGGCCAAATGCAGATAGGTATAGAGGATTTGCCCCGCGCGCAGCATCGCCCGCTCTGTTGGTTGAGGTTCCTTGACCTTGACGATCATGTCGGCACGCGCAAAAATGCTTTGCGCATCGGGCAGGATCGTCGCGCCTGCGGTGATATAATTCGCATCGCTTGCGCCTATGCCAAGGCCCGCACCGCTTTCGATCAGCACTTCATGCCCATGCGCGACCAGTTCGTGCGCGCTTTCGGGGGTCAAGCCGACGCGATATTCGTGGTTTTTAATTTCGCGCGGGCAGCCAATAATCATTGTCGCTCTCCTGTTTCTGCCGCGTAATATTATTTCATCTAACCATAAGGAAGTTACCGCGAACGTCAACCAAACTAGTTGTATGACTAACAGGAAATTAACCAAGTCGCGGTATCGCTGGACAAAATGAAGCAATGCACACGCAACATCTCAGCAGGACGGATGATAGAATGTCAAAACAACCCGACAAGCGTTTAGCCTTCACCGATGTCGAGCCCGTGCGCGTCGCCGAAAAATTACCCTATTTCGACCCTGATCAGGATCTGACCGACCGTGCCAGACGTATCGCGTTGCTGACACGTGGGCACGAACGCGCCATCACCGGTGCATTCTGGGACATCCATAACAGTCGATCCCCCGCCAAATTGCGGGTGGAAGGCGAGATGCTGGTTAAGGCGCTGGACGAAGGCGTCGCCTATATCAACGCCAAATTCGAAAGACCGCGCGAGCAGGCGTGGGCGAACACTGCGTGCCTGTTTGCCTGGCGCGCCACCATCACGGGTAGCAATTTAGGCACTGTATTCGCCTGTCTGTCGGCATCCTATGCCAAAACAGTCGAGGTCCTGCTCAATTCCGGAATCGACGATGCGCGCGAAATGACGACTTTACTTAGCACACTGACTCATATGGCGCTGCTCGAAGCCGATACGATGACCAGTTACAAACAATTGCTCGATGCCCATATGATGCGACTGGAGCGCCGCGAACTTGCCGAGGCATTCGAAACCACCGTTGCCAGCGATATGTTAAGCGCACAGGCGGTCGGTGCGCAATTGGGCGGGCAAACCAGCGATGCCGCGCTAGCCGCACGCAGCATGCTTGGCAAAGCATCCGAGGTCGCTGCTGCCGCCGAACAGTCGGCGCTGGCTATGCGCGAAGCCGCGCGCACCGCTGCAGGGTTGATCCGTGCCATCGATACAACTCGGCAGGAGGTTGAAAATGCTTCGCAAATCGCCGACCGCGCCAGCGATCAGGCAGACGAGGCGTTGACTATCTCCATGGCCTTATCCGCCCACGCAGAAACCATCGAATCCATCCTTGGCTTGATCCGCGACGTAGCGGGGCAGACTAATCTGCTTGCGCTCAATGCCACTATTGAGGCGGCACGCGCCGGTGATGCCGGCCGTGGTTTTGCTGTGGTCGCTGGTGAGGTCAAAAGCCTGGCCAATCAGACGGCGCGGGCAACCGACGAAATCGCCAGCAAGGTTTCCGCAATCCAGTCCGCGACGCGCACCACAGTCAGCGCCAATAGTTCGATTCGCGAAACAGTGGAGGAGGTCAAAGCCTTTGCAGGGCGTATTCGCGACGCGATGGACCTGCAGGCCAGCACCGTCACAACGATTACAGCAGCCGTTGATGAAACAGCATTGGCGGCGGATTCCATGTCGGGCACCATCACCGCCATCCGTGAAGATACCAACCGTGTTGTTGACGAAATCATTGCACTGGAAACCGGGTTCAGCAGCATCAACGAAAGTTTTTCCGCGCTGGCCAAATCGGCGAGCGAATTTACCCGCAAGGTGGCGTGACCTGAACCGATTATTGTTATAATCATGCGGCATGACCACCCATATCCTATTGACCGGAGCCAGCCGTGGCATTGGCGCGGCAATTGCGGCCCGTTTGGGCGAACAAAGCAATGTACGCCTGTTTGCACTCTCAAGCGCGGATGGTGATTTAGCTAACCCCGACGTTCCGGCACGCTTGTGGGAACGTGCGCTGGGGGAATTAGACGGCCGTATAGATGTGCTTATCAACAATGCGGGTGTGTTTGAAGCCAATCCAATCGACGGCGGGCCAATCGACGGCGGGCCAATCGACGGCGGGCCAATCGACGGCGGGGATGCCAGATGGCTGGCCAGTTGGAACCGCACAATGCAAATCAACCTGACCGCTAGCGCCGATCTGTGCCGACGGCATGTGCTGCACTTGCAAAGTGCCGGGCGCGCAGGCCGCATTGTCAATATCGCCAGCCGTGCTGCCCATCGCGGCGACAGCCCAGCGCATTGGCATTATGCTGCGTCCAAGGCAGGGGTGGTGGCGATAACAAAGACGATTGCGCGCGCCTATGCAGCAGAGGGCATTTATGCATTTGCCGTCTGTCCCGGTTTTACCATGACCGGAATGGCGGAGGAGTATCTGGCTAGTCGCGGCGGTGATAAACTGCTCGCCGACATTCCCTTAGGCCGTGTCGCAGAGCCACACGAAATCGCCGAAATTGCCGCGTGGTGCGCGCTTGACGCCCCCGCATCAATGACCGGTGCTGTCATCGACGCCAATGGCGCTAGTTATGTTCGCTAAGACTATTCGGCCGCAGCGTGCGCATAGCTGAAGACCCTAGCCAATTTCCAGCCATCTCCGGTCAATTGCCATAACTGCACAAAATGTGCGCGTCCGGCGAGCCGCTCTGGCCCATCACCGCGCCTTTCGTAAAACAGGTGGTCACCCTGTTCGATGGCGCCAAAGCCCGGAACGGGGTTCACCAGCAACGACTCCGCCACCAGTTCACGGCGCGAACGCCATGCATCAGGCTGTAGTCGCGCCGTACACTGAACCGCATAGTCGGCAACAAATGGATCGGCCGACGTCGCCACGACACCTGCACGATCATGATACATCTCGAAATCATCGGTCAACATCGCGCGCACCCGTTCGGGTTCGCAGCCATCAAAAAAGACATCGAAAAACTCGGCGTCGCGGGCGCGGATCGCGTCAGTCAACGCCGCTCCATCGGGAATGGCAATGCTAAGAGCGAGGGCAAGTAGTGACATAGAGTCTCCATCTGTATTATATCAATAATACACTTTAGTGCCGCTTAGTCAACAGGCTTGGCGTGGCCGCACTCGCACGTTAGGGCGCACTATGACCAAAAGCTGGATGTTCACCCTGCCCTGTTCGCGCGCTCAGGCTGAAAGTGTCACAGATGAGCAGCTCGCGCTCGCTGTGTTCGATCCGCCGCCAATCATTGTCGCATGCGAGGAAGATGAAGCGGAGGACCTATGGCGCATCGACGTCTATTGCGAAACGCGTCCACCGCGCAAACTGGTCGAAGCGGTCATGGCTCTGCTTGGGCGAAGGAATCGCAAGCCACCTAGGCTAGTGCGGCTTGACGACCAAGATTGGGTGACGCTGTCGCAGGCGGGGCTGGAGCCTGTTCGCGCCGGGCGTTTCCATGTCCATACCGGCAACGGCGCACTGGATGACACACCGGGCATCGTCAATTTCCGCATTGATGCTGGTCAGGCATTTGGCACCGGCCACCACGACACAACCGCCGGTTGTTTGCACGCACTCGACGCGCTGCAACAGCGCGGAGCGCGGTTCACCAATATCATCGACGTTGGCACAGGCACGGGGCTATTGGCCTTTGCCGCGCTGCATCTATGGCCGCACGCCTGTGCCATCGCCAGTGACATCGACCCCGTCAGCATAGCGGTAAGCGCCGAAAATGCGGCAGCGAACGGCATTCCCATCGGCTATGGGCCAGGCATGGTGATGTTGACACAGGCGGACGGCACCAAGGACTCGTTGATAGCAGGATGCGCGCCCTATGATCTGATCTGCGCCAACATATTGGCGGGCCCGCTGGTGACGTTGGCCCCAGCGTTGGCAGCCATTGCCGCGCCCGGTGCAACATTATTGCTCGCGGGACTGCTCGACGCCCAGCGCCATGCCGTTATCCGCGCCTATCGCCGGACTGGGTTTCGCGTTGACCATAAAGGGTCAGGCCAGTGGCCCATTCTGCGAATGACGATGCGGCATCGCATAGGCTGGCGTCGGCCCATCAGAGCGAGTGGAAGTGCAGGTCAGCCGCCCGGCGATTTTGGCAGTTTTTAGGTTAGTGACCCGAATCTGAAGTTCGTCACATTAGGCCGATGGCTCGGAACGAACTCCAGATTCAAGAGGGTCACTAGCAACTATACGATTCTAGTGTGGTTTAAGGATTTGAAATTCGCTCCGGTCCTGACCGCTTAATATAGCGAATTTCAAATCCACCGCACTAGAGCAGGATGAGATTTGATCCGATCAAATCACCTGCTCTAAACATATATTTTGCCGCGATTTGCGAGTCGTCAGGCGGACTTACCTGACTTCAAATCACTCTAGCCCACCGTGCGCATAGGCCTGCGTGCCGTGAGTCAGCACATTGTCGCCATCGACTATATTAGCAATCGCGATGTCTGTTTTCTGCTCTAATCGCGCATAAAGCGGGGCAAAATCGGTATCAAGTGTCGCCCTGAGCAATTGATCAAAGCTGTCGATGACGAAATAATTCTGCTGAAAATCGTCGATACGATAGTCGGTGCGCATCAACCGTTCGAGGTCAAAGCCGATGCGGTTGGGGCTAGGGTCATCAAGCGCGAAGATGCTCTCGCCATAACTGGAAACTATCCCCGCGCCATAGATGCGTAAGGCACCATGTTCGCGCACCAGCCCGAACTCGACCGTATACCAATACAGCCGGGCCAATTTATGCAGCGCGCCAAAGTTCAGGCTGCGCAATCCGCCCTTGCCATAGGCTTGCATATAATCGGCGAACACCGGATCAGCGAGCATCGGCACATGGCCGAACACATCGTGAAACACGTCGGGTTCCTGCAAATAGTCGAGCTGGTCGGCGCGGCGGATGAAATTGCCCGAAACAAAGCGGCGGTTGGCCAGATGCTCGAAAAATACATCATCGGGCACCAAGCCCGGCACCGCGACAACGGACCAACCTGTAGCCGCCATCAATCGTTCGTTGAGCAGAACAAAATCGGGAATGCCGGGCCGTTCGAGCCGCAAAACGTCAATCCCGCGCAGGAAGGCATCACAGGCGCGCCCGGGTAACATGTTTACCTGCCTAGCAAAAAGTCTGTCCCAGACAGCATGTTCGTCGTCGCTGAAACGCGCCCAATCCTGCGCAATCGTCCAATCAGGATTAGCGCCCGGTGGCAGAGTTGTATGCACATGGCTTTCCGTGGTGCTGTCCATAGTGATAACTATAGCACAGAATATGGTTTCAAAAATAACTATATTGCTGCCTATTGTTTGACAGTATCGAGATTTCGACTAGTTGGCACCCGCAAATCAGGGCATGAAGCACTTGCGCTGAATGCCGCGCGACGGGAAAGGACATGATGGCGCTAAGCACCATCTTTATCAATTGGCAGGTCGCGGCTGCATTGTCTGCGCTACCAATTGCCGTGCAATCGGACATACCAAGCACCCCCGATGGACCCGCAATTGCCACCGCTGAAATGGTCACATCAATAATTTCCTATTCGCGGTGGGACAATTCGCCGCAGACCATAAGACTGTGCGTCACTGGAACATCGGCAACGGTTGGACGCATCGAATCACAAAGGCTGCGCGACGGCCGCAACATCGTGGTCGTGCACTTGGCTCCTTCGGCTGCTTCGCCCACGTCATGCGAAGTAATATATATCGGGCAGATGGCACCGCCGGACAGGGCGCGACTGATCAACCGTTTGGGTAACAGCACATTGACCCTGACCGATGCTGATCCCAATTGTGACTATGGCGCAGCATTTTGTTTGCATTCGACGTCCCAAGGATTGACGTTCGACCTCAATATAGACGCCGTGGCACGCAGTCGGATCCGCGTTGACCCGCGTGTTTTGCGTCTTGGTCGTCTCGGCGGTAGCCAAAGATGAGCGCGGGCAAAGATACCATGGTGCCGCTCGCCCGCGTGCTAAGCCGATCCTTCACGCTGGTTGGACTATTGGGTGTGGCCGTTGCGTTACTCGCTGTATTTACAACGGGGTTCATCTTGCAACGCGACTATGCGCGCGACAATTTACAGCTATTGGCAAATCAGGCGGCCTATTCCGCTGAGGTGCCGATAATATTTAACGACGAGCGCGGATTACGCGATGCGTTGCAGCCCATATTGGAACTGGGTGATGTTGCCCATATCCAGATCACCAATGCCAATGGCGCGATACTGGCCACGCTAGACGGACCCACATTGGCGCCGTCGGAAAGCTATTTGCCCACGATGTTAGTCCCCGATCCAGCACAAGCCCCGATATATAGCGGCGGTTCGCGCATCGGCACCGTCGTGGCGACAAGCAGCGGGCAAGGCACAGGCAGGCTCATCATAGCTGCAATCATCGGCGCGATTGGCTGTATCAGCCTGATTGCCTTCGGAACTATGGCGGTTGCCAGACGCCTCAACCATATACTGGTCGCACCGCTGGGTGCCATTGCAAAAATTGCTCATTCTGTCCGCGCCGATGGTAATTTTGAACGTCGTGCGCCGCCTGCAAGTATCGCCGAGGTCAATGCGCTGGCTGATGATTTCAATGCACTGTTGAGCAAATTACACGACTGGCAGGGGCAAATCTCCAGCACGCATGAAGCATTGCTGCACCGTGCCAGTTATGACCTATTGTCAGGTCTTCCCAACCGATCGGCATTTATCGAGCGAGTCCGCGACATCATTCGTGCAGCACAGCGCAGCGATGGCCGCTTTGCTATCCTGTTTATGGACGGCGATAATTTCAAAGAGACCAACGACCGATTTGGCCATGCTGCTGGTGATAAAGTCATCGCAGAAGTTGCCGCGCGCCTGTCGCCGTTATTGCGCGCTGGCGATGTAGCCGCAAGATTAGGGGGCGATGAATTTGCCGTATTGGTCAACCATCTTGAGGCGGACGAACATGCAGGGGCCGTTGCAAACCGCATTGGCCAGTCCATGCAGCTACCGATAGCCGTTACCGAACGCGATGCTGTTACCGTCAGCATGAGCATCGGCATTGCCATTTACCCCGATGACGGGGACGGCGTTGATATATTGATGCAGATTGCCGATGGTCGCATGTATGAAGCAAAAAACCTAGGCCGATCACAATGATGAGAGAGCGCATTCCAAAGGACGACCAGAATATGTCACTCCGTTTTTTTGCACAGATAACTACGATAGCGTCTTTGATGCTGGTTTCCGCGTGCCAAACCCCGCAACCGCACGGCGGTTTCAACCGCACGCAGACCGAAATGTTGCGCGAACAGGGCTTTGTGGAAACGAGCGAGGGCTGGCAATTATCGTTGGCCGACCGTCTGCTATTCGATGTCGATAGCAGCGAGCTGCGCCCCGAAATGCAGGCAAATATTGCACGGGTCGCACGCGGGCTCATCAGCGTTGGCATTTCCTCCGCAAGAGTCGAAGGCCATACCGACGCAACTGGCGCGAGCGAATATAACCAAAATCTGTCGCTCGCCCGTGCACAGGTCGTCGCCAGTGTCGCGCAGGGCAGCGGCTTTGCTGCGGCGCGGCTCGTGGTGCGCGGATGGGGGGAAACCCGCCCAATCGCTGACAATGGCACCGATGCGGGCCGCGCAGAAAACCGCCGTGTGGTGATTATCGTGACTGCGCTTTAGGTCGCTTCACCCCCATCAGTTTTCTTGCCATCGCGGGTCCATGGAAAAACCAGCTGTGCGAAATATCCGTTCGGCACATTTTCGGGGATGCCGTAATTTTCGGGCCAGCGTCCCGGCGGCAAATGAAATGTCCCAAAAATCTTGTCGAGCCAAGGGAAATGGATCGCAAAATTGACGTCGAACGCCTCACGCTCCAGACCATGGTGCCAGTGGTGAAAACGCGGTGTCGCCACCCAATGCCCCAACCGATCAAAATCGCCGCCAACATTGGCGTGGAGCAGCGACGACCAGACATAGATGAACCCGATATAGGCCTGCATCACGGCGGGTGAGAAGCCCAGCGTAAACAGTGGCAATGAGGTTATCGCGCGCAGTAAAATGATCTCGATAAAGTGCATCCGCGACCCCGCCAGCCAATCCATCGCCTTGGCGCTGTGGTGCACCGCGTGGAACCCCCACAGGAATGGCACTTGGTGGAACAGGCGGTGATACCAATATTGCGCAAGGTCAGAGACGACCAGCACGATGGCGAACTGTGCAAAGAATGGCAGGCTGGCCACAGCGGCGCGAAACGCATCGAAACCGCCCGTATGCGCGTTGACGATAGATGATGGTGCGAGCGCAAGGAAGCCAAGCACCTGCACGAACATCGTGCTGATGAGGTAGTAAAACAGATCCTCGCGCCATTCGATGCGGAACAGGCGTTGGTCGCGGCGGTGCGGCAGCCAGCGCTCTAGCGGGGCGAACATGAACCCCGTCGCCAGCAAATTAACGACAAAGAAATCAAGCCCAAAGAATATGCCCCAATCGTGCGCCTCATGCGGCTGAACATTGGCCCCGCCAATTATCGCGGCGGTGATGCCGATGACCAGCGCAGTCGCGCCCAGCACCTTGCGCGGGCGCAGTAGCAAGCTGAGCAACGAGAGGGCGTAACTGGCGAGCAGCACGAGGTGCACACCGCCGCGAAACCCGCCCCAGTCCTTTAGTATCGCCAATTCTGGCGTCGCAAACCATTCAGGATAGCGCAGCGCGATGACCATGCCAAAGCCGCTGATCGCCAGCAACAGCGCGAAAAAGCCCGACAGCCAGCCGCTGCCAAAGCGGCGCACTTCAACGGGCGATTCAAGATCGCTCGTCAAGGTATTGATGAAATTACGTTCGGTCATCTTCATTCCCCTGCTGCTGCAACAATAGCCGCCCACGCGGCTTCGTCGATCACGCGAATGCCAAGTTCGCTCGCTTTTTTAAGCTTTGAGCCCGCCCCCGGCCCCGCGACGACAAGGTCTGTGACGGCGCTGACTGAACCCGACGCGCGCGCGCCAAGGCCCTCAGCCTGTGCCTTGGCCTCATCGCGGCTTATCGTCTCTAACTTCCCGGTAAAGACGATGCTCTTACCGCTCCACTCAGTCTGTCGTGCGGTTGATATATAGGGCGGCGGCGCGACCTCGCCCAGCAAATCGTCCCACAGATCGACATTGTGCGGTTCGTGGAAGAAATTGCCGAGCGACGAGATCACCGCCGGGCCGATGCCGTCGATGGCGGCGAGGGCTGCAAGCGCATCAGCATCGCCTGCATGAGCGCTTTGCGCCACCGCCCGCACCGCATCCATCGTGGCGAATGCATGCAGCAAATCCTTCGCCGTCACTGCGCCGACATGACGGATACCCAACCCGAACAAAAGCCGCGCGGCGTCGGGGGTGCGTTTCACCTCAATCGCGCTCAGCATGTTATCGACCGATTTTTCTTTCCACCCTTCGCGGGTCAGTAATTCCTCGCGGTGGCTGTGCAGCCGAAAAATGTCGCCGGGGCGTGCGATCCATCCCAATTCCAGAAACTCGGCGATGCTCTTTTCGCCTAGCCCTTCAATATCGAGAGCGCCACGACTGACGAAATGGCGCAGGCGCTCAAAACGTTGCGCGGGGCAGATGAGGCCGCCGGTGCAGCGCACGTCAACCTCGCCCTCCTCCGCCACCGCTTCGCTTTCGCAATCGGGGCAATGATCGGGAAAGGGCCATGGCGCACGTGCATCATCGCGGCTCAGATTCTCAACGATTTGCGGGATGACATCGCCCGCACGTTGCACCACCACACGGTCGCCCGGATGGACGCCCAACCGCGCGACCTCATCGCGGTTATGCAGCGTCACGTTCGAGACGATGACGCCGCCGACGCCCACCGGCGTGAGCCGTCCAACGGGAGTCAGCTTGCCCGTGCGGCCCATCTGTATATCGATGGCTAGCAGCGTCGTTTGTGCGCGCTCGGCGGGAAATTTGTGCGCAATCGCCCAGCGCGGAGCCTTGGCGACAAAGCCAAGCCGCGCCTGCCAATCGAGACGGTCCACTTTATACACCACGCCATCGATGTCGAACGGCAGATCGGCACGCAGCCGCTCAATATGCGCATAATGATCCAGCGCGGGAGCGGCCCCATCGGCGAGGACAAGCAGGTCGGCAACAGCTATGCCCCATGTAGATATCGCGCGCATCACCCCCATTTGTGTATCGGCAGGTAGCGCGCTCACCTCCCCCCAACCGTGGGCCAGAAAGCGCAATTTCCGCGCTGCAGTGATGCTCGCATCTTTTTGGCGCAAGCTGCCCGCCGCCGCATTGCGCGGGTTGGCAAAGATTTTTTGCTGCAGTTTTTGCTGCGCAGCATTGAGTGCAGCAAAATCCGATTTGGCCATGTATATCTCGCCGCGAATTTCGAAAATAGCGGGTGGACTACCGAGCAGTTTTTGCGGAATATCGGCGATGGTTAGCACATTGGCGGTGACGTCTTCGCCGGTAAGTCCGTCGCCACGCGTAGCCGCCTGAACCAGCACGCCATCCTCATAGCGCAGCGAGCAGGACAGGCCGTCAATTTTTGGCTCCGCAGTGAGCGCGACGGATACGTCATCGCCAAGCGCGAGAAAGCGGCGGACGCGCGAGGCAAACTCCGCTACCTCTTCGCCACTAAAGGCGTTGTCGAGGCTGAGCATCGGTTTGGCGTGCGCGACTTTGGTGAGCGAGGACGTGGCCTGCGCGCCCACAGCTTTGGACGGCGAGTCCGCGCGAACCAAATGCGGGAACGCCGCCTCTAGCGCCGCATTTTCGCGCACCAACGCGTCATAGTCTGCGTCGCTAATTTCTGGTTCGTCATTGTCATGATACAGCCGGTTGTGCCGCGCAATCTCGCGTGCCAGCCGCATCAGGCGATTGGCGGCATCGGCTTCGTTAGTCACACCACCTCCAGCAGTCGCACCGCCTGTGCACGGGCTTCGTCGGTGACATCAGCGCCCGAGAGCATCCGCGCGATTTCTTCGCGTCGTTCGGCTTCATCGAGGATGCGAACGCCCGTGCGCGCGACGATGCCGTCGCTGGCCTTTGCGATCAAGAAATGCCCGCCGCCTCGCGCTGCGACTTGGGGGCTATGGGTGACGACGAGCAATTGGCGCGTGCCCGCCAGCCGCGCCAGTCGTTCGCCAATCGCACTGGCCACCGCGCCGCCGACACCGCGATCAATCTCGTCAAAGATTATGGTGTCGGCGCCGCCGACCTCCGCCAGACTGACCTTGAGCGCAAGCAGGAAGCGCGACAATTCGCCGCCCGATGCAATTTTGATAAGCGGCGCGAACGGCGCGCCGGGGTTGGTAGCGATCAGATACTCCACTCGGTCACACCCGTGCGGTCCCCATGCCGCTTCGCCCTGTCGCTCAACCGCCGTCTGGAAGCGCGCAGCGTCGAGTTTGAGCGGCGCAAGCTCGCCCGCCACCGCAGTATCGAGCCGCGCCGCCGCCGTGGCGCGCTGCGCATGGAGCGCATCGGCCGCCGCAACATAGGCAGCGCGCGCCTTTGCCAGCGACGTTGCAAGCGCAGTGACCCCACTTTCCCCTGCTTCAATGGCTTCACGTCTTGCCATGAGGTCCGCAAGCAACGTCGCCAGCGCGTCGGGTTCAACACGGTGTTTGCGTGCGATCCCCCGCAAGTCGAACAGCCGCAGTTCGATGCGGTCAAGTTCCGCCGGGTCGTGGCGTAGCGCTTCGGCAGCACGGTCTAGCGCCGCTTGGCCGTCGCTTGCCTCGATCAATGCACGGTCAAAGGCGGCGAGGCTTTCCGCGAATAAGGCGTGCTCACCGCCCAGTCGGTCGAGCCGGCGGGCCGCGCTGCGCAGCTTTGCCATCGCGCCGTCAGACCCATCAAGCAATTCGGTAATCGCCGCCATATCTTCGGACAGGCGCGCGCCCTTTTGCATGTCGGAGCGTGCGTCGGCGAGCGCCGCATCCTCGCCGGGTTCGGGCGCGAGTACCGTCAATTCGGCAATCGCGTGGTCAAGCCATTCGCGGTCGGCGGCATCGCTGGAAAGCCGTTCGCGCGCCTCGTTCAACCGCACTTCTGCGGTGCGCCACGCGGCAAAGCTGGCGGCGACGGCGGCGCTGTCTATGCGCCCAAAGGCATCGAGCAAGGCCCGGTGCCCGCGCGGGTTTAGCAAGCCGCGTTCGTCATGCTGACCATGGATTTCAACGAGCGTCGCTCCGACATCGCGCAGCAACCCCGCGCTAGCTGGCTGGTCGGCGATGAAGCCGCGAGAACCACCATCGCGGCGTATTTCGCGGCGGATAACGAGCGGCTCGCCGGGTTCAACATCTATCCCCGCATCGTCGAGCAGCACGCGGGCAGGATGGTCGACGGCTAGAGATTCAAAGGTCGCGCTGACGCGCCCGCGTTCGGCACCATGACGAACCAAAGCGCTGTCGGCCCGATCGCCCAGCGCCAAGCCCAAGGCATCGAGAAGGATAGATTTGCCCGCGCCGGTTTCACCCGTGAGTACACCAAGACCGCGCGCAAAATCCAGCTCCAGAGCCTCGATCAACACAATGTCGCGGATCGACAGCGCTGTTAGCATAGCATGCCTTAATTCGTTGCCGAAACAGTCTGAGGCGCATGTTCCTGTAGCAGTTCAAAAGAGCGGCTATACCATTCGGATCCCGGATAATTGCGCCCAAGGACGGCGGCAGCACGGCGCGCCTCATCAGGCAGGCCAAGCGATAAATAAGATTCTACCAAACGGTAAAGCGCCTCTGGTGCGTGGCTAGTAGTCTGAAAATTCTCGACCACAGAGCGGAAACGCACGGTCGCGGCGAGCCAGTTCGACGACCGTTGGTAAAAGCGGCCAATCTCCATTTCCTTACCCGCCAGATGGTCGCTGACCAAGTCAACCTTTAGCCGCGCGTCCGATGCATATTCGCTTTCTGGATAGCGGCGGATCACTTCGTTCAGCGCGTCGAGCGCTTGCTGCGTAATCCGTTGGTCGCGCGTCACATCGCTGATTTGTTCGTAATAATTGAGCGCGATCAGATAATAGGCATAGGGTGCGTCGCGGTTACCGGGGTGCAGTTGCAAGAAACGCTGCGCCGAAGCGAGCGATTCGGTATGCTGTGCCGCCGCATAATAGTTGAACGCGCTCATCAATTGCGCACGCCTAGCCCATGGCGAATAAGGATGCTGGCGTTCCACCTCGTCGAACAGCGCCGCCGCGACGCGGTAATCA
>JBBTFY010000080.1:0-6482 GCA_038041635.1 Pseudomonadota bacterium
CCCCCCCCCCCCCCCCCCCCCCCCCCCCCCCCCCCCCCCCCCCCCCCCACAAACCAAGCTGGTTGGCGATGTCTGCTTTGCCGAAGTAGCCGAGGTCGCGGGTACGATTACCCCGGTTCCCGGCGGAGTCGGGCCGATGACCATCGCTTGTTTGCTGCGTAATACGCTGGTGGCGGCGCACCGTCGCGCGGGGCTTTCCGACCTGGAGGGGCTGTAGTAGACCGTGCCAATGATCGACCTGTTCATCTCCGCATTCGTCACGCTGTTCGTGGTTATCGACCCGCCGGGCTGTGCGCCGATTTACGCTAGCCTGACCACCGGGGCGAACGCGGCGCAGCGGCGCAGCATGGCGGTCCGCTCGGTGTTCGTCTCCGGCCTGATCCTCGTCACCTTTGCGCTGTTCGGCGAAGATTTGCTCGGTGCGTTGCATATCGACCTCGACAGTTTCCGCATCGCGGGCGGGATCATGCTGTTCATCATCGCGGTCGATATGGTGTTCGAAAAACGCACCGAACGCCGCGAACAGCGCGCCGAAAAAATCATCGCGACACCCGAGGTCGAGGATGTGTCGATATTCCCGATGGCGATGCCGATGATCGCTGGGCCGGGGTCAATCGCGTCGGTGATGTTGCTGGTGTCGCAGAATGAAGGGGTTGACCGCGCGGCTGTCATTTTTGGCGCGCTGCTCTCGGTGCTGCTGCTGACATTGCTGGCGTTGCTCGCTGCTGGACCGATCATGCGCGTCGTCGGCGGCAAGTTTGAGGCGGTGATTACGCGGCTGCTCGGCGTGTTGCTCGCGGCTTTGGCGGCCCAGTTCGTTATTGACGGGCTCAAGGCCAGCTTTATGGGCCTATCCTGAATCCCGCCAATGCGGCCATGCAATCACGGCCTGTTTATTGGTCCAGCTAGACGATTAGCGGTTAGTAGATTGAACGTCTGCTGTTGTGACGGGGGAAATGCGAATTTCCACACGGCGATTACAGCGCAGGCCATCGTCGCTGGTTTCGGCGCATTTTAGCTGAGTTTCACCGAAGCCGCGGGTCGCGATGCGTTGCTGTTGGACATTCAGGTTCGACAAATAGTTGGAAACCGACACTGCCCTTCGTTCAGATAGAGACTGATTGAAAATATCGCTGCCGCGCGTGTCGGTGTGGCCATAAATATCTATGTAGGTGTTAGGGTAATCGCGCAGGGTCGCTGCGACCTGATCCAAAGATGCCTGGAACTGGGGTTGCACAGTCGCACTGGCTGTTTCAAACGTGACATCGCCTGGCATATTCAGAACCAGCTGGTCGCCCTGTCGAACGACATCGATACCGGTACCAGCAGTGCGTTCGCGCATTTGCCGTTCTTGTCTGTCCATATAGGCACCGACGCCCGCCCCTGCGATTGCGCCAATGCCAGCGCCTAATATCCGTTCTGTGCGATCATGTTTGCCCCCGACAATGTCGCCAAGCAGATAGCCGCCGGCTGCGCCGAGCGCGCCGCCGATAGCCACACGAGAAATACGCTGCTCACCCGTGTCGGGGTTGGTGACACAGCCACTGGCAGTAAGCGCTATCGCGCAGGTTAATGTGGCAATTGTCCCCTTGCTAGAATGTGGAATGCGCATGATGCTGTTCCTTAAATTATGTGCGTAGCTTGTTGGTATCCTTTATTGGGTGCAACCAATACCTAATGTGAACATCCGCTATTGCTACGAAACACGCGTGCTTCGTATAGGGTGCTTGTCTAGCGTGCCCATATCACGATATAGCCTCTCCGATTGTCGCTAGGATATTTTGACCACCCTAGGCGCGTAGCGGGCTAAACTATTGACATATTTCCCATGGGGCGATGTCGCCATCATCCTGGTGCTGGTAGCGATCAACGGGCTGCTTTCCATGTCCGAACTGGCGATAGTTTCGTCGCGCCGTCCGCGACTGGAGGCGATGGCGCAGCGCGGGCGAAGCGGCGCACAGGCTGCGCTCGACCTTGGCGCTGACCCAGGGCGGTTCCTGTCGAGCGTGCAGATCGGCATCACCCTGGTTGGGATTATCGCGGGTGCTTATTCGGGTGCGTCGCTGGGCGGCCCGGTTGCCTGGCTGCTGCGCAGTTGGTTTGCAATAAAGCCCGCGACATCAGAGACATTGGCCTTTGTGCTGGTGATTTCGCTGACAACATATCTGTCACTGATTATTGGCGAGTTGGTGCCTAAGCAATTCGCGCTGCGCGCACCCGAACGGATAGCGGTGCTGGTTGCGCGACCAATGCAGTGGGTTGCGCGATTGACTGCGCCGCTCATCTGGTTGCTCGATGGGACCAGTGCGCTGATATTTGCCGCGCTCGGCCTCAACCGCGAAAGCGAGGACAAGGTGACAGCGGAGGAGCTGCACTTGGTCGTTGCTGAGGCCTCGCGTTCGGGCGTGATTGAGGAGAGCGAGCGCGCGATCATATCGGGCGTTGTCCGGCTCGCCGCCCGTCCGGTGCGCGAGGTGATGACACCGCGAACACAAGTCGATTGGATCGATGCCGATGCCGGTGCCGATGCCATCCGTGAACGGTTGATTGCGTCGCCGCACACGCGATTGCCCGTGGGCGAAGGGTCGGTCGATGACTTGATCGGGGTGGTGCAGGCGCGCGATATTGCGGTGGCACTGTTTCGCGGCGAGAGTATCGACCTGCGGCAATTATTGCGTAAGGCGAGCGTGGTTCCCGATCAACTCGATGCGATGGACGCGCTGACCGCGCTGCGCGGAGCGGAAGTGCCCGTGCTGTTCGTCCACGACGAATATGGTCATTTCGACGGGCTGGTGACGCCGTCCGACCTGCTGTCCGCCATAGCGGGGGAGTTTGCATCGGATCAGGATATTGGCACCGATCCGCATATTGTGGTCCGCGCCGATGGCAGCTTGCTGGTGTCAGGGTCGACCCCCGCCGATACTCTGGCCGATCGGCTTGGGCTGACACTGCCCGGCGAGCGCGATTATGCGACCGTGGCAGGGTTTGCGCTGGATAGGCTCAAACATTTGCCGACCGTGGGCGAGATATTCACGCATCAGGGTTGGAGCTTTGAGATTGTCGATATGGACGGGCGCAAAATCGATAAACTGCTGGTGTCGGCGGCTTAGCTAGAGCCTTTTCGAGTGAGATGGGAACATCGAACGGCTCTGAAAAGGCGGGAAATAAAGAAAAATAGAGGCTGTTCCGATTCAGTCTGAAGCGGACAGATTCTAGGGCAGAAAATCTGTGCTCCGGCTTCAGGTCGGAGCGGTGGCCGACAGACGCTGTGCCAGGTGGCCAGCGCTCCGCAACAGGTGCGGAGCACAAACACTCTCAGTCCCGCCTAGCGCGAACGGAATTGAGCATCAACTCAGCGGTTCTCGCTGCCGACTTCGCCGAACTTGGCAGCGAAAGCAGCATGGTCGCCGCGCGCGAGCAGGCCCGCTTGCTCGACCCATGCGTCGCGGCCAATGCGGCCCTTGAAACTGCCAAGAAAGCGGTCGACTTCGCCGATTTCGGACGCGCCCCAAGCGGCAATCTGGTCAAAGCGGATAACGCCGAGCGAGATGAGCAGCGCGTTGAGCTTTGGCCCAACACCCTTGATGAGCGTTAGGTCGTCTGCCGCGCCGACCGCTGCGGCAATCGCGGGGCGATCACCGCCAGCGGTCACGACGGGCGTGGGTTCGGGCACGGGCGCGACGAAGGCGACGGGCTGTGCTACGTCGATCACGGGTTTGACGGGTTCAAGCCGCACAGGTGCCAAGCGCGGGCCATCATCATCAATGTCGAGCGATGGTGCCGAGACGCGGCCACGCAGCCATATCCACGCCGCCGTCGCTATGCCGATCAACAATGCGGCAAGGCAAAGATACCAATAGTCTGTCGCCCAGCTAATCATTCCCGTTATCCCTATCATCGCCGACACATCGGCTGTGGCCCATCATTGCCGTCGTGGCAGCTTTTATATTTCATCAGGCGGCGCTGTCACGGCCCCACAATAGCCAGCCGAGCCCAAGGCCAAGCGCAAAGAACAGCATCAGCACCAATAGCGATTCGAGCAGCAAAGACATGTCTATTCCCCCGTAGGTGCCGCAGGTGCCGACGCGGCGCCATCATCGGCCCAGCGCGCATCCTTTACCCCCGGAACAGCCCGCACGGCGGCGAGCAGGCGTTCGCGCATCGCAGCATCGGCGGTGCCAGACAGGACAGCGATACGGGTTAGCGCAGAGTCGCGGTCGAAAGCGACGGTTACGCCGGTTCCGCCCGCATTGCCCAGTGCTGTTTCAGCGCCGCTTTGCAGTTTGTCGATAAAGTTTGAACCCATGTCGAGCCAGCTATGGCTGGCCATCGCCATCAGCGCGGTTGCACCAGCTCCGATAAGCATTTTGGTTATCGCATTCACAGCATTTCCCCTAGGGTCAGGACCTATTAATCGCACGGCTGATGCACATTTCATGCATCAGATGCGACACATATGCAAATCGTCAAATGGTGCTGACATCGGCCTCACGTGCCACTTCTCTCCAGCCAATATCGCGGCGGAAGAATCCGCTCGAAAAATCAATGCTGTCGATGGCAGCATAGGCAAAATTACGCGCCTGCGTTACCGAATCGCCGCGTGCTGTGACGCAAAGAACGCGCCCGCCATCGGCGATCATTTGCCCTTCCCACACCCCGATTCCGGAATGAAAGATCCGCACATCTTGCGAATCATCCTTTGATTCGGGGATTGATTTGGGTAGATTGATGGGGCCGCCCGTTTCGGGTTTTTCGGGGTATCCGTGCGCCGCCATCACCACCGTCAGCGCTGCGTCCGGTGAAAAGCGGGGCGCAGCAATTTCATCCAGGCGTCCTTGTGCCACGGCGAGCATTAACGCCGCCAAATCGCCGCGATACCGCATCATCAGCACCTGACATTCGGGGTCGCCAAAGCGGCAATTATATTCGATCAGCTTTGGTCCATCGGCTGTCAGCATCAACCCTGCGAACAGCACGCCGCGATAGGGCATATTTTTGGCCGCCATCGTTTCGATAGTCGGCACGATAATCTCGGCCATCACGCGCGCTTCGAGGGCGGGGGTTAGCACCGTTGCGGGGCTATAGGCCCCCATGCCGCCGGTGTTGGGTCCGGTGTCGCCGTCGCCGACGCGCTTATGGTCCTGTGCCGAACCGAACGGCACCACGGTTTTGCCATCGGTGAGAGCAAAAAAGCTGACTTCCTCGCCCTCCATAAACGCCTCGATGATGACGGATGCACCCGCGTTGCCAAACCCGCCGTCGAACATATGGTCGATTGCCGCGTGCGCCTCATCCAGCGTATCGGCAATGACGACGCCCTTGCCCGCTGCCAACCCATCGGCCTTGATGACATAGGGAGCGGGAAAATTGGCTAGGCCAGCCAGCGCGTCGGCCTTGGTCGTATAATGCTCATGTCGGGCGGTGGGGATATTGGCGGCGGCGCATATTTCCTTGGTGAAGCCCTTTGACCCCTCAAGTTGCGCCGCCGCTTTGGACGGGCCAAATACCGGAATGTCGCCCAGTGCATCGGCAAGGCCCGCGACCAGCGGACCTTCTGGTCCGACCACGACTAGGCCGATGTCGAACCGTTCACAAAAAGCGCGCACTGCGTCGTGATTGCTGCCGTCCATCGCCACCAAAATGGCGTGATGCGCGGTGCCAGGGTTGCCGTGCGCGGCATAGAGTGTATCGCACGAAGGCGACTGCGCCAGCTTCCAAGCCAGCGCATGTTCGCGCCCGCCCGACCCGATGAGGAGGATATTCATTGCAGATGCCGACTCCAAAAGGCGAAGATGGTAATGCAGACCCAGCGCGGCTGGTAGCGCAGGATATCCCCGGCGACAATGCCGCGCCGATGAGCGTTGGCCAGTTATCGGCCGCGATTAAGCGCACGCTGGAGCAAGGCTTCACCCATGTGCGAGTGCGCGGCGAGATTTCAGGTTTCAAGCGGGCGGCGTCGGGCCATATCTATTTTGCGCTGAAAGACGCCGATGCCAAACTCGATGCAGTGATGTGGAAAGGGCAGGCGGCGCGGATACAATTTGCCGCCGAGGACGGGCTGGATGTTATCGCTACCGGGCGGATTACCACCTATCCTGGGCGGTCCAATTATCAGGTCATTGTCGACTCTATGGAGCTGGCTGGCGAGGGCGCGTTGCTGGCGCTGCTCGAAAAAACACGGCTCCGGCTGGCGGCGGAGGGGCTGTTTGATGCCGCGCGCAAGCAAGCCATTCCGTTCCTGCCGCGCGTGATTGGCGTGGTGACTTCGCCAACCGGCGCGGTCATCCGCGACATTCTCCACCGCCTGTCTGACCGCTGCCCCACGCGGGTGATCGTCTGGCCGGTGCTCGTGCAGGGCCAGGGCTCGGCCGAACAGGTTGCCGCCGCCGTCTCGGGCTTTTCCGCGATGCAGGGCGCCGCCCGTCCGGACCTTGTCATCGTTGCCCGCGGTGGCGGATCGATCGAGGATCTCTGGGGATTCA
>JBBTFY010000080.1:6492-11968 GCA_038041635.1 Pseudomonadota bacterium
GCGCGGGTGATATACCGCGCCCCGACCTGATCATCGTTGCACGCGGCGGCGGGTCTATCGAGGATTTGTGGGCGTTCAACGAGGAAGTGGTGGTGCGCGCGGCGGCGGCATGCACTATCCCGCTCATCTCCGCTGTCGGGCACGAGACGGATACGACGCTGATCGATTTTGCCGCCGATGTGCGTGCGCCGACGCCGACCGCTGCCGCTGAAATGGCGGTGCCTGTGCGCGCCGAGTTGGAGGCTGAGCTGGCTATGCGCGGGTCGCGCGCTGCGCGGGCGTGGGCGCGGCAAATGGGTGCGGTGCGCGAACGCCTCGACGCACAGGCGGTGCGCATCCCGCCGCTCGACCGCTTGCTCGCGCCGCAGCGCCAGCGGCTTGACGAGGCGGCGGCGCGTCTGCCCCAGTCGTTCCGACTGGTGATGGCGGGGGCGCAGGCGCGGCTGGCGCAGGCCTCGGCGGCGCTGCGTCCGGCGAATATCGAACAGCGGTTGGCACGGGCACAGGAACGGCTTGATGCGGCGTGGCGGCTGCTCGCCTCGCTCGACCCACGTGCGATGATGGCGCGCGGATTTGCCATCGTGCGTTCGGCGGCAGGCGCGGTGATGACCAGCGCCGATGCGGCGCGCGGCGCGCAGGACCTGTTGCTGGGCTTTGCCGATGGAGAGGTCGCCGTAACGGTTAGCGGCGATGCGCAGCCGCCAACGCGAAAGCCGTCACCAAAACGCGGGCCTAGCGCACCAACTGGGCAGGCCAGCCTGTTCGACTGAACGCCGTGGCGCATGGCATATTGGTTAGCATGCTTGCAAACGACCTACCTGTTCTGTCATAAAGCGATCATGCTTATGTCCACCAATTCGCGCGCCGCGCGCCTATATTATCAGCCTAATGGCTTTCGTATGCTCGCCCATGGCGACCATGTGCTGTGCGCGAAATCGGGTGCACCCATCGCGCTAGAAGAATTGCGTTACTGGTCGGTCGAGCATCAGCAAGCCTATGCCACATGCGCAATCGCGGTTGAGGCGCTGACGGGACAGCGGCCCGCCACGTCAGATTAAATAATGCGCGTCGCCGTCTTTCCCGTTGCGCTGGCGGGCGGCCTGACCCCGTTGATGGTCGTGCTGGCCAGTTGTATCGGCCCTGCCAATGCGCAGACTTCGCTCGCGCCACTGTCCATAACGCAGCCCATGCCTAGCCCAGTGCGGCGTCCAGCGCCCACGCAGCCAATACTGACGCTGGAGAGCGAACAGAGCAGACAAGGCGATCTGCTGCGCGGGACAATTAGCCCAGCCAATGCGGTGCTGAGCTTGAGCGGCGCGGCGGTTGCGACGGCTAGTGACGGCCGCTTCATCATCGGTTTTGACCGCGATGCCACGGGCGAGGCGGTGCTGCGCCTGTCTGTGCCAGGCGTTCCGGCCATTGAACGGCGCATCACCATCGCGCCGCGTCAATGGGCGATCCAGAATATCAATGCGCCCACACGCGGCGCGGCAAGTAGCGACGCCGATTTTGAACGCCGCCGACCGGGGGAGTTGGCGCAAATGGGGACAGCTCGGCGAACAGTGGTGACGAGCGATGGCTGGCGCCAACGCTTCATCTGGCCGCTGCGTGGTCGCATATCGGGGGTGTTCGGCTCGCAAAGGGTGTATCAAGGCGTGCCGGGCAGTTATCACAACGGCGTTGATGTCGCCGCGCCCACGGGAACACCCTATGTCGCGCCCGCTGACGGGGTTGTCATCCTCGCCGCCACCACGCCCTTCACGCTGGAGGGTAATTTGCTGATGATCGACCATGGCATGGGGCTGTCGAGCGTGTTTCTGCACTCCAGCCGCCTTGATGTGCACCCCGGCGATGTGGTGAGGCAGGGTCAGCGATTGGGCGCAGTCGGTGCCACTGGCCGCGCAACAGGGCCGCATATGCACTGGGCGATGCGCTGGAATGGCGCAAAGATTGATGCGGCGCAGGTGGCGGGGCCGATGGGGCAATGAGTTGCCTGTTAAGCAGAAGCCCTGCTCAATTGACGCGGCGCACTCGGACCGAGATGCTGCCCGCAAAGGCCGCAAAATAGCTTCCGAATGCAGCACGACGAATGGTCACGCGCGTCCCCTCGCGGACAACCCCCGTTACCACATGACCGTCGGTTTGCACCCATCGCGCGCCATCATCAACGGTAAAGCTCACTTTCCCGTCGTACTGACGCGAGATGGATTGAATCACGGTTTCGATCTCACTCAACGCTTCTTCGCCGTCGTCGCGCGAGAAAATCCGAATTCGAGGCAATCTAAGGCCGAAAAGAGACCGATTCGTAGCGCGCACCTCTTCTCGATCAGCGACAACGATGCTGCGATCCCCGACGGCGGAGGATAATTCTTGTGTACGTTGGTCAAAACAGGCCAGACGCGCAGTATCATCGGCGATCGCACGGCATTCCATCAGATTCACCACTACGGCGGGTTGCCCAGCAGGCTCATCGGCCATTGCCGGGCTTGCCCCGGTGCAAAGCAATAAAGTTACGCAAATTGATGCTGCGGAGTAATGGTATTTGCTCATTGTCATTACCTTTGTTTGTTATGGGCAACGTGCCGATTCTCGCCGCGTTTTACCACTGTGACGCAATTACAACAGGGCCATTCAAAGTGCAAAGCGCGCCCCAGTAAATCTTTACAGCAGCAACCGTTTGGGCAATCAAAGCAGTAATCTATGTGGAAGGGCCGTTCGCGCCATGGGTGCGTTTGGGACATTGGCTTCATTTGGGCTGATGGTAATGCCAACCTTATAGAGCGGCGACGATGATTTCTATGGATCATCCATCGCTTGAACACAATTCTGGCCGTCATGGCCATAATAGCGCAAGGGGAAAAAGCGTGAAAACGACCAAAGTAATTTCAGGACTGAGAATCGGCGTTGCACCATGCGTGCTCGCACTGAGCCTTTTGTCCGTGCCCGCTTTTGCGCAGGATGCAGCGCCGCAGGGCGCCGAAGAAGAAGAAGACGGTGGTACGATCGTCGTTACCGGATCGCGCATTGCGTCACCCAACCTCACCAGCGCCAGCCCAGTGACCGTGGTCACCGGTGCCGAGTTTGCTCAGACGGGGACGACCCGCGTCGAAGATCTGGTCAATTCGCTGCCGCAGGTTTTTGCCGGACAGGGTTCGAACATCTCCAATGGTGCCAGCGGCACGGCGACACTCAACCTGCGAAATCTGGGTTCGGAGCGCACGCTGGTTCTGGTCAATGGCCGCCGTCTTGTCCCCGGTGACCCCACGACGTCGGCTGCTGACATCAACGTCATCCCTGCGGTGCTGATTGAGCGCGTCGATATACTGACCGGCGGCGCTTCGGCGGTTTATGGTGCCGACGCGGTTGCGGGCGTTGTCAACTTTATCTTGGACAGCGACTTCGAAGGGTTCAAAATTGACACCCAATATTCGCTGTATAACCACGACAACCGTGGTCGTAGCCGTTACACTGCTGCGCTTGATGCGCGTGGCTTTGGCTATCCGCGCGGCAATGTGGCCGATGGCGGCACCTTTGACACCACATTGGCGTTCGGTGCTGGTTTTGATGATGGTCGCGGCCATGCCACCGCCTATTTCGGCTATCGCAAAATAAATGCGGTGACACAGGCCAACCGCGACTATTCGGCCTGCTCGCTGACAGCTCGTTCGACAGCCAATGCAACGCTGCGTCCCTTTGACTGCGGCGGTTCGCTCACCTCACCTCAGGGTACGTTCATCATCTATGACACGACTTCGCCTGGTTCTTTCACCTCGACGCTGTTCCAAGTGGGGGCGAATCGTACCTTTATCCCAGGGGCAACACGCTATAACTTTGCACCGCTAAACTATTTCCAGCGCCCTGACGAACGCTATACGGCGGGCGTGTTCGCGGATTATGAAATCTCCGAAGCCTTGCACCCCTATATGGAGTTCATGTTCATGGACGACCGCACGGTCGCCCAGATCGCTCCGTCGGGTGACTTTGGTAACACATTGTCGCTGAACTGCGATAATCCTCTGCTCAGTGCCCAGCAGTTGGCGATTGTCTGCGACAATGAAAATCTGCTGGTCAGCAACAGCCCTGCCCGTGCCTTCGATGTTGTTGGCAACACCGGAGAGGCTCCATTCAACTTTGTCGATCCAACGACGGGTGCGACCTATAATCGCGGCTTTGCCCAGATTTTGCGTCGTAACGTCGAAGGTGGCGGTCGGGCTGACGATTTGCAGCACACCAGCTATCGTGCG
This sequence comes from Pseudomonadota bacterium, assembly GCA_038041635.1. Lineage (GTDB taxonomy): Bacteria > Pseudomonadota > Alphaproteobacteria > Sphingomonadales > Sphingomonadaceae > Sphingopyxis. The sequence continues at coordinate 10,737 of JBBTFY010000080.1, forward strand.
GTGCTGGGGTCGCGCGGCGTCTTCGGCGATGCATGGTCCTATGATGCTTATTATCAATATGGCCGCACCAATTTCGCGCAAACTTACTCGAACGATTTCTCGGTTACGCGTATCACGCGGGCGATAGATGTGGTCGACGATCCGCGCGTGGCCGGTGTGCAGCCCATCTGCCGTTCGGTTCTCGACGGGTCCGATCTCAACTGCGTGCCATGGGATATTTTTGCTACTGGGGGCGTGACACAGGCCGCGCTCAATTATATTCAGGTGCCCGGACTGTCGCGCGGTGTCGTAAGCGAGCAGGTGCTGTCGGGTGCGCTGTCGGGTGACTTAGGCAAATATGGCCTGAAATCACCATGGGCGGACGAAGGTGTTGCCGTAGCGCTGGGTGCAGAATATCGCCGGGAAAGCTTGCAATTCTTCTCTGACGTTTCCTTCCAGACCGGCGACCTTGCTGGTCAAGGCGCGCCGACGCTTCCGGTTAGCGGTTCGTTCGACGTCACAGAATTCTTCGGTGAAATTCGCATTCCAGTGGTTCAGGAAAGCTTCATTCACGAGTTTTCGATCACAGGCGGTTATCGCTATTCGGACTATAGCACCGGCGCGACGACCGACACCTACAAGATAGAGGCGCAACTGGCTCCGGTCCGCGACATCACTTTCCGTGGCGGCTATAACCGTGCGGTTCGTGCGCCGACGGTGCAGGATCTGTTTGCCCCGCAGCGCGTAGCATTGGACGGCAACACCGACCCATGCGCAGGCCATACAATAACCAACACTGCTGCAGACGCCGGTTGCCGGGCACAGGGTCTGTCGATTGGCCAAAATGTCGTAGCTAACCCCGCCAGCCAGTATAACGGCCTGATCGGCGGTAACCCCAATCTGGTCCCCGAAGTCGCCGACACCTACACCGTTGGTGTGATTTTGACGCCAGGCTTCCTGCCTGGATTCTCGGCCAGCGTCGATTATTTCGACATTAAGCTGACCGGTGCCATTCAGGGAATCGGCGCGGACACCATCCTCAACGTTTGCAACAACACTGCTGATCCGTTCTTCTGCGGTTTGATTAATCGCGATGCCTCGGGTTCACTGTGGCGGACATCGGGTGGTTTTGTTACCGACCTGTCGCAAAATATCGGCGGTCTCAGCACCAAGGGTATCGACGTCAACGCCAATTACAGCCGTGAAATCGGCTCGATTGGTCGCGCCAGCCTCAGCTTTGTCGGCACTTATCT
>JBBTFY010000081.1:0-25683 GCA_038041635.1 Pseudomonadota bacterium
CCGCGCCATCGACGATGGTGGTGTTGTCCTTGTCGATGGTGACGCGCTTGGCCTGACCAAGCATGGCGAGCGTGACGCTCTCCAGCTTGATACCCAAGTCTTCGCTGATCATTTCACCTTGTGTCAGGATTGCGATGTCTTGCAACATCGCTTTGCGGCGATCGCCAAAGCCGGGGGCCTTGACCGCAGCGACCTTCAAGCCACCACGCAGGCGGTTGACCACCAGCGTTGCCAGCGCTTCGCCTTCGATGTCCTCGGCGATGATGAGGAGCGGACGACCCGACTGCACCACGGCTTCGAGAATCGGCAGCATTGCTTGCAGGTTCGACAGCTTCTTTTCGTGAATCAGGATATAGGGATCCGCCAGCTCGACCGTCATCTTGTCGGGGTTGGTGATGAAGTAAGGCGAGAGGTAGCCGCGATCAAACTGCATCCCTTCAACCACGTCCAGCTCGAAATCGAGACCCTTGGCTTCTTCAACGGTGATAACGCCTTCCTTGCCGACCTTTTCCATGGCTTCGGCGATTTTTTCGCCAACCACGGTGTCGCCATTGGCCGAGATAATCCCGACCTGCGCGATTTCGGCGGTGCCGGAAACCGGCTTGGAACGCTTGACCAAGTCTTCGACGACCTTGGCAACCGCAATATCAACGCCGCGCTTCAGGTCCATCGGGTTCATGCCCGCAGCGACAGATTTCATGCCTTCGCGGACAATAGCCTGCGCCAGCACGGTCGCGGTGGTGGTGCCGTCGCCCGCAACGTCATTGGTTTTGGAAGCAACTTCACGCACCATCTGCGCGCCCATATTTTCGAACTTGTCTTTCAGTTCGATTTCCTTGGCGACAGTAACGCCGTCCTTGGTGATGCGGGGCGCACCGAATGATTTGTCGATGACGACGTTGCGGCCCTTTGGCCCCAGCGTCACTTTCACCGCGTCGGCGAGGATATCAACGCCGCGCAAAATGCGCTCCCGCGCGTCGCGGCCGAATTTTACTTCTTTAGCAGCCATGTGCTTATTCCTTCAAAAAAAATTGGTGGGGAGGCGATCAGACGAGGATGCCCAAAATATCGCTTTCCTTCATGATGAGCAGCTCTTCGCCATCAACCTTGACCTCGGTGCCCGACCATTTGCCAAACAGGATTTTGTCGCCAGCTTTGACGTCGAGCGGGGTCACTTTGCCGTCTTCGGCCTTGGTGCCATTACCAGCGGCGACGACTTCACCTTCCTGTGGCTTTTCCTGAGCAGTGTCGGGGATGATGATGCCGCCAGCGGTTTTCTGTTCGGCTTCGACGCGGCGGACCAGCACGCGATCGTGCAGGGGACGGAATTTCATAGCTTTTCCCTTTCGTCATTGGCCGCACATTCCATCCGGTTACCCGAAAGAGGAGGCTGCACGGTCCATGATGTCATTGTCTTTTGGCACTCAACAGATGCGAGTGCCAACACAGCCCCATTTGGCGTCGCGCGCGCAAAGGTCAAGGGGCAAGCGCGGGTTTTTTAGGGGAACAGCAAGCCCCAGTGATCGCGCATGCTCCACCGCCACAACAGCATGGCGGACACCGCGACCAGACCGGCAGCAAGCCCTAACCACACGCCCAGCCCGCTGAGCGGCGTCCAAAACCCCAGCGCCACAGCCAGCCCGAACCCGACGATCCAGTAACCGGCGAGCGCGATCAACAATGGCGTGCGCGTGTCCTGCAGCCCGCGCAGTGCCCCTGCCGCCACCGCCTGTGCCCCGTCGAACAGTTGAAACGCCGCTGCGACAGCCAAATAGGACATGGCAAAGGCCAGCATAGCGGTGTTGGCAGCGTCATCCACATCGACATAGATTGACAATATGGCGCGCGGGAACAGCCAGATAATCGATGCCGTCACCGTCATGAAGCCAATGCCCAGCGCAATCGCGCTCCACCCCGCACGCGCCACGCCCACCACATCGCGCGCGCCATAGGCAAGCCCGACACGGATCGTCGCTGCTTGCGAAACACCATAGGGTATTTGAAATGCGAGCGCGGCAATTTGCAGCGCCACCGCGTGCCCCGCCAGTTGCGCTTCGCCAATCCTGCCCATCAGAAAGGCCGCGCTGGTGAACAGCCCGCCTTCTGCGATGATGGTCCCCGCGATGGGCAGCCCGACTCGCAGCAGGTCGGCAAAGCGCGTGCTATCAAACCGCCACCAGCGGCCCAGCAAGGCATAGCGACGAAACCGCCTGTCGCTTGCAATGACGAGGGCATAAGCGGCAACCATCGCGACATTGGTGATGATGCTGGCCAGCGCAGACCCCGTCAATCCCATTGGCTGTGCGCCCAGATGGCCAAACACGAACACCCAGTTGCCCAGCGCATTGATAGCTAACGCCATCAGCGTAATCGCGGTGGCTATGGCGGCGCGGCCAAGCGTTGAGACGAACACCCGTAGCAAATTGGCAAACACCGCCGGAATGATACACCACATCAACAGATTGGTAAAATCACCGGCTTGTCCCGCGATATGCGCATTCTGCCCCGTCGCCAGCATGAAGCGTTCGGCGAACAGGCACAGCCCCATTGCCCCGCCGCCGAAGAGTAGCGCCTGCCACCCTGCCATCCGCATGGTCCGGCGCACTTCGCGCAAGGCATGCCGCTGACCGCCCAGCTCCGCCGCCATCAATGCCGACGCAGCGCTGGTCATCCCCGTCAATGCCCAGCTGAGCAGCATCACCAGCGACACACCCAGCGTCGATGCGGCCAGCGCCGTTGCCCCCAGCCGCGCAACAAAAATCACATCAGTGGTAAAAATCGCCATCTGCAACAAATTGGCCGCCGCCAGCGGCGCGGCGAGCATAACCATCGCGCGCAATTCACCGCGCCACGACGCCGCCATTGCATCATGCATGGGGTTGGAAGGTTGGGGAATTGTCATCGGGTCGCGCTGGATAGCCTATCTATCGCATTCAGACAGCTATTTTATCTGTGACCCCATAAACCTCCATCCTATTTGCGTTTACACCCCTACTGCACTGGTGTAACAATACAGTCATGACCGAAGCCACAGCCCCCACCGTTCCCGTCTCCGCAACAACCCGCTATACCACTGCCCAGGTCCTGTCGGGCTTTTGGCGCGTGATGGTAGCGATAAAGGATGCGTTGGCGCTGGCGTTCCTGCTGCTGTTTTTTGTCATCCTGTTCGGTGCATTATCGGGAACGCCCAACCCCGCCGCCGTGGTTGGCGACGGCGCATTGTTGATGCGGCTCGACGGGACGATCAGCGAGCAACCTGCTCCCGTTGATCCGTTCGCAACGCTCACCGGCGGCACGCCGATGCGCGAGTTTCGCCGCGCCGATGTGGTGCGCGCTCTTGAAACGGCCGCCACCGATGACCGCGTCAAGGCGGTCGTGCTCGACCTCGATCGCTTCATGGGCGGCGGGCAGGTGGCGCTGGGCGACGTTGCGGCGGCGATAGACACTGTGCGCGCCGCGAACAAACCGGTGCTCGCTTACGCCACCGGCTATGGCGATGATGCCTATCAGCTCGCTGCGCACGCCAGCGAAGTGTGGACCGAAAATGGCGGCGGCGTATTCATTGCTGGACCCGGCGGTTCGCATATGTATTACAAGGGGTTAATCGACAGGCTTGGCATTAACGCGCATGTCTATCGCGTTGGTGCCTTCAAAAGCTTCATCGAGCCCTTTACCCGCGCCGACCAGTCACCCGAAGCGCGCGAAGCGACGCTCGCTTATGCCAATGTCTTGTGGGAACAATGGCAAGCCCAGGTTGGCCGCGCCCGCCCGCGTGCCACGCTCGCCGCCTATATCGCCGATCCAACCGCTGCGATGCGCGCCGCCAATAACGACTTTGCGTTGGCCGCAAAAAATGCCGGCCTGGTTGACCGTATCGGCACCCGCATCCAGTTCGAACGCCGCGTTGCCACCATTGCCGGGGTGCGCGACGATGATCGCCCATGGACCTATAACCGTATCAAGCTCGACGACTGGGTGCTCGCTAACCCCATCGATGAAGACGGTGAACGCATCGCCATCGTCCCCGTCGTCGGCAATATCGTCGATGGCCACGCCGACGCGGGTCAATCGGGCGGGGAAAGCATCGCGCAACATATATTGGACGCGGTGGCCGATGACGATGTCAAGGCGATTGTCCTGCGCGTCGATTCGCCCGGCGGTTCGGTGATGGCGTCCGAACGTATCCGTAGCGCGCTGCTCGAAGCCAAAGCGCGGCATTTACCCATCGTCGTGTCGATGGCCAATGTCGCGGCGTCTGGCGGTTATTGGGTTTCGACCCCCGCCGACCGCATCTTTGCCGAACCCGACACCATCACCGGGTCGATCGGTGTATTCGCCATCATCCCCAGTTTTGAGCGCACTTTGGGCAATATCGGCATCACGGCGGATGGCATTACCACCACGCCCTTGTCGGGACAGCCCGACATAACGGGCGGTGTTAGCCCGGCCTTTGACACGCTGGCACAGGCGAGTGTCGAGCAAATCTATGGCCGCTTCACCGGACTGGTGGCGACGTCACGCCGCCTGCCGCTGGCGCGGGTACAGGAAATTGCCGAAGGGCGCGTCTGGGCCGGGGCCACCGCGCGGCAGCTGGGCCTTGTCGATCAATTCGGCGGGCTGGATGACGCCATAGCCGCCGCCGCGCGGCTCGCGCACCTCGACCCCGCCAACGTCTATCCCAGCTACTATGAGGACGGGCCCGATCCCTTCGCCGAAATACTCGCCGCTTTCTCTTCGCCGGATGAAGAGGATGATAGTAGCGCCCCCGCCGGATGGCTGGCGCAAAATGCGTGGTTGCGCGATGCGCGGATGGGCGATCTGGTCGGCGACCTGCGCCGCCTGATGGGGGCTAACGGCGCGCAAATCGCCTGCCTTGAATGCAGCGCCGCTTTGGCCCCGCGCGCACCCGCGCCGCAGGACCGCGCCATTATCGCGCGTTGGTTGGGGCTTTAGGGGTTGGGGCTTTAGCGCGCGCCTTCCTGCGCCGGAACAGCAGGATGAACCCGATCAGGCATGATGGAAAAGCAATCGCCGCCGTTACGATGAGCAGCGGATGGTGCGTATCTTCGCGCCCCACCGGGTCAAGGATATGCAGCCCCCACATCACATCAAACCAGCGCCATTGGTTCGAGCGCACCGCCAGCACTTCGCCGCTCAACGCATCGACATAGACGCGCAGGCCGTCGGCATAGGCGACCTGCCAGGACGGGCGCTCGCGGCGCAGGTCCAACGGCGCATCGACCGCAGCAAAGGCGGCGACACGCACGACCTGACCCGGGTGGAGCAGCGCCGCATCGGCGATCCGCCGCGCCAGCGCAGCGTCCACGCGTGGCAGCATCGCCCCCGTGCTTGCATCGGCTGCGCGTCTGTCTCCGCCTGAAAATGCGATGATCCATGTCGGGCGGTCAGCGCGGGCGACCAGCTCGACCTTCTCTATGCGGCGACCATCGAGGCGCGGCATCACGGGCGTCTGCGCCAAGACGAGCGGCGCAGGCTCGCTGCGCAGATCGGTACCGCGCACCTCCTCAATCGGCCGCGCCACCATCCATAGCCCAGTGAATGTCCATAGCAAAATCGGCACGGCAACCACCCAACCGAGCCAGATGTGCCAGCGCGCCAATTGCCGCATGATGCTTGCTGTTTTCATCCTTCATCCTCCCCCAAGGTCGGCTAAATATGGATCGGCTTGCCCGTGACCGCCATCGCCGCTTCTTTGAGCGCCTCGCTGTGCGTCGGGTGGGCGTGGCACGTGTAAGCGATGTCTTCCGACGTTGCGCCAAACTCCATCGCTTGTGCGGCTTGGGCAATCATCGTGCCCGCGACGCTGGCGATGATCCACACGCCCAGCACGCGGTCACTCTTGGCATCGGTGATCACCTTGACCAACCCGTCGGCCTCGCGGTTGGTCTTGGCACGGCTGTTCGCCATCATCGGGAACTTGCCAATCTTGACCTCGTGGCCCGCTGCTTTGGCGGCCTCCTCGGTCAAGCCCACGCCTGCTATTTCGGGGAAAGTGTAAACCACGCCGGGGATGACAGCATGGTTCACAATGCCCGTTTGCCCTGCGATATTTTCCGCAACCGCTATCCCTTCGTCCTCGGCCTTGTGCGCCAGCATCGGCCCGGGAATGACATCGCCAATCGCCCAGACGCCGGGGACGGCGGTAGCGAAACGATGGTCGGTGTCGATCTGCCCGCGCGCATTGACGACTAGCCCCGCCTTGCCGAGTTCCAGCCCGTCTGTGTTGGGACGCCGCCCGATCGCGACCAGCACAACGTCGGCGACGATGCTCTCGCTCGCTCCTCCGGCGGCTGGCTCAACCGTCACACTGGCCTTCTTACCCTTCACCGCAACGCCCGTCACCTTGGTTGATGTGCGGATGTCAAAGCCCTGTTTCTTGAAAATCTTGTTCGCTTCTTTGCGGATGTCGCCGTCCATGCCGGGCAATATCTGGTCGAGATACTCAACCACCGTCACCTGTGCGCCAAGGCGTTTCCACACGCTGCCCAGTTCAAGGCCGATGACGCCGCCGCCGATGACGACCATGTGCCCCGGCACTTTAGGCAGCGCCAGCGCGCCCGTGGAATCGACCACCACGCCCGCGTCATTGTCCACATCAACGCCCGGCAATGGCGTCACGCTCGACCCCGTTGCGATGACGATATTGCGCGCGCGAATTGTCTTGCCAGCGGCCTCGACGGTGTCGGCGGCGGTGAAGGACGCATGGCCCTTGATCCACTCGACCTTATTCTTTTTGAACAGGAACGCGATGCCGCCCGTCAATTCACCAACCGCCTTGGTCTTTTCGGCGTGCATCGCGGCGACGTCTATCGCGACCTTGCCAAGCGAAATGCCAAACTTCGCCATCGCGCCCGAATGCGCTTCCTCGTAAAACTCCGACGCGTGGAGCAGCGCCTTGGACGGGATGCAACCGACGTTGAGGCATGTTCCGCCCAGCGTCTCGCGCGCCTCGACGCAGGCGGTCTTGAGGCCAAGCTGCGCCGCACGGATAGCGGCAACATAACCGCCGGGACCGGAACCAATTACCAGCACGTCAAAATCATAGTCTGTCATTTTCTGCTCCGTCAGCGGCAATCGCGCCGCTCAATCCACCATCGAAAACTCTTGACCCGTTTTGCGCTCCCAGTCCTCACGGACATCATAGGGCGATGGGCCGCCGATAAAATGCGCAAACAGATATTTGACCGCGTCATAGGATAAGGGAAAACGCGCGATTTCCCGCCACGTCCCGCGCTCCGTATAGCTCACGACCCAGCTGCCACCATCGCCGTAGAGGCATATGCAATCGTCGCATGGCGCAAGCGCGTCAAAGCGCATTGCCGCCTGCCAGGCTTGCCCATCAACCCCCCGCGACGTCATAGCAAAGCGCAATAGGTCGAGCGTCTTGCGGTCCTCACGTTCGACAATGTGTGGCGGCAGGAAGGACATTATAGGTCAATCCCCAGTACAGCAAAATCATAGGTTTGTTCAGTCATTTCAATTTATGCCACTCAATAAATCCCGACTAACGCACCGGAATCAGTTTCGGCGCATCGCTTCGCGAACTTTCGGAAATCAGGGATCGATTGCATTATGTAATCGACTTCTACGCCATCTTCAGAAAACAAATACGACGAGTAAAGTTGTGCTTCTTCAAAGGCAGACGGATCAAACCGGATCTTCAGCTCATGGTGGCTAAGCTTCTCGAATGCCGCCTCAAACTCTTTCATTTTTGAACTGGGAATGTATCTGGCTGGACCATAGCCATCGTCGCCTCCAACTTCCTCACCAGGATAGTAGAATATTGCAAGAGGGCCCTCGCTGCCGAAAGCTTCACCGGTCAACATCATATTCAAAGCGTCCCAAGCCCGATCAAAATCAATCAGATCGCTTGGATCACCGTTAGAAAAGAAAAAATCCTGAACTGGATTGGCGTGCGGTTCCTGTGCCACCTTACGCACTGCGGGCTTTGAAAAGATTTTTGAGAAGAACCCCTTTTTTTCCGGAGGACTCACTTCCTGCAAAGCTTCAGGCTCTGGATTTTTCAGTCGTTGGACATCAGCTTCGGTAGCCCTTTTCAAATACAAAATCATGCTCACAGAGGCTCTCCCTTACAAATCAATCAACAGCCGCGTCGGATCCTCGATCGCTTCCTTGACCCGGACAAGGAACGTCACCGCCTCGCGTCCGTCGATCAGACGGTGATCGTAGGACAATGCCAGATACATCATCGGCCGCACCACCACCGCGCCGTCGCGGACCACGGGGCGGTCCTCAATCCGGTGCAGGCCGAGCACCGCCGCCTGCGGCGGGTTGATGATCGGGGTGGACATCAGGCTGCCGAACACGCCGCCATTGGAAATGGTGAAGGTGCCACCCGCCATATCCGCCATCGTCAATGTGCCCGCCTTGGCCCGCGCGCCAAAATCGCCAATCGCCTTTTCAATCTCGGCAAAGCTCATCGTGTCGGCGTTACGGATGACGGGGACGACAAGGCCATTCGGCGCACTTACCGCGACCGAGACGTCGAGATGTTTGTGATAGACAATCTCGTCGCCGTCGATCCGCGCGTTGACCGCAGGGACATCGCGCGCCGCCAGCGCCACCGCGCGCGTGAAAAACCCCATGAAGCCAAGGCGGACACCATGCTTTTTCTCAAACAAATCCTTATATTTGGCACGTGCCGCGATCACCGCAGACATATCAACATCGTTAAATGTGGTCAGCAGCGCAGCGGTGTTTTGTGCTTCTTTCAGGCGCTTGGCGACGGTTTGCCGCAGCCGCGTCATCTTGATGCGCTCCTCGCCGCGCACGCCCGTTACAGGGACGGCCGGCACCGATGCTTCGGCCACAACCACCGTCGCAGCCGGTGCGTCACCCGCGCGCTTGGCGGCCTCAACGACATCTTCTTTGGTCAAGCGACCATCCTTACCCGTGCCGGTGATTTTGGCGGGGTCGATGCCATGCTCCAACACCGCACGGCGGACAGCGGGCGACAGCGCCGACGCATCGGCCATCACCGATGAAGCAGGCGTGGCACTAGCCGCAACCGTTGCGGGCGGTGCCACAACTGCGCCGTCATCATCAATCACCGCAATCACAGCGCCGACCGCGACGGTGTCGCCTTCCTTGACCAGTTGGCGGCCCATCACGCCCGCAATCGGGCTAGGCACTTCAACCGCGACCTTGTCGGTCTCTAGGCTGACGATTGGCTCATCGGCTGCGACTCTCTCACCCGGCTGCTTCAGCCATTGCCCAATGCTCGCCTCGGTCACCGATTCGCCCAACACAGGGACAAGAACTTCGCTAGACATGACTTAACCCTTTTTCTTGGTGCGGCGGATTTCGGCACGAACCGAAAGCCCCAGCGCATCGGCGACCAACGCGCCTTGTTCGGTTTGGTGACGCGACATCAGCCCCGTTGCGGGCGACGCGGCCGCAGCGCGGCCCGCATAGCGCGCGCGCATCCCCGCCTTGCCCGCCGCCTTTAGCGCGTCTTCCAGAAACGGTTCTATGAACGACCAGGCACCATTGTTGTGTGGTTCCTCTTGTGCCCACACCACCTCCTCCAGCGCGGTCATCCGCGATAGACGCAGCGACAATGGTTCGCCGGGAAACGGATAAATCTGCTCAATACGGATGACACTGGTGTCGGTCATATCGGCCGCGTCGCGCGCCTCCATCAGGTCATAACCGACCTTGCCCGAACACAGAACGAGGCGTTTAATCGCGGCGTCAACGGGCGGGTTACGGTCAGACATGATCCGGCGGAAATGGCTTTCCCCGATGAAGTCCACCCGCTCGGACAGCGCCAATTTGTGCCGCAACAGCGACTTTGGCGTCATGATGATCAGCGGCTTGCGGAATGGCCGCAGCATCTGGCGGCGCAGCACGTGAAAATAATTGGACGGGGTGGTGATGTTGCACACCTGGATATTGTCGCCCGCGCACAGTTGCAAGAAACGCTCCAGCCGCGCCGAACTATGTTCCGGCCCTTGGCCCTCATACCCATGTGGCAACAGCATGACGAGGCCGTTGGCGCGCAGCCATTTCGCCTCACCCGCCGCGATGAACTGATCGATCATGATCTGCGCACCGTTCATGAAATCGCCGAACTGCGCCTCCCACAGCACCAGCGCCTTGGGGTCGGCCATAGCATAGCCATATTCGAAACCCAGCACGCCATATTCGGAAAGCGGACTGTCGAGTACCTCAAACCGGCCGTGCGGCACGGTCGATAGCGGCACATATTTCGCCTCTGTGCCCTGATCGACCCACACCGCGTGGCGCTGGCTAAATGTGCCGCGCCCGCTGTCCTGCCCCGACAGGCGCACCTGATACCCTTCGCTCAGCAGCGTTCCGAACGCCAGAGCCTCAGCGGTCGCCCAGTCGAATATGTCACCCTTGCCCGCAAACATCGCGGCGCGAGCGTCGATGACGCGGCGCAGCGTCTTGTGCACGTCCACACCATCCGGAATAGTGGTGATGATGCGGCCAATGCCGTCGAACAATTTATCACTAACCCCGGTATAGATATTGCGCCGCGCCCCTTCGGGATCGGCGGGCATGTGCAGCCCCGACCAGCGCCCAGCAAACCAGTCGGCCTTGTTCGGCTTATAATCTTTGGCGTCGGCGAAATCGCGTTCAAGGCGCGTGATGAAGGCGCTGCGCAGTCCATCGGCATCACCTTCGGATAGCACGCCCTGACCCTCTAATCGCGCCTGATAGACCATGGACACGGCTGGATGTGCGCGGATTTTCGCGTACATCAGCGGCTGGGTGAAGCTTGGCTCGTCACCCTCATTATGGCCAAAGCGGCGATAGCACCACATGTCGATCACGACATCGCGGTGGAAGTGCTGGCGAAAATCTATCGCCAGTTTGCACGCAAATGTCACCGCTTCGGGGTCGTCGCCATTGACGTGGAGGATCGGCGCCTGCACCCCCTTGGCAACGTCCGACGGGTAAGGCGATGAGCGCGCATATTGCGGGCTGGTGGTAAAGCCGATCTGGTTGTTGATGATGAAGTGGATGCACCCGCCCGTATTATAGCCGCGAATGCCAGAAAAGCCGAGGCATTCCCACACAATCCCCTGTCCCGCAAACGCAGCATCGCCATGGATTAACACGGGCAGCACCTGTTCGTGCTTGGCTAGGTCACCGCGCATCACTTGCTGCGCGCGGACTTTGCCGAGCACAACGGGATCCACCGCCTCCAGATGCGACGGGTTAGGGAGAAGCGACATATGCACAGCGACCCCGTCAAACTCGCGGTCGGTCGAGGTGCCGAGGTGATATTTAACATCGCCCGAACCGCCGACATCATCGGGGTTTGACGACCCGCCCGAAAACTCGTGAAAGATGATTTTATACGGCTTGGCCATGACATTGGCGAGGATGTTGAGCCGCCCGCGATGCGCCATGCCATAGACGATTTCGCGCACGCCATATTGGCTGCCATATTTGATGATCGCCTCCAGCGCGGGGACCATCGATTCACCGCCGTCGAGGCCAAAGCGTTTGGTCCCGACATATTTGCGCGCAAGGAACTTTTCCCACTCCTCGGCCTCGATCACTTTGCTCAGGATCGCCTTCTTGCCCTCGGGTGAGAAGCTGATGGCCTTGTCTGCGCCCTCCATCCGTTCCTGCAGGAAACGCCGCTCCTCGACATCGTTGATGTGCATATATTCGAGGCCAACCCGCCCGCAATAATTGGCGCGCAATATCGCCACCAACTCAGCGATTGACGCTTTTTCAAGGCCAAGCACTCCGCCCAAATAGACGGACGTATCAAGGTCACCACCGCTAAACCCGTGATATTCGGGGGTCAGGTCGGCCGGAATATCCTGTTTCTGGATGCCCAGCGGGTCGAGGTCCGCCGCCAAATGTCCGCGCACACGGTAGGTGCGGACCAGCATCATCGCGCGGATAGACGCACCCGCCGCCGCCGCGATCTCCGCATCGGACAGTAAAGCGCCAGACTTTGCCGCAGCCGCCTTGACCGCCACCGCCATCTGCGTGGGGTCGAGCGCCGCCGTCAGCGCATCAGTATCGCACAGCGGCCAGCCCTCACGCGCCCAGCTTGGGCCGCTTTCGGTTTCAAAGTCGTGATTTTCGTAATCCATCATCTACCCTTGTGTTCCCCTGCGAAGGCAGGGGTCCATCATCGCACGCATCGTGCCTACGATAGATTTGGCGATGTGCTCCTGCCTTCGCAGGAGCACATCCACTTTCTCTACCCCTTCAACACATCCACCAATGTCGTGCCCAATTCGGAGGGCGAAGCGGACACGCGGATGCCCGCCGCCTCCATCGCCGCAATCTTGCCCTCGGCGCCGCCCTGCCCGCCCGAAACAATCGCGCCCGCATGACCCATGCGGCGGCCCGGAGGTGCGGTAAGCCCCGCGATAAAGCCAACCATCGGCTTTTTGCGGCCACGCTTGGCTTCGTCGATCAGGAATTGCGCCGCGTCTTCCTCTGCGCTGCCACCGATTTCACCGATCATGATCATCGAAGCCGTTGCGTCATCGGCCAAAAACAGCTCCAGCACGTCGATGAAGTTGGTGCCGTTGACCGGATCGCCGCCAATGCCGACCGCCGTCGTCTGGCCCAGCCCGACATTGGTTGTCTGGAACACCGCCTCATAAGTCAGCGTGCCCGAACGCGAGACGACGCCGACGCTGCCCTCGGAGAATATGCTGCCCGGCATGATGCCGATCTTGCACTCGCCCGGGGTCAGCACACCGGGGCAATTGGGCCCGATCAGCCGCGATTTGGACCCCGCCAGCCGCGCCTTGACCTTGACCATGTCGAGCACCGGGATGCCCTCGGTGATGCAGACGATCAGAGGCATTTCCGCGTCAATAGCCTCGATAATCGCGGCGGCGGCGAACGGCGGCGGCACATAGATGCAGCTCGCGTCCGCGCCGGTTACGGCCATGCCCTCCGCCACGGTGCCAAACATCGGCAGGCCAATATGCACCTGGCCGCCCTTGCCCGGCGTCACCCCGCCGACCATCTGTGTGCCATAATCCAGTGCCTGCTGCGTATGGAATGTCCCGGTCGCGCCGGTCATCCCCTGCGTCAGGACTTTGGTATGTTTGTTAACGAGGATGGACATAATCAGCCTTTTCGCTGGGAAGAAATATCAGACGCTCCGCGAATTTAAGCTAATGACGGATCAAGTGCTTTGCACGCGACCAGCAATTCCTTGACCGCATCGACGCTGACGGTGAAGTTCGCCTGCGCTTCGGGTTTCAGCGCAATCTCGACCACGCGCTCCACCCCGCCCGCACCGATGATGCACGGCACACCGACATAGAGGTTATCGACGCCATATTGGCCGGTCAGGTGCACCGCGCACGGCAGCACACGCTTTTTGTCCTTGAGAAAGCTTTCCGCCATCGCAATCGCCGATGTCGCGGGGGCGTAATAGGCCGACCCATTGCCGAGCAGCGCGACGATTTCGCCGCCACCAGAACGGGTGCGCGCGACTATCGCGTCGATGCGCTCCTGCGTGGACCAGCCCATGGTGATGAGGTCGGGGACGGGAATGCCCGCCACGGTCGAATATTCGATGACGGGGACCATCGTGTCGCCGTGCCCGCCGAGCACGAATGCGGTGACGTCCTCAACGCTGACCTTGAACTCGTCGGCAAGGAAGTGGCGAAACCGCGCGCTATCCAGCACACCCGCCATGCCGACGACCATATGGTGCGGCAGGCCGCTAAATTCGCGCAGCGCCCACACCATCGCGTCCAATGGGTTGGTGATGCAGATGACGAACGCACCGGGGCAATGCGTCTTGATGCCCTCACCCACCGCCTTCATGACTTTGAGGTTGATGCCGATAAGGTCATCGCGGCTCATGCCGGGTTTGCGCGCGATGCCGGCGGTGACGATAACCACGTTGGCACCCGCGATGTCGGCATAGTCCGATGAGCCTTTGAGCGACACGTCGAACCCTTCGACCGGGGCGGCTTGGCTAAGGTCGAGCGCCTTGCCTGCGGGCATCCCCTCCATGATGTCGAACAGGACGATGTCGCCCATTTCCTTTTGCGCGGCGAGGTGGGCGAGCGTGCCGCCGATCATCCCTGCGCCAATCAGCGCGATCTTGTTGCGGGCCATGTCGTGTCTCCTGCAAAAAGGCCGTGCGTATCTCAAAGCGCTAACGAGCAATCCGGCCGTTCATCGGCTCGCGCGCGACCCCCGCAATAGCCCGTCCAGCGTCGATTGCAAGGTGATAAAGGTCCAAAAACACAAGGTTTAATGCAATTGGTTCGCAATATCTTTAATGCGCCGCGCGCCGCGCATAATGTTCCGCCAAAATCCCGAATGCCTGTTTGCGCTGCCCCGTTTCGCTGACCAGCCCCTTGCGGTTCCACCCGCCTTGAAACAGCGGATGCTGGCGGCGTGGCGAACGAAAATCTTTAAGTATCCATGGGCTCATCCCCGCGAGGAAAGGGATGCGGTCGGCCATGGCCAGCGTCTGACGGTAATAGTCCGCCTGATATTCCTCGGAAAACTTACGCGGGTCCGCGCCCGCATCATGAAAGCCCGCCAATGCATCGGCGCCGAACTCCGACAGGATCAACGGTTTGCCACTGGCCGACAACCAGTCGAAGTCGGGCAGCGCCGCCAGCGCATCGTCGCTATACCAGCCATTATAGCTATTGACCGCCATCACGTCCAAATCATCGACCAGCGGATCGTCGATGACCATTGTCACGCGCCCGCCGCGCTCCTCGCGCCGATTGAGCAGTGCCGCCGTCACCAGCCGGCTATCATCGAGGCTGCGGACATCGGCGATCAGCGTGCGCAAAAATGCGTTACGTGCGTCGCTGACGGGCGTTTCATTCCCGACGCTCCACAGCACGATAGAGGCGCGGTTACGGTCGCGCAGGATATTTTCGGCCAGCATGCGCCGCGCCGCGTTCAGCGTGCCTGGATTATCCCACGCCACCAGCCAGTAAACGGGGATCTCGCTCCACACGATCAGCCCCATCTCATCGGCCATCCGCGTCATCGCCTCGCCATGCGGATAATGCGCCAGCCGCACAAAATTGCCGTGCAGGTCATGCTTGACCAACGACAACAGCGCGCGCGCCGATTGCGGCGTGATGATCCGCGACGGGTTCGCGCCCAATTCTTCTTCGTGCAGGCTGATACCGCGCAGGAATATCGGCTGGCCATTGAGCAATATCTGGCTCCCACGCACTGCGATGGTGCGAAAGCCGATGCGGTCGCGCAGGCTGTCAGCACCAGCTGTCACCTCGACATCATAGAGCGTCGGCGCACCGGGCGACCAGCGCCGCAGGGCGCGCGGCGGCGCCACGCTCCCCTGCCACACGCCATCCGCGTCGCTTACACCTCCCATCGTCAGGCCCAGCGCCGCAATCCGCACGCTTAACCGCTGCCCCGCTGCATGGCTGCCCGCCAGCCGCAGGCTCGCCTTTATCCGCCCGTCATTGCCGAGCCGCACCCACGCGTCATCGATATAGGTTTCGGGCACGGTGATCAGGCTCACCGCGCGGGTGATGCCGCCATAATTCTCCCAATCGGTGACGGGCGGCGGCACGCTGTCGTCGCGGGCAGTCGAATCAACGCCAACGGTGATGCGGTTCGCTCCGCTGCGCAGATGCTCGGTCACGTCGAATGCGAAGGGGGTAAAGCCCCCCTCGTGCCGCCCGACCAGAGCGCCGTTGACATAGACGGCGGCGGCATAGTTGACCGCGCCAAAGCGCAGGAAGGTGCGCGTGCCTGCGCGTGGGTCAGCCTCGACCATGCGCTGATACCACATCAGCCCCTGATAGTGGCGCAGCAAGGGAGAATGGTTAAGCCACGATGACGGCAGTATCGCGCTCGGCGCGCGGTCCATGTCATATTCAAACAGCGCGCGCGGATTGGCGATCAAATGTGTTTCGACATCGACATCATCGTAACGCCGCGATCCCGGGCCAGGAGCACCGCCATGAAACCCGCTCACCCCGACGCGGTAGGGGTCAATCGACCAATTCCACGGGCCAGACAGGTCGGTGTGCGGCCGCAAATCAGCGGCGGTCAGAACGGGTGGGAGCGGAGCCGATGCCTGCGCAGCGCCAGACAGCATAGCCAAATAAATAGCGACAATCATAGTCAGACAGTGCCAAAAAAAGCGTGTCATTCACCCACCCCGTGCCCGCGTGCCAACCAGTCGTCGGACAGCATCTCGTTCAGCCGCGACGCTGTGCGTTCAAACTCGAACGCGCCGTCGCCCTTCAGGTATAAATCGTCGGGCAATGCGTCCGCGCTGGCCAGCAATTTGACCCGATATTCATACAGCGTGTCGATCAACGTCACGAACCGCGCCGCCTCGTTACGCTTTTCCGGCCCCAGCGCGGGTATGCCGACCAATATGATCGTGTGATATGCCATCGCGATGCTAAGATAATCCGCAGCCCCGCGCGCCTCACCGCACAGCCGCTTGAACGAAAAGACAGCGACCCCTTTGAGCGACTTGGGGACGTGCAACGTGCGCTTGGCCCCGACATCAATCTCGGCCACCGGAACATGTGCGCGGTCCTCAGGCGGATAATCGGTCAGCTTGAAGAACGCCTCCGATAGCGCCGCCGTCGCCTCTGCGCCATTCGGTACATGCCAGCGCTGCACCCCGGCCAAGCGGTCGCGGCGATAATCGCTCGGGCCATTGAGCGGTAGCACATCCATCCGCGCGCCGATCAGCGCGATGAACGGCAGGAAATGCTCGCGGTTCAACCCGTCCTTATACAGGTCGTGCGGCGGACGGTTGCTCGTCGCCACGACCGTCACCCCGCCTTCAACCAAGGCGGTGAACAGCCGCGACATGATCATCGCATCGGCGCTGTTATTGACGACCATTTCGTCAAAGCACAAAAGGCGTTGCTCGCCCGCCAGCGCCGCCGCCACCGCTATCACCGGGTCGCCCTCTTCAGTGGCCCGCGCGGCGCGAAGGCGCTGATGCACTTCAATCATGAAGGCGTGAAAATGAACGCGGCGTTTGGCGTGGATGGCCAAGCTGTCGTGGAACAAGTCCATCAGCATGGTCTTGCCGCGCCCGACCCCGCCCCACAAATAAACACCTTGCGGTGCCTCTACCTTACGCCCCATCATCCGCCACAAGATGGAGCCGCGCTCGGGGATAGCCTCCAGCTCCTGCTGCAACTGGTCAAGCCGCACCGCCGCCGCGCGCTGCCCATCATCGGCGCGTAATTCGCCCGCGACGACCAGCGCATCGTATCGGGCCAGAACAGAAGTCACCGCCCGCCTGTCAAACGGCGCGTTCGACCATCATCTTTTTGACCTCGGCGATGGCACGCGCAGGGTTCAACCCCTTGGGACAGGCATTGGCGCAATTCATGATCGTGTGGCAGCGGTAAAGGCGGAACGGATCCTCCAGTTCATCGAGCCTCTCACCCGTCATTTCATCACGGCTGTCCGCCAGCCAGCGATAGGCCTGTAGCAAAATAGCAGAACCAAGGAACTTATCGCTGTTCCACCAATAACTGGGACAGCTGGTTGAACAGCAAGCGCACAGGATGCACTCATACAGGCCGTCCAGTTCGGCGCGGTCCTCAGGGCTTTGCAACCGCTCCTTGCCCGATGGCGTCGGCGTTTTGGTTTTCAACCACGGCTCAATCGACGCATATTGCGCATAAAAATGCGTGAAATCGGGCACTAAATCCTTGATGACTTCCATATGCGGCAGCGGCGTGATGGTGACGTCGCCCTTGCAGTCCTCAATCGCGGTGGTGCAGGCGAGGCCGTTTTTGCCGTTAATGTTCATCGAACAGGAACCGCAAATCCCTTCGCGGCACGAACGGCGAAACGCCAGCGTTGAATCCTGCTCCGACTTCATCATGATCAGCGCATCGAGCACCATCGGCCCGCAACTGTCCAAATCCACTACGAACGTGTCCATTCGGGGATTCTCGCCCTTGTCAGGGTCGTAGCGATAGACTTTGAAGCTCTTGGCATTTTTGGCCCCGGCGGCGCGATGCACCGCCCCGTCGCGGCGGACCTTGCTATTCTTGGGCAGGGTAAACTCAGCCATGGGTCGCGCGTCCTGTTCGTCAATTGGGGCCAGAACGCCATAGTAGGTCACGCGAACCCCGTGCCGCAACCATATTCTGATGGAGCGGGGCGGACAGGGTTTACATTATTGCGTTTTTGAAAAAATCGCGCCTGTCGTTATCGGTGCAGCAAGAGGCGATGCGCGGCCCAAAAGTTACCAAAGGTGTCACCAAGGAACGGGGTTAGTTCGCGGGATTTGGTTGATAGACTATACAGGGGAAACAACGACCGCCTGCGGGTTACAGAGCTGTGGTATCAACAATACACAGTCGTATTATACACATAATACATCTCGTCATCCACCATCGTCATTGCGAGGGTCGCAAGGCCCGTGGCAATCCAGTCTTGGCCGCATCTGGATTGCTTCGCTGCGCTCGCAGTGACGGAGGATGATAGTTCGCGCGGAGACGCGAAGCACATATGGGTGGTGCCGATCTACAATGTCAAAAGAACCGAGTTCTTAAACAAAGCGCATATTACCATGACGACAAGGCTGTAGGAAAGCGGGAAAGTCCAGGATTATGGTGATTATGCACTTAATTCACTCCGCCCGATCCGCCAAAATCGCCTCGGCCTGTTGATGGTCGAACAGTTTATCAACATCGATTGCCGCCACAGGGTCGCGCATCGGCACCAGCCGCACCCGCATCCCGAACCTGCGCCCCGCCCGCCCCAATGCATCAGCAAGGCCAATAGTGCGGGTGATCGCGCGCAAGGCCAGCCCCCAGCCAAAATGCCGAAACAGCCGCCACGGCCGCTTGCGATCCTGTTCCGCCTGCGTCCAGACATGCAATGCCGCCAGCGCCGCTGGTCCCGTCAACGCGAACACATTAGCCCACGACCATGCGCCATCGGCAAAGCGCAGCCACGTCCGCCGGGCATCGGGAAAGCGCGCCAGCATAGTGCCGCGCTCGACCATCGCCACCGCGACATCGGCGTCATCCACTTGGCTCATGAACGCCTCGACCATCTGGCGCGTCAACAAAGGATGATCAGCGGTGGTCACCAGCAACGGCCATGGTGCATCATCACCGCCCGCTACGTCGAGAATGCTTTGCGATATACCCGACTGGCTGGCCAAGATGTCCGCCCCGCCACCAGCCGCGACCGCCGCCACCAGCACGCCCGGTTCCTGCCCCAGCACGATGATGCGGCCAATCGCCGGAACAGCATTCAGCGTGCGCACGACGTGGGTGAGCATCGGTTCGCCCGCGACGCGCACCAGCGCCTTATAGGCTTCGCCAAAATGGCTGGCGAGCGGGTCAACGCCGGGGCGTTGTCCGGCAAGGATGAGTGCGGTCCAGTGCTTAGACATGGCCGCCCTCCTCGCTGGGTCGGGCGTGAAAATCAAGCGACTTGGCGCGAACCGCCAACTCCGCCTATAGCGCCAAGGTGCAAGACCCATCCCAGCCCGCAGCCGTCACCAGCAGCCACGTTGCCAAGGGCGTCGGCACGACATTGCTGTCGCGCATGGGCGCGGTGATCGAGATCGTCTCGCAACCGCTGTACGTGCTGTTATTCGGGCTGGCGGGATACGGCCTGTATGCCCTGTTATGGGCAGCGGTCAATTTGATCGAAAATATCTTTGACCTTGGCATGACCAGCGCAATGCAGCGCACCGTGCCACAAGCGACAGATGACCGCGCAGCAGCGGATTGCCTGCGCGCGGCATTGTTGCTGGGCGTCGTGCCCTGTATCATCGTTGCGACGTTAGTGTCGCTGTTTGCGGAGCCGCTGGCCACTTGGGTCAATGTTGCCGCCGCCGACCGCGCGCTTGTTGCGCCGGCGATCCGGCTGTTTGTCTGGGCACTGCCGCTATGGGCCTTTGTCGAGATAGCGACATCGGCGCTACGCGCGCGCCATCTGTTCGGCCCGGAAATCCGCCTCAGGATCGTGTGGGAACAGATTATCCGCCTTGTGCTGGCGCTGCTATTTTACGCCATGGGATGGGGGCTGTTCGGGCTGTTCATCGCCCATATGTGCTCGCTAACGCTCACCGCGCTGCTCAGCCTGCGTCTGGTGGCGCGGCATTACCGCCTGTCGTTGTTGCTTGAGGGGGCAATTTTCACCGACGCCTTTCGCCAGACGATGTGGGCCGGTCTGTCGATCCTGCCATCGAACATGATTGCCCGGCTGTTTGGCGATGCGCCAGCGGTGCTGCTCAACCTCATCATTCCGGGCGCGGATGGCGCACGCGCCAGCGCCCTGTTCACCATATCGCGCAAGATTTCGAGCGTGGTGCAACTTGTCCGCATCGCCTTTGTCTATGTTCTCGCTCCGCTCGCTTCCTCTGCCGAACGCGCCGACCGCAGCCATGTGCAGGCTATTTACGCTTATGCAGTTCGCCTCATCCTTGTCATCGCATTGCCGCTGTCGGCGGTGCTGGCGGCGGGGAGCAAGCCCTTGCTCAAACTGTTCAGCAACGACGCCCTGGTGGCACAGCAGGCGCTGATAATCCTGCTAGTCGCCCGTGCGGTGGAGGCGGTGTTGGGCATTTCCTTGCCGGTGCTGCAGGTCGTTGCGGGCTTTCGCCACCAATTGACCGCAAGCATGGCCGGCCTCTTCGTGGCGGCACTCTTTGCGTGGCCGCTGATGCAGATCATGGGGCCGCTCAGCGGTATCACATTGGCCAGTGCGATCGGCTTTATCCTCGCCGCCGCGATCCCGATGCTGCAATTACAAATGATTGAGAACCTCACTCCCTTTGGGCCGTCGCTCGCCCGCGCAGCGCTGCGAACCATTGGGATTTCTCTGGCGGCGTTGTTTGTCACGCTGGGCATCGCGCAGGCACCCGATGCCATTGCCCTGCCGCTCACGCTCGGCGTCGCGCTCGGCGCAATCTGGTTGAGCGCCAGAGTGTCACTACCCTTGGCGGATCGCCAATCATTGGGTAAGACCGCACGCAAGCTCCGCCTCATTCCTGCCGAAAATCCCGTTTAGAGGCGCGGCGCACACTGAATGCCTGATTTCAGGCATCATATTTCAACAACAGGGCCATACCCGCACCATGTACCAGACCGAACTCGCAAGCTCCGGCAAGAAGCTGTTTTTCATCCGTGGCACCTACATCTATATCACCATCGCGATTGCGACACTGATCGCTTATTGCGGCCGCGACCTTGGCCCTTTTGCCAGCACCAGTGCCGATCGCATCTGGTTCTGGGCCGCGCTGGGCGTAGCGAGCAGCGGCGCACTGGTTCGCGTCATCACATCCGGCTATGCCGCGCTTGGCACGTCGGGCCGCGCAAAGGTCGCCGCCGAAGCCAGCGAGTTGAACACCACTGGTCCTTATAGCCTAGTCCGCAACCCGCTTTATGTCGGACGCATCCTCAACTTCACAGGCATCGCCATGTTGTCGGGAAGCTGGGTATTTGGCGCCATCGTCTATCTTGTGGGCGTCCTCATCTACGAGCGCATCTCGATCTACGAAGAGGAATATCTGCGCGACAAGTTCGGTGCCGCACACGCCGAATG
The DNA here is from genome assembly GCA_038041635.1 of Pseudomonadota bacterium. GTDB lineage: Bacteria > Pseudomonadota > Alphaproteobacteria > Sphingomonadales > Sphingomonadaceae > Sphingopyxis. Next base: position 21,562 of record JBBTFY010000081.1, read on the forward strand.
GGCTGCGCATGTGCCTGCGTTGCTGCCGCGTCTGTCGGGGTGGGTGAAACCCAAATACCCATTCTGGGTCAAGCGCATGATCTGGCGTGAACAGAATAAGCTGTTCCTGCTGGCGACCGCTCTGATCCTGACCTGGTTCGCACGTTTGGGCTTTGAGACGGCTGCAATCCCGGCGGCGTGCTGGCCGTGGGTTTATGCTTATGGTGTGCTGGTCGCCGTCCGTTTCATCCTAGGCGGGCTTAAAATGATAGGCTATTTCAAAGAATTGAGCTGATAATATGGGCGCGGAACGCCTTGCCCCGCTGATTGCAGTCGTGGGTTGCGACGGGTCGGGGAAATCGACGCTTGCCGCCGACCTGCTATGCCACATAAGCCAATCGCGATTGGCGATGAGCGGCTATTTGGGCTTGGGGTCCGGCGAACAGGGCCGCGCAATTGGCCGATGGCCATTGTTTGGCCCGGCGTTGCACCGCTGGCTGGATGGCATCGCCGACCGGCTGCGCGACCCGACGCAACCCATCCCCGGCATGATGGTAGCGCGCTATGCCCTGCGTAAATCGCGCAAGCGACGCGCCAGATTCGATGCCCTGCTGTTGCGGCGGCGCAGCGGCGTCACCATCGTCACCGACCGCTATCCGCAAATTGATGTCGCAGGCCTTCATGACGGGCCGATATTGGCGGGGCGCGCCACGACCGAAGGGCAGTTGGCAATCCAAGCGCAAGAGCTGGCTCTATACCGTGAAATGATCGCCTATATCCCGACTTTGGTGATTCGCCTGAACGTCGATGTCGATACCGCATTCGCGCGCAAACCCGACCATGAACGAAACCTGCTCGCAGCTAAGATCGCAGCGATCCCGCGCCTGACCTTTAATGGCGCGCCGATTGTCGATCTTGATGCGACCATGGATTACCGGCAAGAACTGGCGCTGGCTAAGGCTGCGGTTGATCGGGCGCTGGCGCAGTAACCCTGCGCGCGAAAGTAACCGCATCGGCCAGCAAACTATTATCGCCCCGATAATATAGCGACAATGGCTTGACCGTGCCATTATGATCGGCGCCGGGATAGAAGCGCATTTGCGCCTGCCCGCCCGCATCGGTTATCGCCGCCAACAAATGTTGCGGATTGCGTGGCCGAACTAGGGTGTCGATGGCACCATGGCCCATCCATATCGGCGGCGCGTCGGCCCGGGCAAAGTGGATTGGCTGTGTGATTTCGGGGTTTTGAACATGGCTGAACGCTGCCTCGGCGGCACCGCCCGGTTCGAACGGCAAAAAATCTGCTGGTCCGGCAAGATCAATGACCCCGCGTATGGCCCCGCCCGGCCGTACCATGTCACCGAGCCACTGCGGGTCTAACCCCGCCATCAACACGATATGCGCACCCGCGCTATGCCCCGCGAGCACGATACGGTCCGGATCGCCGCCATAGCGCGCAACATTGTCGTGCGCCCAGCGGATGGCCGCAGACGCGTCCTGCATGAATATCGGGAATCTGCCCTCTTGGCCCAATCGATAACCAGCAACGACAGTGACAAAGCCTTCGGAGGCGAAAGCCCGACCAGCAAAGCCATAGCTTTGGCGATCACCATGACGCCAACCCCCGCCGTGGAAAAAGATGATGACGGGCAATTTGGCTCCATTGGTTGCAGGAGTCACCCCACGGCCTTGGGGAGCATAGACATCAACGCTTTGTCGTTCATTCGTTCCATAAGCGGCGCCCTCGGCCACCCGTTCCCCTGCTGGGCCGGGGGTTAGGCCATCGACGACATTGAGCAGCCCTGGCCATTGCCAACGCGCCGCAAAGCCGACGGCGATACCCGCCACGGCGACCAGGCCCATAGCCCACAATAGTATACGAATCATCACCGTCTCCTCCATTGGGTCTGTTGCCCTTATCCATAGCTTTGCAAAGCTATTACGCTATGGCAAGCGAAGCCCATGAGTATCATCCGCATCTTTCACGCCAGTGACCTGCATTTCGGGGCCGAAGACCGGGCCGCGCTCGATTGGTTCGCCGCGCAGGTGCAGTCGGACGGGCCCGACGCCATCATCATCACCGGCGACATCACGATGCGCGCGCGGCATAGCGAATTTGCGGCCGCCGCGAATTGGATCACCTCTCTCAACACGCCTGTGACCGTTGAAATCGGTAATCATGACATGCCCTATTTCAACCCGATTGAGCGTTTCGCCAACCCCTATCGCCGTTACCGCGCTATGGCCAATATGGTCGAACGCGCCATTGACCTGCCCGGCCTTGCTATCGTCCCATTGCACACGACCGCACCTGCACAATGGCGGTTCAATTGGTCAAAAGGCGTGGTGAAAGCCAAGTCCTTAGCCACCACAGTTGCAGCCATCGCCAAGCTCCCTGTGTCGCATATGACATTGGTCGCCGCGCACCACCCGCTGGTCGAGACGGGGACACGCGGCACGGCACTCACACGCGGCGGCACCCGCGCGCTCGATGCGCTGACCAAGGCGGGTGTTACCGCCGTCCTGTCGGGGCATGTCCACGACGCATTCGATCTGATGCACCACGGCACCCATGGCAATATTCGCATGATTGGCGCGGGGACGCTAAGCGAACGGCTGCGCACGACGCGGCCCAGCTATAATGAGCTAGTGATTACGGGCGGCAATCTGGCCGTTGCTGCTCACTTAATGCCCTAGGGTCTGTTGACTAAGTGGCTGCGGTCATAGCCAAACAAACCATTTCATAAATGCATAGTTAACGCGTTCCTCACCGCACCCATTGGGTGGTTGGCAAGGGGCAGCGCGGCAATACGCTGCCTATGAACAGGGTTTCCTATCTTCTCCGTCGTCTGACTTTGGCCGCCCTCGCGGGGCTGGCCATGACCGCAACACCCAATGTGGCGCAGGCGGCGGAGGGGACCAGCACGCATGTGGCCCCGACTACTAAAAATATGGCACCATTCTCGCTCTCAACCGACGGCATAGCGTCCGAAGTTGTGACGCTGACGTGGAGCGAGACCACCATTGAAACATGGTCCGCTGATGATGGCGACATGGTGGATGGCAAATCCAGCCGCTTTGCCGAAATCATAACGTCAGAAGGCTTTGTCCCCAGTCGCACCCCCATCGCCAGCTATGGTCCATTCCATCTGGTCACCGCCGATACGGTCGAGATGATTGGCACCGTCGACAGCGCGACACCGCGTCAATTCGCTGCGCTCTTGGCCGCGCACCCCACCGTGCGCCATCTGGTGATGGTCGAATGCCCGGGGTCAATTGACGAGGATGCCAACCACATCCTCGCCCGCGCCGTACGCCGTGCGGGCCTTACCACCCGCGTCCCCGATGGCGGGTCGGTGCGATCTGGTGCGGTTGACCTGTTCCTTGCGGGCGTAGAGCGCAGCGCCGCCGCATCAGCCGAGTTCGGCGTCCACAGCTGGCGTGATGAAGACGGTTACGAGCCGCGCGATTTTGCGGCCAATGACCCCGTCCACGCCGAATATCTTAGCTACTATCGCGAAATGGGGTTGAGCGACGCGGGTGCCCGCAATTTTTACGCGCTGACCAACAGTGTCGGGTTCGATTCTGTGCGGACATTGCACGCCAATGATATGGCACTATTAGGCTTGGCACGCGTCGCCGGATAAGATTGACTTTTGCAAGCGAATCCCCTAGCCGCGCCACCAGATGAGGTCGCCTTTCGCTTGGCGGCCCTTTTTCTTGACCAAATCACAGTAGAGAATCACAACCATGAAGCGCACATTTCAACCTAGCAACCTTGTTCGCGCCCGCCGTCACGGCTTTCGCGCCCGCATGGCGACGGTTGGTGGTCGCGCCGTGATCCGCAGCCGCCGCGCACAAGGCCGCAAGAAGCTCTCTGCCTGAGCCTGTTGCCATCCGCCGTTTGACGCGGCGCCCCCAATTTCTTGCCGCCAACGCTGGTGTGCGCGTGCCGATGCCCGCATTCGTGCTGCTCGCCCGCCCGCGCGGTGATGATGATGCGGCGACAGGCTTTGGCATCACCGCTACCAAACGTCTGGGCGGCGCGGTAGAGCGTAACCGCGTTAAGCGCCGTTTCCGCGCGCTGATCCGCGACCATTTCCCCGCGCATGCGCTGGCCGGCACCGATTATGTGATAATTGG
>JBBTFY010000082.1:0-6324 GCA_038041635.1 Pseudomonadota bacterium
CTATTGGCGCGGCGCTTTGGCTATATGCGCGCCGCTGCACGGATAAAGCTGTCGCGCGATGTGGTGCGCGATGAAGTACGCAAGGCCCAGGTTATCGCCAATGTCGCCGCCCACGCGGTGGCGGCTGGATTGCCGCCAGAACGGCTCGCGGCGGTGTGGGAAGCGCTGGTCGAACAGTCTATCGCCTATGAGTTCGACATTTGGGACGCGACGCGGGATTAGGGCTACACCCTAAGGTTTTCGCCGCCCGCCTTTGACGGCCCGCAATACCCCGCGCATCATCTGCACTTCCTTAGCGCTCCAACGCGGCTTGGTGAACAGAGTCCGTAACGCGCGCAGCGTTACCTGTTTGCGCTCTGGCGGGCGGAAATAGTCGGCCGTCACCAGCATTTCGTTCACCGTGTCAATCAGGCCGTCCAGGTCCGCTTGCGGCGCGGGCGGGTCCAGATCGACCACCGATGGTTGCGACAGGCTCTCACCCTTCGACCATTCATAGGCCGCCAATATCACTGCCTGCGCTAGGTTGAGCGAGCCGAACTTTGGGTTGATCGGCACCGTCATAATCGCGCTGGCAATGGCGGCATCGTCGCTGTCGAGTCCAGATCTTTCAGGTCCGAACACCAATGCCGTGCGGCCCGCCTCGCTGCGGATGAGCGCCGCTGCGCCATCGGGGCCAACGACGGGTTTGATGAGGTCGCGCCGCCGCACCGTGGTGGCGATCACTTGGGTGCAGTCCGCGACTGCCTCGGCCAGCGTGCCGAACAGCTGCGCATTGGCGAGCACCACGTCCGCGCCCGATGCTGCGGGGCCAGCGCTGGGGTTGGGCCAGCCATCGCGCGGGGCGACCAGCCGCATGTCGGTCAACCCGAAATTGAGCATCGCGCGCGCCGCCTTGCCGATATTTTCGCCCAATTGTGGCCGCACCAATATGATGACGGGGGGCGGGGGGGTGTGTGAATTTACCCTTCGAGACACGTCTTCGCTAACGCTCAGCCGCTCCTCAGGGCGAACGGCTTTAGCGTAATATTTCACTCTTTTCCGTTCGTCCTGAGGAGATGATGGGACTGAGCTTGTCGAAGCCCCACCATCGTCTCGAAGGACTTTAGCCCGACTGGCCAGCCTTTGAATCGTCGCCCAATTCCCCGCGACCAGCGCCTCCTTTTTTGCGCGAGACCAACCTTTGATACGCCGTTCGGCCTCAAGCGCTTCAAGCCGAGTCGGGAATGTTTCAGACCACAGCAACATTACAGGCAATCGCGTGGAGCAATATCCACCACATTCCCCAGATTGATGCTGTGCAATTCTATATTCTAGGCTGTCAGTGTGCCCAGTATAATAACTGTTATCGGCGCATTTCAGAATATAGGCGAAAAAACTCATTCCCCGCCTAGTTCGCGGACGCTCGCCGCAAACTCTTCAAAATCGCGTGCCTCGGCAAAATCGCGGTAAACACTGGCAAAGCGGATATAGGCGACGCTGTCGATCTGTTTCAGCGCATCGAGCACTTTGGCGCCGATTTCGTCGGTCGCTACCTCGCCGTCGCTTTGCATCTCAAGCTGGCGCTGGACGCCAGAAACCAGCTGGTCGATAGCGGCGGTGTCGAGCGGGCGTTTGCGGCAGGCAATGGTGACAGAGCGCAGCAATTTATCGCGATCAAATATCTCGTGCTGCCCGCTCGATTTGATGACGGTCACTTCGCGCAATTGTATGCGTTCAAATGTGGTGAAGCGCGCGCCGCACCCCTCACACTGCCGGCGGCGACGAATAGCCGCCCCGTCTTCGGTGGGGCGACTATCCTTTACCTGACTGTCCTCATGGCCACAGGAAGGGCATTTCATGCACGTCTCATTCGATTAGTCGCCCTTGTTCGCCTCGCGATAGGCGACATAGCCCAGACCCGCAAGTGCGCCGAGCGGCAGACTGATGAACGGCAAAAACAGTGCCGCCACACCGCCCACTGCTGCGCCAGCCGCGAGTTTTGGCGCATTGTCGCTGGTAAAGGCTTCTTTGCTCATCCGCGTCACTTCTTCGATTGTCTTGTCAGCAAACTCGGTAATCTGGTCGAGTGTTGATGCACAGCCATTTGATGTTGTGCCTTCGCGCGTGAACTCAGAGCCTTCGTTATGCGCTTTTTCGGTGGTTTTCTTCGACATGATACTCTCCAAAAGCCCTTGCCGTATTATCACTATCATACACCAGAGCGTTTAGCCAGCATATATTGGGAAGCGCTCACACAGCGTCCTGACGCGCGCGCGAACATCGGCCTCCACTGCGGCGTCGCCATGCTCGCCCTTGACTGACAAGGCGTCGAGCACATCGGCGACCATGTCACCGATTTCTTCAAACTCCGCCACGCCGAACCCGCGTGTCGTGCCCGCTGGTGATCCGACGCGGATACCGCTGGTTTTGACGGGGGGCAGGGGATCGTTCGGTATGCCGTTTTTGTTACAGGTGATGCCGGCACGCTCCAGGGCCTCGTCGGCGTCGCGTCCGGTGATGCCAAGCGGGGTCAGGTCAACCAACGCCAAATGGGTGTCGGTGCCGCCCGCGACCAAGTTCGACCCGCGTGCTTGTAACCGTGAGGCGAGCGCCTGCGCGTTGGTGACGACGGCCTTGGCATAGTCGCGGAACTCTGGGCGCAATGCTTCACCAAAGGCCACCGCCTTGGCAGCGATGACGTGCATCAATGGCCCGCCTTGCAGGCCGGGGAAGACGGCGGAGTTGATCCGCTTGGCCAGTGCCGCATCATTGGTCAGGATCATGCCGCCGCGTGGGCCGCGCAATGTCTTGTGCGTCGTTGTCGTCACTATATGCGCGTGCGGCAAAGGCGACGGGTGGACGCCCGCCGCAACCAGCCCAGCAAAATGCGCCATATCGACCATCAACAATGCGCCGACATCATCAGCGATGGCACGGAACCGTGCAAAGTCGAGGATGCGCGGGTAAGCGGAGCCTCCAGCGATGATGAGTTGCGGGCGATGTTCACGCGCCAATCGCTCAACCTGTTCAAAATCGACGGTATGATCGTCATCGCGGACGCCATATTGCGCCGCGTTGAACCATTTGCCCGACATTGCGGGTGCTGCCCCGTGGGTCAGGTGCCCACCGGCATCGAGGCTCATGCCTAGGATAGTCGCACCGGGTTTTAACAGCGCCAGCATCACCGCACCATTGGCCTGCGCGCCGCTATGCGGCTGCACATTGGCGAAGTCGCAATCGAACAATGTCTTGGCGCGGTCGATAGCCAATGTTTCGACGACGTCGGATGGTGCGCAACCCTGATAATAGCGGCGGCCCGGATAGCCTTCGGCATATTTGTTGGTCAGCACTGACCCTTGCGCCTCTAGCACCGCTTTCGACACGATATTTTCCGAGGCGATCAGCTCGATCTGATATTGCTCGCGGTCCATCTCGGCGGCGATGGCATCGGCGACTGCGCTGTCCACATCGGCGACGCTGTCGGTAAAGAAACCGGCGGAACGGATGGCGGGGCGTTCAAGAGTGCTGGCAAGGGTTGTCGTCATGGCTGATTTCCTAGCGTGGGGAAGAGAGTTTATCGACGCGCAGCGTATGCCGACCGCCGCCGAACGGTGTATCAAGAAACGCGGTGACGCACGCCTTGGCCATGTCGATTCCGGTCAGCCGTGCGCCCATCGCTAACACATTGGCATCATTATGCTCGCGTGCCAGAGCGGCCGATAATGGTTCGCTTACCAGAGCGCAGCGGCAAGCGGGGTTGCGATTGACCGCAATCGAAATGCCGATGCCCGATCCGCACAGCGCAATGCCGCGTTCGGCCTGTCCCGACGCGATGTGGCTGGCCAGCGCATAGCCATAATCGGGGTAATCGACGCGTTCCTCGTCATCGGTGCCCAAGTCTGTGACCTCATGGCCAAGCTCGCGCAACCATACGACCAGCGCGGCTTTCAGCGCAAAGGCGGCGTGGTCAGAGGCTATGGCGATACGCATGGCACGCCATTAGGGTCTGCGGAGAAAATCCGCAAGCGGACCCAATATTTACGATTTGGCAAGGATGCGCGCGCATTGTCCGGCGATGGGCTCGATATTCCACACGCTGTGCGGCTTGGCCGTCCCGCTAGTCATCGCAATGGCGGCGCATTTTGCGGCATAATTGATTTGGCGCAATGCGCCAAATTGCGCTATCATTATGCATGACTTGGTTGCTTGGAACGCTCACTCTAGTTGGATTATTGTTACTTGGCGGCACTTATACGCAGGTTAGGCGTGGTGAGCGGCGACGTGCGATATTGATGTTGATTGCTGCGGCGGTCATGCTGGGCAATGTTGCACTGTGGGTCGTGCCGACGGAGGATGGCCGTTCGCTGGTGAATGCCGCGCCACGCTAAAAATTGAAAGGATCAACGATGCTTTCCACATTATTCGCCCTGACATTGATGGCCGCTCAGGCGGCGCCGGATCTCTCTGAACAGGACCGCTCACGCGCCTTTGCAGCGGCGGGCTTTACCCAGGCTGACGGGCAGTGGCACAGCGATTGCAGCGATACGGGCAGCGCAAGCTATGTCGCCGGAGCTATTGATCTGGTCGACGACCTTGACGGCGATGGCAGGCCCGAAGCCATTATTACCGAGAGCAGCGCCCAATGTTATGGCGCGGCCGGAACCGCCTTTGCGCTGGTCAGCAAGCAAGCCGGCGGGCAATGGAGCTTGTTATTGCGCGCCAACGGCTATGCCACGCCGCTATCAAGCGCCGCCGCAAGCGGACTGCCAGATATTGAGGTTGGCGGGCCGGGCGAATGTTTCCCAGTCTATCGTTGGGACGGCCACGACTATGTCGTCGACCGCCACCGCTATGACGGTCGGCCCTGCCAGCCGTAGCGCTACTTGATCGGCGAATCGGGCGACAGACGCATGTCGAGATAATTATCGACCGATTTCATCAGCGAATCGAGCTCATGTTCAAAGAAATGGTTGGCGCGCGGGATTTCGTCGTGATGGACGGTGATGCCGCGCTGTGTGCGCAATTTTTCGACCAGTTTGACCACCGACGCCGACGTCACAATCTCGTCGCCCAAACCGTTGACGATGATGCCCGACGATGGGCACGGCGCCAGGAAAGTGAAGTCATACATGTTGGCGGGCGGTGCCACCGAAATGAAGCCGCGTATTTCGGGGCGGCGCATCAGCAATTGCATGCCAATCCACGCGCCAAAACTGAATCCCGCTATCCAGGTTGTCTGTGCTTCGGGGTGGATGGATTGCACCCAATCGAGTGCCGATGCCGCGTCGCTAAGCTCGCCGATGCCGTTGTCGAACACGCCTTGGCTGCGGCCAACACCGCGAAAGTTAAACCGCAACGTCGCAAATCCGCGCCGCACAAAGCTTTTGTATAGCGCCTGCGTAATGCGGTCGTTCATTGTTCCGCCGCCCTGTGGGTGCGGATGTAGGATCATCGCAACCGGTGCGCGCGGGCGCGGCGGTGGGCTGAACCGTCCCTCAAGGCGGCCTTCGGGTCCGGTAAAAATGACATCGGGCATAATGACTCTCTCTATTTAACTATAGTGTTGCTTAGCCATTGTGACCGCATGATGTGCGGCGCTATAGAGGGGGGCGGCGCAAAGTGCAACTTTTGCGATTCATTCTCAACTGCGACCTTAAGCGTATTGAATCCCCATGATCTACCTCGACTATCAGGCGACAACACCACTGGCACCCGAAGCCCGCGCCGCGATGATGCCATGGCTTGACGGGCCAGAGGATAGTGATGGTTATGCCAACCCCGCCAGTCAGTATCGCGCCGGGCGGGCAGCGGCGGTGGCGGTGGAGATGGCGCGCGATGCGGTGGCGGCGTTGCTGCCCGCTGGGGGGCAAGTGGTTTTCACTTCGGGCGCGACAGAGGCGATCAACTGGGCCATGTTTGCGGGCGCAAAGCTCTATCCCGGCGGATGCGCGGGTTTGACCATCGAACATGCGGCGACGCTTGCCTGCCTTGATGCGCTGGATGGAGCTACGCTTGCCGTCGATGCCGATGGTATTGCACCCCCGCCCCCGCTCGCCAACTTGCCCGAACGCGGCGTCGTTGCGGCGATGCTGGTCAATAATGAGGTTGGCACAATCCAGCCCATCGCTGCTTTTGCCGAAGCAGCGCACGCGCGCGGCAACTTGCTGATTTGCGACGCAGTGCAGGGCTATGGCCGTATGGTGATACCCGACGGGCCGGACATGATCGCCATGTCCGCGCACAAAATCCACGGGCCAAAGGGGATTGGCGCGCTGTGGATCCGCGATGACCTCACACTACCGCCGTTCATCCTTGGTGGTGCGCAGGAACAGGGTATGCGCGGAG
>JBBTFY010000082.1:6334-13129 GCA_038041635.1 Pseudomonadota bacterium
GGCACCGTGTCGCCCGCGCTGTGCGCTGGGTTCGGCGCGGCGGCCATGCTGGCTGCACAGCGGATGGCCGGGGACGCCGCACATGTCGCGCATCTGTGGGATATTGCAGTCAGCGAAATGGCGGGCTGGACGATCAATGGGTTGACGACACAGCGCTATCGCGGCAACATCAGCCTCCGCCGCGAAGGCGTGAATGCCACGCGCCTGCTGTCCGATGCGCGCGATGTCGCGTTCAGCCTAGGCAGCGCGTGTGGCAGCGGGTCTGGCCGCGTCAGCCATGTGTTGCGCGCAATGGGGTTGACCGAAACGCAAGCGCGCTCCTCTATCCGGCTTGGCTGGGGTCGCTACACGACGGCGGATGACTTGCGCATCGGCCTTGGTGCCCTCAAAGCGGCTGCGGCCATACAGGGGATTACATGACCAAAGTCACATTCATCCATGCCGATGGCGAAGCGCGCACGGTGGGTGAGGGCAACGGCGACACCAGCCTGCTCGACCTCGCGCAGGCGCTCGGCATGCCGCTTGAGGGGACGTGCGAGGGGCAGATGGCTTGTTCGACCTGTCATGTCATCGTCGATGCGGCGGACTTTGCCAAATTGCGTCAAGCGAGCGAGGCTGAGGAGGATATGCTCGACCTAGCCGCTGGAGCGTGCCGGACCAGCCGCCTTGCGTGCCAAATCCGCCTTGGCGATGCGCCGGATGGCCTGACGGTCCACATCCCGCGCGATGTCAACAATATGCAGGGATTGTAACCCACCCGGGCGTTGTGGTTTCGGCCTTATGTCCCTATCTTTCAACTGAGTTCAACCCGTCTTTTGGAGGTGGCTATGCTTATCAAACATGGAGCGTTGGTTATGGTCGTCGATGGCGGGCAGATGGCTTTGTTTCGAAACAGCGGAAAGAGCGATGCATTTACGCTTGAGCTGATTGAGGAGCGGGAACATGCCAACCCGCGTTCATCGCAATTAGGCGAGGACAAGCCGGGCCGTAGTTTTCAAAGCATGGGTACTGATCGATCGGCGTATGAAATCATCGATCAGCATCAGGTGGATGAGGACAGCTTTATTGCCGATGCCGCCGAATGTTTGGCCAATCATATGTCCGATAGCGATGTGGGGGCGGTTTTGATCGCGCCGCCGCGTGCACTTGGCACCATGCGCAAATGCTTGCCAGATGCGGTGCGAGGCCGATTAATCGCTGAAATCGACAAGGATTATACAGGGCAATCGGTGCAAGAGCTGGAAAATCTGCTCGGTAAATATGAGGGCATGGCCATATGATGCCGCGAAGGCTGTTCGCCTTGGCCATGTTGATATTGCACGGTTGCGCAACGCCCATACCAACCCCGACGGCTACGACCAACGCCGAATTGGCGCGGATTGAGGCTGGGACTGGCGGGCGGCTTGGTGTGGCGCTGATGGATGGTCGCGGCACAGTGCTGCTGTCCCACCGCGCCCATGAACGCTTTGCCATGTGTTCGACGATGAAACTGCCTCTGGCCGCGATGGTGATCGACGCAGTCGAGCGCGGTGAAATCGACGGGGCCTTACCCCTGTCGATCACACAGGCCAATGTCACGGGCCATGCACCGAGCGTGGTGGCTGCGCTCGGCGCGGGCCGTACCGAGATGACGATTGGTGAGGCGGCAGAGGCTGCGGTGGTGACAAGCGACAATGGCGCGGCCAATCTGTTGCTGGGCCTGATCGGCGGGCCCGAAGGGTTCACGCAGGCCATGCGCGCATGGGGCGACAGCGTGACGCGGCTCGACCGCATCGAAACCGCACTCAACAGCAATGTGCCCGGCGACCCGCGCGATACGGCGACCCCTGCGGCGACAACGGGGACGGTGCGGGCGATGTTCGGCCCAGCATTGCTGCGGGAGGCGACCCGCCAGCGCCTGCGCGAATGGACCACGGCAACGACCACCGGCGCACGGCGGGTTCGCGCTGGTCTGTCGGCCCTCTGGTTGGCGGGTGACAAAACGGGGACATGCGCAAGTGAAGGGCAGCCCAACCCTGAATATAATGACATTGGCTGGTTCCGCGATGCGGCGGGAGAGGACTATTATTTCACCGCCTATCTTGACCATCCGACGGTCGGCTATGCCGAAGCAGAGGCGGCGCTTGCACAGGCGGGCAGGGTCATGGCCCGCGCGGTCTGGGCAGTGCCTAACCCTCAAAGCTGACAAAGCTGACACCAAGAACGGGGTTGGTGTTTCGGGTTTGGTTGACACTAAACAGGGGGGTAAAATTATCAACAATCGCGAATTTAAGCCATTTACGCGTCTGTTGCCCAACTGTGGTGTCAACTTAATACACTTCGCTCGCTTTTCTCGTCACCCCGGGCTTGATCCGGGGTCCATGGATGCATTTTTTCCGAAACCGTCATCCTAAACTTGTTTCAGGATCAGCATGACGAAATAAAGAATGTTCGCGCGGAGACGCGAAGGCGCGGAGAAGTATTTTCCCTCCCCCTGTGGGGAGAGGTTAGGGGTGGGGGTTCAACGATGTCAAAAGAGCCAGCCCGCTAGCGCAAGCTAGGGGAAGGGCCGAAAGGAATGTCCGCGAAGGCCCGCGCGCATCTTACCATGGCAAATGAGCTGTAGGAAAGCGGGATTATGCGCAGCAGGTTAAGTGCACTGTCGTCGTTGCCATGCCCTATAGTTCTTGCTATGTTCAGGGTCGAGAGGGTTCGGCGTCATTGGTTTAAGGTGCGGGGGTAGTGAAAGTGGGTATTTCAGAGCTGTGTAATGATGCGGAGAAGATTCGGACCTTCCCCGCCTTCGACAAACTTCCCGGTGATTATGCTACAGGGGGGCTGGTCGGAAGCAAATCTATCAGGGAAGCCCTCGGTATTAGTTGTCTAAGTGATGCGATGGGGAGGCAATCGACGGTCGGGAAAGCCTTGAGCGAGGCCATCGGTGGAAACGGACTCAGCCGCTTTGCCGCAAGAACGGAACAATTCCCAGGAGTCGATGCTACCCTTGTGGGCGGCGTTGCTGATTACCAAGGAGCACTCGGTTTAATTGGTAAGTCTCCGCGTGGCAGCGCCGTCGATAAGCCATTGGAAGTGGCGCAAAAATCGCTCGAAGATTCTCTCGGTCGCTCTATGGGCGAATACTACAAATCACGAGATCACATGCAAAGTATGTTTGGATCCAAGTTTGGTTCCGATGCGATAACCAAATTGGTCAACGGTTCGATGGGCATCAAGAGCGACTGTAATATCGCAGAATTTGAACAGCTGTTGCCTGATCGCTGCATGCAGATTGATTATCCGACATTGCCTCCAATTCTGCCGAATCCTATCCACGAGACAAATGAGCATTTAGCGGGCCTCAATAAAAAGATTGACGCGTTGGTTGACCTGCAAGCCAAACAGGCTGGGGTGATCCATGAGCTGCTAATGTTGCAGGTTGCGAACGAAGCCGCACAGGAACGCACAGACAAGCGCGTCTACCGCCTCACTGTTGTTGGTATTGTGCTTACGACAATTATCGGTTCAGCGTCCATAATTGCCGCTATCCTCTAGGGAAATTTCCCCACAACTCACCACCCGATTTGAGACGAATTACGGTGTAACCGCTCCCATAGGGTAGACACTGCCGCGAAAGCGGAAATTCAAACTGAGTCCCGATCGAACGCGAACTTGGTCCACAGACCCTAGTTGCAAAACGCTGACCTTATCGCCATATGCGCATCGGGAGTCGGGCGGACGTCGTTTTCGCCAACCCGGTCAGATCCGGAAGGAAGCAGCCGCAACGATTTCGCGGCGGGTCGTTCCGGCTCCCACCCTCGCCCCTCCGCCACTCGCCGTGCCGAGCGCACGCAATTTGCACCTGACCATGGCCCCCATGGAATAGGGACGGTAACGAATCGTTGCATTCCTGCGGATAAGGGCTTTGCTATCGAGTGAAGCAAGGCAGGAGCAGACATGATGCACAAGAGTTTGACGATATTATTCGTCGTTTCCGGACTTGCAGCCACTCCTGCCTCTGCCAACCCTGATGATTGGGACAGCGCGAGCAGCGTCGTTCGCACCGCATTGGTTGCTGCGGCGATTGGCACGCCATTGATCGAGGATGATGATGAGGGGTTGCGGCAATCGGCCTATAGCCTTGGCACGGCGTTCCTTGTGACAGAAGGGTTGAAGCGCACTTTCCCGGAAACGCGCCCCGATGGCAGCGACAATCGCAGTTTCCCGTCCGGCCATACGTCCGTGTCGTTCGCCGCCGCCGCGACATTGCAACAACGTCATGGCTGGGATGTTGGCATTCCGGCGCATCTGGCGGCAGCCTTTGTCGGGGTTGCGCGGCATGAGGCGGGCAAACATCATTGGCACGACGTGTTGGTTGGCGCGGCGATTGGCGAGGCGTCGGGGCTGTTGCTGACGTCGAACCGCCATCGCAATGTCGTAGGCTCGCCGCCAGCCGCTTTCGCTGTGGCGGTCATCCCGTGGGGCGACACCAGCGGCGGCGGCATAACGTTCGCTGCGCGTTTTTGATTGCTTCACCTTGGGGCATCTGCGCCCTATGGTTGCGCGGTGACTGTATCTGACGATTCTTTGCCTGATTCCGCCGAGCCTATGCTGGGCATGGATTTACCTGTGCCTGCGCCCGTGACGGCCGGGGCATACCGCGTGCTGGCGCGAAAATATCGGCCACAGCGTTTTGCCGACCTCATCGGGCAGGATGCGATGGTCCAGACGCTGGCCAACGCGATCCGGCGCGATCGGCTGGCGCATGCATTCCTGATGACCGGGGTGCGCGGGGTCGGCAAAACATCGACCGCGCGGCTGATCGCCAAGGGGTTGAATTGCACGGGCGCGGACGGGAAGGGCGGGCCGACTATCGATCCGTGCGGCGTTTGTGATGCGTGCGTTGCGATATCCGAAGGACGGCACATCGACGTTATCGAAATGGACGCCGCCAGCCACACCGGTGTCGATGATGTGCGCGAGATTATCGAGGCGGTGCGCTATTCCGCCGTTTCCGCGCGCTATAAAATCTACATCATCGACGAAGTGCATATGCTGTCGAAAAACGCGTTCAATGCGTTGCTCAAGACATTGGAGGAACCCCCGGCGCATGTGAAGTTCATCTTTGCGACGACCGAGGTCGGCAAGGTGCCGGTCACTGTGCTGTCGCGGTGCCAACGTTTTGATTTACGGCGGATTTCACCAGAACTATTGTTCACGCATTTCACCATGATTTGCAAAGCGGAGGCGGTGGCTGCGGAGGAGCCTGCGCTACGACTGATTGCGGCGGCGGCCGAAGGGTCGGTGCGCGACGGCCTGTCGATACTCGATCAGGCGATTGCCCATGCCGATTTGGATGGTGATGGCGCAGTGCATGAGGCGCAGGTCCGCGAGATGCTGGGCCTAAGCGACGGCGGGGCGACACGCCGCCTGTTCGGCCATGTTCTTTCCGGCGGTGGCGCGGCGGCGATTGACGAAGCGCGCACGCAATATGCTTTGGGTGTCGAGCCAATCGCGGCGGTGCGCGGGTTGATGGCCTTGGCCCATGCGACCGCTATGACGCGGGTGGCGCGCAATGATGATCCGTCGGCGTCGCAGGATGACCGCGAAGCCGTGGCAATATGGGCCGCACAAATGGGTATGGCGCGCCTTCAACGCCTGTGGCAAACATTGCTGCGCGCGCACGAAGAAGTGGCTCGTGCCGCCGCTCCGTTCGAAGCGCTGGAAATGGCATTGCTGCGGCTGACGCATGCGGCACAAATGCCCGACCCCGATGCTTTGGCGCGAATGCTGGAACAGGGGCAGGGCGGCGTTGCTATGCCGGAAGCGCAAGCGAGCCATGACAGCACGCTGCCTTTGATTGAAGCGGCGCTTGATACTGCGGCACGCCAAGCGGTCGCGGCGCAAGATAGTTCGGACGCGCACCCGCACCCGCTTGTAGCGGCAGCGATGGCGACATTTCCCGGTGCCCAGATAGTCGATAAATAGATTTGCGCACGGCGACGAAGGAGAGTGAGAAATGCAATCAATGGAAGAGATGTTGGCTGCCGCGCAACAAGCGGCCAATGCCATCCAACAGCAAATGGCCGAGGCGCATAGCAGACTCGATACGCTCGAAGTCGAGGGAGTCGCGGGTGGAGGTTTGGTGCGCGTGCACGCCACAGCAAAGGGGCTTATTCGCCGTGTTGAAATTGACGAAAGTCTGCTCCAGCCAGCGGAAAAGGCGATGGTTGAGGATTTGGTCGCAGCGGCTATCAACGATGCGCGGGTCAAGGCAGATCAACTGAGCAATGCCGAAATGGCAAAGATGACGCAGGGGTTGCCGCTTCCTGCTGGATTTCAACTGCCGTCCTTTGGTTCGTGATCGGCCATTGACGCGGTGGGTCCACGACCCCATTTGGTGCATATGTTAGAAATTGGGCGGACCTTTATAGGTTTGCCATGGAGTTTGAATGAGCCAAACATACCCCCTGTTGCCGCTGCGTGACATCGTTGTTTTCCCCCAGATGGTGGTGCCGCTGTTCGTTGGCCGCGATAAATCTGTCGCGGCGTTAGAGCGCGCGATGGCGGGCGACAAAAGCATATTCCTTGTGTCGCAACGCGACGCTGCCCTCGATGATCCGGGCATTGACGACATGTATCGCACCGGCGTGGTGGCAAGCGTGCTGCAATTGCTCAAACTACCCGATGGCACTGTGCGTGTTTTAGTGGAGGGCGGCGCGCGCGCGGCCCTCCTATCGCTGTCAAACGATGGCGACGTGATTCAAGCGCATGTCGAAACCCGCGATGATGTGGCGGGAGAGAGTGGCGATTTGGCGG
>JBBTFY010000083.1:0-7653 GCA_038041635.1 Pseudomonadota bacterium
ATTGAAAAGTTAGGCCAGCACCCAAACCCCGTTCCCAGGTCAACTTTGGGGGCTTTGGACTGCCGCCCGGGCGGCAATCCATTCGCCTATCTGTGCTTCCAGCACGTCCATCGGCACCGCCCCTTGGGCTAGCACCGCGTCGTGGAACGTGCGCAGATCGAACCGCCCGCCCAGCTCGGCTTCCGCTCGCGCCCGCAATCGCCGGATCGTCAGTTCGCCAATTTTATACCCCAGCGCTTGGCCCGGCCAGCTGATGTAACGGTTGACCTCTGCCTCGATATTAGCGTCGCTGAGCGCGCTATTGTCGTGCATATAGGCTATTGCTTGCTCCTTGCTCCATCCACGCGAATGGATGCCGGTATCGACGACCAACCGGCACGCACGCCACATTTCATAGGACAGGCGGCCCATGTCGGTCTCATAGCTATCGTACAGCCCCTGTTCGATGCCCAGTCGCTCGGCATACAGCCCCCATCCTTCGACAAAGGCGGTAAAGCCCGTGAAATTGCGCCGCCACATCGGCAGCGGCAATTCCTGCTGCAAGGATATTTGGTTGTGATGGCCCGGCACCGCCTCATGCATCGAAAGGGCTGGTATTTCCCACAATGGGCGCTGGTCGAGCTTCGATGTGTTGACATAATAGGTTCCGGCTATCCCGGCGCTCAGGCTGCCTTGCGAATAATAAGCGGTGGTCGTCCCTTCCGCAGTTTCTGCCGGGATTTCGCGGATGGTGTAGGGCAAGCGCGGCAAGTGCGTGAACAGGCGCGGCATGAACCCGTCGATCCGCCGTGTTACCCGCGCGACGTGCATCATCAGCTCCTCTGGCGTGTGCGCGTAATAGCGCGGATTGGTCCGCAGATCGGCGATAAAGGCTTCGCGCGAAGGGTAGCCCGCGCGGGCTGCGACCTCGACCATCTCCGCCCGTATCCGCGCAACTTCGGACAGGCCAAGCTGGTGGATGGCGTCCGCGCTCATATTGGTCGTCGTTTCTTGGGCGATGCGATAAGCGTAATAGTCCGCGCCGCCTGGCTGTGCCGATACGCCAACGGCTTGTGCGCAATGCGGCATATAATCTTGGACGAAATAGCGGCGATGTTCCTCCAATGCGGGGTTGATGGCGTCACGGATGATAGCGCGGGTTTGATCCTGCATCGTAGCCCATTGTTCTACGCTCACGTCGCTTGGGCGCGCGCGCTTGAAGGGGCTATAGTAGCGCGATTGCTCCACATCGGCGCTAATCAGACCGCTAATTGCGCGTTCGCCATTGCCCAGTACCGTGCAGGGCAACACATATCCGCCCGCCACCGCTTGGCGCGTGATGTCGAGCGATTGTGCGTTGACACGTGGATATTGGGCGATGCGCGTTAGGTAACTGCGATAGTCGGCGGCGCTATTGAACGGCATAGCGTCGGCAAGTCCGGCAAAATTCTGATGCCATCCGGCATAGGTGGTGAACAGCATCATTCGCTGGCCAAAATGATTGCCTTCCACCGTTTCGCTTAATTGCCGGCGCATGATCGCTTGATTGACGCGGTCTGCGGGTGCAAGCTCTGTGGGGGCAATGGCATCAAGGCGCGCCAGCATGGCATCTGCATCGGCGGCCCGGCGATCTGCGGCCTCTAGGCTGGGGTCGCTGACCTGATCGTCATAGGTGCGGACACCCAGCGCGGTTGCCGTCTCGGGATTCGTTCGAAGCAACCACGTTTCATAGTCGCGCTGTAGGGTCGCAAAATCTTCGGCAGGGCCTGCGGATGCGGGTTGGGAAGAGAGCGCCAGCATCAGAGTAAAAATTGCACCGAGCGCGCGGGGCGGCATAAAAAAATAGATCATTCACGGGTCTCCTGCCTAAAGAAATAGCATCGCCGTCGAGTGTGTGAAGCGTGTGCGACTCGGGCGGTGATGGATGTCGGGGAAAGCGCCATTTTGGATGCGATTGCTGCGCCAGAAGGAGTTAGCACTGTGTCGTTGATGACTCAACCAAGTGTATTGCGACGATATGTGCATTATATGCGGCAAAATACACTGACTCTCCGACTCTCAAATTGACCAGGTGGCTCTGACTGTGGATTTCTCTTGTAAATCAATAATGGGCCGGTGGGGGTCGCCATGGCAAGTGTTTTTCCGCATTCGCGGACACAGGATAAATATGGTTCGGCAGTGGCCGCGCCGCGTTTGGCGCGTGCGATGACGTGGCATGCCTCCGCCGCGCTATTGGCTTTTGCCGGACTGCAATTATGGGGTGTAGTTGCGCTATCGAATGTGCCTGGTGCGCGCATCCTGCCGTTCGTTGCGCTTGGCCTGTTGATCCTGATCGCCGTCCCCTTTGCTCGTCGATTGCAACGACGCTGGCATGGCCTCGCTGGCTCTGCGCTGCCGTCCAGCGGGCTAGAGCATATTTTTCGCCGCGATCGCACCCGTTTGTGGCGTCTGGCACTCATCGTTCCTACACTATGGCTCGGGCTGTTTGCGGTGGTGGCGGAGGCCGCGCCATTTTTTTGATTACATCATGACTTTGACGTAATCGTCCTGCCCACCTATCGGCAGGACTATGTTTGAGTACGATCCTCTTCCTTCTGACGAAAAATTGATTGAACGCGCGGCCGATGCAGTGGCGCGCGCGCGCCGCGCAGGGGCAGACGCGGCGGAAGCAACGGCTGGCGCGAGTTGCTCTGCTTCGCTCAATGTTCGCCTAGGTGCGCTGGAGGATGTTGATCACGCCGAGGGCGGTGACCTTTCGCTGCGGCTATTCATTGGCCAACGTTCGGCGACGCTTTCAACCGCGAATATCAACCCCGCCGCGCTCGATGCGCTAGTGGCGCGCGCGATGGCGATGGCAAGGCTGTAGCTCGAAAACCCCTGGGCGGGCCTCGCTCCGCAAGAGTTGCTGGCGGTCGGAGCGCTGCCAGATCTTGATTTAACCGATACGGCCCGCCCGACACCCGAAGCTTTGCGCGACTTGGCTTGTGAAGCAGAGGATTCGGCGCGCGCTGTCGCGGGCGTTACCAATAGTGAGGGCGGCAGCGCATCATTCAGCCAATCGGCGCACGCTATGGTCACTAGTCATGGCTTTGCCCGTTGCACTAGGGGCACAGCATTTTCCATGTCCGCCAGCGTCATCGCTGGGGCGGGCAGCGATATGCAGCGTGATTATGACTGGCACAGCGCGCGGCACTTCAGTGATTTAGAAGGCGCCGGACAACTGGGGCGCGGCGCTGGGAAACGCGCGGTGGCGCGGCTTAATCCTGAAAGTCTAGCCAGCGGCGCGATGCCAATCCTGTTTGATCCGCGCGTTTCGGGTTCACTGCTTGGCCATTTGATCAGCGCGATGGCGGGCCCGGCGATTGCCAAAGGCCGTAGTTTCTTGGGTGACTATGCGGGTGCTAAGCTGTTTCCTGACGCCATCACCCTATGGGATGATCCTCACCGTGTGCGCGGCCTGCGCAGCCATGCAACCGATGGCGAAGGCCTGCCTACTCAAGCGAGCGCGCTGGTAGATCGCGGACGATTGGCACCATGGCTGTGCGATGTGGCGTCAGCCCGGCAATTGGGCCGCAACCCCACAGGCCACGCCAGCGGCGGCGGTGGCGTTTCCACTGGCAATTTATCGCTCGCACCGGGCACGGCCAGCCGCGACACATTGTTCCACGATGTCAAAAATGGTGTCCTCGTCACCGAACTTATCGGGCAGGGCGTGGATCTGTTAACCGGCGATTATAGTCGCGGCGCGTCGGGATGGCGCGTCATCGATGGGCAGATTGCAGGGCCGGTGTCGGGCTTCACGATAGCGGGTAATCTGCTTCCCATGTTTGCCGATTTGCGCGCTGCCAACGACGTCAACCGCCGCTACTCCACCCATGTGCCGACGCTGCGCACCGACTCTATGATGGTCGCGGGTGATTGAAGCTGTCATCTCTGCCGCGCGCGAAGTCGGTGACGCCGCGCTTGGCCAATGGCGGCACTTGCGCGATGGCGGCGAACTAGACCAATGGCGCAAGGCCGATGAAAGCCTGGTCAGTGAGGTAGACGTCGAAACCGATCGTCGTCTCAAAGCTATTCTGGGCGCGCTTGATCCCGAAGCAGGCTGGCTGTCCGAAGAGACCGCCGATCACCCCGAACGCCTGTCGCGTAGGCGCATCTGGTGTGTCGATCCGATTGACGGCACACGCGATTTTCTGCGCGGTCGCCCCGGCTGGGCGGTGTCGATTGCGCTGGTTGAAGCGGGCAGGCCCGTGCTCGGCGTCCTCTATGCCCCGGCGCGCGATGAGTTGTGGGTGGCCACGCGCGGCGGCGGCGCTTCGCTCAATGGCGCTGTGGTGCAGGCGGGCAATCGCATCGCGCTCAGCGGCGCACGCGTTCCGGCCACAAGTTTACCCAAGGTCGATGCTGACCTGGCGATGGTCCACCAGCCCAACAGCATCGCCCTGCGGATGGCGATGGTCGCCAATGACAGCGCGGACCTTGTCGCCACATTGCGCTGGGGCTTTGAATGGGATGTTGCGGCGGCGGCGTTGATCGTGGGCGAGGCGGGCGCGCGGGTCAGTGACGCCTTTGGCGCTGGCCTTGCGTTCAACACGCCGCGCGCACAAGCATTTGGCGTTATCGCCTGCGTGCCGGGCATCCATGATGCGGTGGTGGAGCGGTTGAGCGAGCGAGCGGCAATACTTGTGGGGCAATAGCTTGGTCCCGCTTGACAGCCACCCCCTTCACCTCCTAACGGGCTGTCATCACAGAACCGATAGACGGTTGACGGCTCGATAACAGTTGAGTCGCCAGCCGTGTTTTGCGTTATGGTGGTGTGTAGCGGCTTTGCCGTTCAATCAAAGCTTTGAGATGGGGCCAATGCCACACGGCCCTGTGGAGCAGGAGAAATATAGACCATGGCACGTATAGCGGGCGTCAATCTGCCCACCAACAAGCGCGTGATTATCGCGCTCCAATATATCCACGGAATTGGCCAAAAACACGCCAAGGACATCGTGACCAAGGTCGGGATCGCCGAAAATCGGCGTATTCAGGATCTGTCCGACGCCGAAGTCCTGCAGATTCGTGAAACGATCGATGCTGACTTCACCGTAGAGGGCGACCTTCGCCGCGAAGTTGCGATGAACATCAAGCGTCTGATGGACCTTGGTTGCTATCGCGGCCTGCGCCATCGCAAGGGCTTGCCTGTTCGCGGTCAACGCACCCACACCAATGCGCGCACCCGCAAGGGCAAGGCAAAGGCAATCGCCGGTAAGAAGAAGTAACAAGCGAGCGACCGTTCGTAGGGACGGTCAGCACATTCTTTATTTGCCGAGTTTCGATTTTAGATTTCAGGGATTTCCATCATGGCCCGCGAACCACAGCGCATTAAACGGCGCGAACGTAAAAACATCTCGTCTGGCGTCGCCCACGTCAATTCGACATTCAACAATACGATGATCACCATCACCGATGCGCAAGGGAACACCATTAGCTGGTCGTCCTCGGGCACCATGGGGTTCAAGGGGTCGCGTAAATCGACGCCTTATGCCGCGCAGGTTGCCGCCGAAGACGCTGGTAAAAAGGCGGCTGAGCATGGCATGCGCACGTTGGAAGTCGAAGTAAAGGGCCCCGGCGCCGGGCGCGAATCTGCGCTGCGCGCCTTGCAGGCCGCTGGCTTTACGATCACCTCTATCCGCGATGTTACGCCGATCCCGCACAATGGTGTGCGCCCGGCTAAACGTCGCCGCGTCTAGCCATATTTGACCCCGCGCGCGGCTGGCGGGCTGCGCGGTATCGGGGTCGGCAGGTGGTGATGACATGACCAAGGTCAGGCATCTCACTCGCCAAGTTCCGCCTTTTTGAACCCATAGGGGAAAAAGATGACTGTCAACAGCAAGAACTGGCAGGAACTCAAGAAGCCGGTTGGCCTCGAAGTTAAGTCGGGCACTGATGCGCGCCGCAAGGCGACTTTTGTAGCCGAGCCATTGGAGCGCGGCTTTGGCCTGACACTGGGTAACGCGCTGCGCCGCGTGCTCCTGTCGTCGCTGCAAGGTGCGGCGATCACCTCGATCAAGATCGAGAATGTCCTGCACGAATTTTCCTCGCTCGCCGGTGTGCGTGAGGATGTGACCGACATCGTGCTCAATGTGAAACAGATCGCGCTCAAGATGGAAGGCGACGGGCCAAAGCGTCTTCAGCTTTCTGCCACTGGCCCAGCGACCGTCACGGCGGGTGACATATTGGTTTCGGGCGACATCCATGTGATGAACCCCGGCCATGTCATCTGTCACCTTGATGACGGCGCGACGCTCAACATGGAACTGACCGCTGACAGTGGCAAAGGCTATGTCGCTGCGTCGGGCAACCGCCCGGTTGATGCGCCAATTGGGCTTATCCCCGTTGACTCGCTCTATTCGCCAGTCCGTCAGGTTGCGTACAAGATCGACAATACCCGTATCGGGCAGGATCTTGATTACGACAAATTGTCGCTGACCATCGAAACCGATGGCACCGTGACGCCAGAAGATGCCGTCGCTTATGCCGCGCGTATCCTTCAGGACCAATTGGCGGTATTTGTGCACTTCACCGACACGGCGGTCGAAAGCCCGCGTATCGGCCTTGCGGCGGCCCCTGCGGCGGGCGGCGACAGCGACACCAACCAGCTCAACCGCTTCTTGCTCAAGAAGGTCGATGAACTGGAATTGTCGGTCCGCAGCGCCAACTGCCTCAAGAATGTCAACATCATCTATATCGGTGATCTGGTTCAGGAAACCGAAGCAGAAATGCTGCGCACACCGAACTTTGGCCGCAAGTCGCTCAATGAAATCAAGGAAGTGCTATCGTCGATGGGTCTGCGCCTTGGTATGGATATCCCCGGCTGGCCACCTGAAAATATCGAAGAAATGGCCAAAAAGCTGGAGCAGGAATTGCTCGGCTAATCTTGGGCTACAGGGCTTTGGGCGGTGGCCCCTCTTGCACCGCCTTTCCCGGGGAACCTCACACGGCCCCGCAGATAAACGCTAACCGCTAGGCCTTGCCTAGGGGAAGGCAAAGAAAGGACTATTATCATGCGTCATAAAGTTGGCGGACGTAAGCTACAGCGGACATCGGCACACCGTATCGCGCTGTTCCGCAACATGTCGGCGGCGCTCATCAAGCATGAGCAGATCACCACGACATTGGCCAAGGCGCGCGAATTGCGCCCCTATATCGAGAAATTGATCACGCTGGGCAAGCGCGGTGGCCTGTCCAACCGTCGCCTCGCGATGAGCCGTTTGATGGACGAAACCCAGCTGAAAAAGCTGTTCGAGGTTTTGGCCACCCGCTATACGGACCGCCCCGGCGGTTATACCCGCGTCATTAAAGCGGGTTTCCGCGCGTCGGACGCCGCAGCAATGGCGGTGATCGAGTTTATCGACCGCGACGTCTCTGCCAAGGGGCAGGATAGCGGCCCGGTGATGGTCGATGACGATATGGATCAAGCGGCGTAAGCCACTTTGTTTCACAGGTTTTGCAAAAAGGGTTGGGTGCCATGCGGTTCCCAGCCCTTTTTCTTGGTTCATAGTCCTGCCCGCATCGCTCCAAAGTTGACAAAGTTGACACCAAGAACGAGGTTCGGCTTTCTCCAAATTAAGGGCTTTGGTTGATACAACGCGCGGGGGAAACAACGGCCGCCTGCGGGTTACAGAG
>JBBTFY010000084.1:0-17975 GCA_038041635.1 Pseudomonadota bacterium
GCCACGGGGCTACGCCCCTCGCAATGACGAAGAAGAGGGTGCGCGCAGAGGCGCAGAGGCGCGAAGAAATAGTATCCTCCTCCACCTTGTGGGGAGAGGCAAGGGGTGGGGGCTTGACAAGGGAGCATCTCCACAAGTCCGCCTAGCTGTCAAAGACAGCATGACTCCTATCCTCTTCCCACAAGGGAGAGGGGATTTGGTGGTGCCGATAAACATTTCAAAGAGCCCCCCGCTAGGCTTGCCTAGGGAAGGGTAGAAAAAACGTCGTGAAACAGAGCGCATCTTACCATGGCTCGATGGCTGTAGGAAAGCGGGGGCGCGCTGCGGCAGAGCCGAGTGAGTATAGGTTGCCCTACCCCCCAAACCCTAAGCCCCCGGAAGTATCAGCCGCACCGCCAGCCCGCCCATATCTTCGCTAGATTCGAGCGTCACCGACCCACCATAAATCTCCGCAACGTCGCGGACGATGGCGAGACCAAGCCCCGTCCCCGGCTTGCTGGTATCGAGCCGAACGCCGCGATCGAAGAGACGGCTGCGGTCCGCCTCTGCTATCCCGGGGCCATCATCTTCAACCAACAGTTGGACGGTATCGCCATCGCGTGAGACGGTCACGAACACGCTACCGCCACCATATTTTGCCGCATTTTCCATAAGATTGCCGAGAATCTCGTCCAGATCCTGACGTTCAATTTTGACCATCACATCGCGCGGGCCATCGGCGTCGAAACGGGTGTCGGGGTAAAGGCAGGCCACCGCACGCTCGACGCCTTCGATGCTGCCCCACACTGCCGCGCGTAGCTGAGTTTGGCCACGGCGCCCCACAGCGCGAGCGCGGGCTAGGTGATGGTCCACCTGCCTTCGCATCGTTGCCGATTCGCGTGTCACCAAATCAGCCAGATCGGGATCATTAGCGCTCGCCGCATTCATGATGACGGTCAGCGGTGTTTTGAGCGCATGCGCCAGATTGCCGGCATGTCGCCGCGCTTCTTCGGCCTGGCGTTCATTATGCGTAATCAGGCCGTCCAGTTCCTGCACCATCGGTAACACTTCCACCGGCATAGGTTCGCTGAGCAGCGAACGGTCCCCCTCTTTGAGAGCAGCAATCCCGCGCCGTATCCGCCGCAATGGCCACAGCCCATAAACGGTCTGTAACGCTGCAAGGATGATGAGGCCCAGCGCAAGAATGGCAAAGCTGCGCACAATTGTCCGCCGCACGGTGCGCATCTGCGTATCGAGTGCGCTGCGCGATTGCGCAACTTGAAAGCGCCAGATGATCGGCGAACCCGGCAGAACAACATCGCGTTCAACAATGCGCAACGGTTCATCGGTGAATTGCACGCTGTCGCGCCTATGGACATGTTCGTCGCTGTGCGAAGTGCCGTCATCCAAAGTGCGGTCCCATAAGGAACGCGACCGTTCCGGTTCGTTGCCGGTTCCGGAAATCTGCCAATAAAGGCCGCTATAGGGTTCAAAAAAACGCTGCTCACCCAGCGGTTCGATGAGGCGCACATTGCTGTCGGGGCCGACTTCGGACGCACGGATCATCGCGGTGAGCAGATATTCGATATTATCGTCGAAATTGGTGGTTATGGCCTGTCCGATGACGCGTTCCAGCGTCAGCCCACCGATGACCAGCAGCAACAATATCCACGCCGCAGCGATGCCGATCATCCGTCGCCCTAACGACCCTGAACTGCGTAACAAAGGTTGCGTCACGGTGGTTGGCAATGCTTGCACAGGTGGGTTGATGGCTATGTTGGGGGGAGCTGCATCCATGTGCTTATGGTTTAGACGCTGGGGTCGTCCAGTTGATAGCCGAGCCCACGGATGGTGGAAATAACTTCAGCGCCCAATTTCTTGCGAATTCGTGTCACAAACACCTCAATAGTGTTTGAATCACGGTCGAAATCCTGATCATAGATATGCTCAATCAGCTCGGTCCGGCTAACCACCTTGCCCTTGTGATGCAGCAAATAGGACAGCAATTTATATTCCTGCGCCGTTAATTTGACCGGGTCGCCAGCCAGCGTCACCTTGCCCGAACGCGTATCCAGGCGAACATCCCCGGCATTAAGCTCGCTCGACGCATTGCCGCTCGACCGGCGGATAAGCGCACGAAGCCTAGCGATCAGTTCTTCGGTCTGGAATGGCTTGGCCAGATAATCATCTGCTCCGGCATCAAGCCCCGCCACTTTGTCCGACCAACTGTCGCGCGCCGTCAAAACCAGCACAGGAAAATTGCGTTTTTCGCGGCGCCACCTATCCAGCACCGTCAAGCCATCGACCTCGGGCAGGCCCAGATCCAATATCACCGCGTCATAGCTTTCACTGGCACCCAGATAGTGGCCATCCTCGCCGTCGGTTGCCAAATCAACCGCATAGCCAGCCGATTCCAGAGTCGCTTTCAACTGGCGGCCTAGGGTCGGTTCGTCCTCAACGATCAGGATGCGCATTATCGTTTCTTTCCAAAGTGTCGGCGACAGCACCATACACATCTTCGGCTTATATGAAAAAACTAGGGTGCGCGACTGACAATTCGCCCCGAGCGCGCATCGACATGCACAACGACAACTTGCCGCCCGTCGATGAAGCGCAGGACATAGATCATTTGACGCACTTGAAAGCCCGCAACGCCAATATAATCCATCGTGTTATAGGGCGGCGTTGATTGCACCCGCGCCACAATCTCTGGCAACGGCCGTGTCTGTGACGCAGCGGGCCGTTCATCATCACCTTGTTGCGGCATTTGCGTGCGTTGCGATCCTGAACGCGGCGATTCTGGACGAGTCTGGGCCGAGGCAGGGCTTGCAACAAGCAGGCTCGCGATCAACGCCAGCGCGATTGCGACAGCCCTTTTTCGCGACCATAAAGCCATGCCAATTGCCATCACTGCAACATCCTATGCTGGCCTGTTACAGCCAAATCGGTAACGGTCATTGGCCGAACGCCAAACCGCATGCAAACACAAATAGCATCAGCCATTTAATGGCCCATGAACATAGTTGTCCGCTTATTGTAATAAATGTGACCACCATCATAGCTCGTCAGCTGCTATGTTGGGACAGTGGCGTTGTTGATTTTGACTTTCATTCGTCATTTTGCCGGTCTAGGGGTCGGTCAACGTAAAAAATAATAAAATGCCACGGGTCGCCTCAATGTTTTTCGGATTCCGACGAAAACGTCTTATCCGCTGGAGGCACAAGAATGACTGTGGGCAAGGGGTGTCGTCACCCCGTATCTAAAAAATCGTGGTTCCGCGCTGGTGGCGGTCACTTCGCACTTTGTGCAGCCACATTGGCAGCGCTGACACTTTGCCCGACAAATGCATCGGCACAAACAAGCGCGCTTGACCCCAATTTGCGCGACAGTTTCCCGATCGGTAGCAGCGACGGCGCATTATGCCGCGTGCAATCGGAATTGCTCGACCCGGCACTGACCGGAATGTTCGACCGTGCCTGGGCGATTATTTGCCGCGATGCAGCGCAGCCCGTCGGCCGTATTTTTGCGCTGCGTGGCCAGGACGCGCTGGCACGCGTGAACTCAAGGCCGAACGCGCCGACGTGTCCAGCCAGCACGGGCGGTGAAGCCATAAATTGCAGTAATTATATCGGCGGCCTGCCGGGCATCCGTTCTGTTGTGCGCCGCGACGAAACAACATTCGTCGGTGAAGGATTGGCGGTTTATCGCGATGCGGTTCGCCTTGCCATGGCCAGCGTGATTGAGCGGCGCGTGGTCGTGGGCACAATTGACGTCGCGACAACGGGTGCAGGCGACCCAGAGGCCATGGCACGGGTGCAGGTCGCCAACCTGCCAACCGATCGCGCGCTGGCGGAGGGGTATCGCCGCAACAACAGCGGCGACTATGCCGAAGCTGCCATCTATTTTGAGGCGCTTGAGCGCCGCCCAGCGGACGCGAGTTCGGGCCTTGACCCCAGCGAGTTCAGCCTCAATCGCGCGCTGCAACTCTCAAACCTTGGCGACTTTGGTGAGGCAGAACGGCTGTTCGACGAAGTTGCAGCCCAGCCCACCTCCGATGGCGTCCAATTGCGCCTGCGCCGCAATTTTCGCGCAATGCATATGCTCAATCGCCTTGACTATGATGGCGCTCTGGCAGTGCTGGATCAACCCTTTGCGCCTCATATGGGCCTTAACCCGTCCAGCGATGGTAATCTGACCATCACCCCAACCACCGCGAGGGGGATGAACAGCGACGCCAACGCGCAGCTCCTGACACAGCTTTATGGTGATGAGCGATTGACCCCGCAGGAACGCGCCATCATCATTGACGCACAAGCCGATCAGTTGCGCGGCACACTATTGCGTCTCTCGGGGAATATGGTTGGCGCGCGTCAGTCGCTCACCCGCGCACTGTCCCAGACACTGACTGTCCGTGACGGACGGGTAACGTCGATCTTGCGGTTGCAAGCGCAAATGTTGGCCGAAGTGGCGTTGGTGGATGAAGGCGAGAATGATCTTGCCGCTGCCGAAGCGCGTTTTGGCGATGCCGTGGCGCTGCTGGAACGCGAATATCCCGAAACCATGGCTCTGGCCGCCGCGCGCGCAAAATTGGCGGCGTTCCTATCGCGCCATGGCCGCTCGGACGATGCTGTTACGCATTACCGACAGGTCATTACAGCACTTACGCAAGCACACCGTCAATTGACGGGCATCTATAACCAGATGGCCCCTTACTATCAGATTCTGGTTGACCGCCAGCGTAGCGACCCATCAGCCAGCGCCGAATTTTTTGCGGCTATCCAGCTGCTGGTGCGTCCGGGCGTTGCCAGCACGCAGGCACAATTAGCACGCGAATTGTCGGGCGGAAGCGGCGAGGCGGCGACATTGTTCCGTCAGGCAAACAACCTGGCTCGGGACATTGAGCGTTCACGCATCGAACTGGGTCGGTTGACCGCGCAAAGTGGCGACGCCACGGCCGCAATTATATTGGCCGAAACGCAGGTTCGGATCGACAATCTGGCTGCAGAGCAAACCGTAACATTGGCTCGTCTTGCCGAGTTCCCGCAATATCGCGCCGTGTCGCAAGACGCTATTTCACTGGCAGATCTGCAATCTTCGCTTCATGAAAACGAAGCCTATTCCAAGCTCGCAATCATCGGCGACGATGTCTATGCCATATTTGTCACGCGCACAGGCGCTCAGGCGTGGAAAGCGGGTGTAAATCGTGCAGGCTTAGACGCAGCGGTGGACCAGATTCGCAATTCCATTTCGGTGTTGGAAGGCGGTCAATATACGACATACCCATTCGATGCCGCTGCTGCGAACACATTATTCACCGACCTGTTCAGCCCAGTAGCCGCACAGATTGCCCAGGCAAATCACCTCATTTTTGAACCCGACGGAGCCATGCTGCGGCTACCGATAAACTTGCTTGTCACCAATGCCGCAAGCGTTGCGGCATATGAAGCACGGACGAATGCGCCGGGCGGCGACCCGTTCGACATGCGGGGTATGGCGTGGCTAGGGCGGACAACACGCGTTAGCACCGCCGTCTCGCCGCTGGCGTTTCGCAACACGCGCGTCGCCCCCGCTTCGCGCGCCACGCACAGCTATTTGGGGTTTGGCAACAATTTACCTGTCAGTGCAACCACTAGCGCAGCCATCGTCAGAGGTGGCGGCAGCGTTGCCGGTGATGGGTGTGGCTGGTCCCCTGCCGAATGGAACAGGCCGATTGCGCCAACAGAATTATTCACCGCACGTGATTTGATTGGCGAGGCCGGATCGCAAGTTGTCACAGGTGCTGCGTTCACCGACCGCCAATTACGCAACCGGACCGATTTATCCGATTATCGCATATTGCATTTTGCGACACATGGGTTGGTCGTGCCGCCGCGCGCGGGCTGTCAAGCGAGGCCAGCCTTATTAACGTCGTTCGATAGTGAGGATTCGGACGGGCTGCTCAGTTTTGACGAAATTTTCGGGCTGCGGCTCGACGCTGATCTTGTTATCTTGTCGGCATGCGATACGGCCGGTGAAGCCAGTATTTCTGCTACGCGGGCGGCGGGGGTCAGCACCGGCGGAGGCAGCGCACTTGATGGGCTGGTGCGCGCATTCATCGGCGCAGGTGGCCGCTCAATCATTGCCAGTCATTGGCCCGCTCCCGATGACTTTGATGCAACACAGCGGCTAATTGGCGGAATATTCCGCGCTGGCCCAGCAGTGAGCATGGCCGAAGCCTTAGGCCAAGCCCAGGACGTGTTAATGGCCGAAGCGGCAACCTCGCACCCTTATTACTGGGCCGGTTTTGCAATCATAGGTGACGGTGCGCACAGCATGTCCCGCGCGACTTCGGCACAGAATAAACCGTATAGTGGCGGCAATGATCATCAGGTTGGGCAATAAATAATGCAATCGAATATCATGATACAAACCGGGGCTGAACGCCCACGGAAAAACATTGCTGCACGCCGATCACGCTGGCTTACTTTGGCGGGATTGTCGGCTGTATGTATCAGCATCGCCGCACCTTCCTTTGCGCAAAATGCACCCACCCGCGAGGAAATATTGCGACAGCCTTTGGGTGGCGACACCGCACAACAGCCATTGCAGATGGAAACTGAGGATGGCGTTGAACGGTCGCCCTGCCCGCTTTCAAACCCAGAATATGCCGATGTTCGATTTGTTTTGCGCGACGTCCAATTTGCCAATGCGGCCACCTTTGATGCCGCGCTGCTCGACACCGCATGGCGCGAGCGCATCGGCACCGAAGTGCCACTCGCTGCCATTTGTGACATCAGGGACCGCGCAGCAACGACGTTAAGGCGCGAAGGCTATTTAGCGGCAGTTCGCGTGCCGGTTCAAACAATTCAAAACGGCGTGGTTCGGCTGGAAATATTGGCGGCCCGCCTGACGGCAATCCAGATTCGTGGCGATGCGGGTGCATCCGAACGACAATTGGCGCGCTATCTTGCCAAGCTGGAAGGGCAGCCGCTTTTTAATGTGCATGAAGCAGAACGCTATCTACTGTTGGCCAACAGCCTGCCGGGAACCACGGCGCGGTTGACGTTGCGCCCTGGCACGGTGCCAGGGGACGTTATCGGCGAAATATCCGTTGAGCGAACGCCTGTTCTGGTTGACGTCAATATCCAAAACTTTGGTGGACAAGCGGTCGGCAGAGTAGGCGGCATAGCGCGCGTTCGGCTCAATGGCCTGACCGGGCTAGGCGATGAAACCACCTTGGCGATATACAGCACGGCCAATGTCGATGAACAGCAAGTGGTGCAGGCGGGGCACGAGTTTCGCATTGGCGGCGAAGGCGTCACCGTTGGCAGCAATTTTACATATGCATGGACGCACCCGACATTGCCTGGTGGGCTGGACATCAGCACGAACACATTGGTGTGGACTAATCAGGTCCGCACGCCGGCTGTACTACGGCAGTCGCGTAGCATCTGGATGGCTCTGGGGTTCGACTGGATTGATCAGGATGTGTTCGCAGTCGGCACTTTGCTGAGCCGCGATCATCTGCGCGTGGCATGGCTCAATATGGACGGCTATTGGACAGACCCAGATGCTTTTACGGGTCGCGGCGGATATAGCCCAGCGGAACCGCGCTGGTCGGTGCAGCTTAACCTGCAAGCGCGTCAAGGTCTTTCACTGCTCGGTGCCAGTCGCCCATGCGGGCCGGGCGGAGCCGCCTGTTTTGGCCCAGGGGCATCTCCGATTAGCCGGATCGAAGCGGATACAAGCGCAACTGTGCTCCGCGCAGAAGGGGAATTGACTTGGCGCCCCGTGCCGAACTTCACTGTGGCCGTTTCGCCGCGCGCGCAATATGCCAGCGTGGCATTGCTGTCGTATGAAGAGTTTTCCGCTGGTAATTATACTGTTGGGCGCGGCTACGACCCCGGCACCTTGACGGGTGATAGCGGCGTCGGCGTTTCAGCCGAAATCCGCTTGGGCAGCCTCATCCCGTCAACACGGCGAACCTTGAAATTACAGCCCTTTGGCTTTTTCGACGCCGCTTGGGTGTGGAACAAAGACACAGCATTTGCCGGACTGAATCCTTTGCGGGTGTACTCGGCCGGTGGCGGGGTGCGAGCCGTATTTGGCGACCGTGCCCGGGTTGACCTTACTATCGCCCAGCCGCTTCGCAGTGTCGGTCTGCCTCCCGCACGGCCGGGAACACGGGTATTGATTTCCTTCACCACCCAATTTGGCCTTGGCCGCTAACCTTGAGCACCGAGTATAGTTGCAGGACAATGATGATGACGCAGACCCCCACCGTTTCAAATACCGCCAAAAAACGCGCCTTAGTGCGACAGCAACTGCTATGCTGCGGTGCCATGGCGATATGCCTTGGGGTATTGGCTGTGCATGCACCCGCTGCGGCGCAATCCACATCGGGTCAATCGTTTCAAGGATCGCCTAGCGTCGTTGTTCCGGGGTCAGCCACGGTTGTGCAAACCGCCACGCTGGACACTATTACCGTCACCGCACCGCAAGCCGTCATCAACTGGACGCCCGACGACCGCAATGGCACCGGGACGATTGATTTTCTACCCGTGGGCAAAAACGCGCGATTTACAGGGTTGCAGGATTTCACCGTCCTCAACCGCATCATCCCGCTTGATGGCAATGACATTCCGATCGCACGGATGATTGCGCTTAACGGCACCATCACATCGGATATTAACGGCCAACAACCCGGCGGCAATGTGTGGTTTTACAGCCCCGGCGGCATCTTAGTAGGCAGCACGGGCGTTATCAACGTCGGCTCGCTCGTTCTGTCCTCGCGCGACATTGATACTACTGGCGGACTGTTCGGACTGAACGGAGAGATCCGTTTCCGCGACCCCAATTTAGCGGGGACCGACACCGCGCGCATTGAAATTGCCAATGGTGCCAGCATCACAGCGTTAAACGACATTAGTGGCAGCAGCTATATCGCGCTGGTCGCGCCGCGCATAGTCCAAGCGGGCACCATCAACGTTGAGGGTTCGGTGGCTCTGGTGGCGGCGGAACAGGCCGACATCCGCATCAATAACGGCCTGTTCGACATCAATGTTCTGGTCGGCAGTAGCGATAGCAATGGCATAGTTCACACAGGAACAACGGGCGGGCCGTCGGACACGAGCGTGGACTATGAAAGTCGCGCTTATTTTGTCGCGGTCCCCAAAAATCAGGCGATGACGATGTTGCTGTCGGGCACCTTCGGCTTTGAAACCGTAAGTACAGTCACGCTGAGCGAAGGCGGCATTGTCCTATCGGCTGGCTATAATGTTGCGAACGGCACCGCTTCCACGGCGGCGAACGGCAACACGAGCGCCAGCATCCAAATCGGCAATGCGACTTTTCGTAATGAGCTGAATGCCGACGCGACCGACAGCATCACCGGGCGGCCCGATTTCGGTGCATCCGGCCCGCTTGGCCAGATTCAATTCCGCAAAGACGCCGCGTTACGCGCCGCCAATGCGGTGGATTTCAGCGTGGGCATGTCCCAAAGCATCATCGCGGGTGGAAATTTGACACTACGCGCCGGAAGCCCCGGTGTCGGCGGCACTGTGCGCCTTGGCATCGACAGCACGCCACCGCCCGTTGGCTTTCCAGCGGTCGGGGGGACCATCGGCGTCGTTAGCCAATTGCTGCTCGACGCCAACGCGACAGGCATTACCAGCGTCAATAATGGTGCAGCAACCGCTGGCACTGCGACCATTGACGTAACGTCAGGCCAATTGACCGCTGGTTCGATTCTCGCCCGCGCAAACGGCACTGGTGGCACGACCGCTGCGATTATCGGTGCGGCGGGGCGCGGCGGGACCACGACTGTCACCATTAATGGCGTCGGCACGGTTAGCACGTCGTCACTCACCCTCGAAGCGAATGGCGGCAGCGCGCCGCTCATCGCTTTTGGCGGCGACGGCATTGGCGGCAGCGCGAGCGTTCAGGTCAATGACGGAACGTTGGCCGTTTCCAACACCCTATCCATCAGCGCGCTCGGCGTTGGACAAGTCGGGTCTAACCTATCGGGCCATGGCACCGGCGGCATGGCAGCGCTGCGCAATTCGGACGGCACAATTAACGCCGCGACAACAGTGCTTGATGCCAGTGGATTTGGCGGCGGCATCCTCGATCAACTGGCTAATCCCTTGACGCCAAACACCGTTGCGGGCGGCAATGGCACAGGCGGCGGCGTCACATTCGAAAGCGGCGGCGGCAGTGCGACATTGGGTGCCCTTTCGCTCACCGCAAATGGTATTGGCGGCGAATCCAGGCCGACCAGCGACCGCACCGATGCGCGCGGGGGCAGTGGTCAAGGCGGCACCATCACTGCGACTATTTTCAGAGGAGCCATAACCGTTACCAACGCGACGTTGAGCGCCAATGCCCATGGTGGGTCGAGCGGCGGTATGCTCGGCACCACGGGCGCGGCGACAGGCGGCACTATCGACCTGAACAACCTTGGCGGCTTCTTTCAAGTCGGCACAACCCCGCTGGTCGATGGCAATTTGACCATCTCCGCCAACGCCAATGTCGATGCACAGGATGGCGGTACAGTCGCCAACATTCAGGGCGGAACAATCAGCATCGCTTCCAGTTTCGACAGCGGGATTACGATCAACAACCAGCTTGACCTGCAAGCGACAGCCATTGCTGGCGGCGGACCGCTCGCGCCGCCCGTTGTCGCGTCGGGCACCGCCATAGGTGGGGCCATCAACCTTTCCACCAACGCAGGCATTTTGACCGCCGACACCGCGCGAATAGATGTCAGCGCGCTGGCGGCGAATGCAACGGGGACGGCGGGCAATGCCTTTGGGGGAAACATCTCCCTCACCTCGCTCGGCGGCGGCAATATATCGTTCAATCAACTCAATAGTTTCGACGCCAACGGCACGGGCGGTAATGGCGCGGTTGGCGGCACGGGAACAGGCGGCGCGGTCAGTATCCGTGCCGAGGATGGGTCAATCAACCTTGGCGGGCGCAATTTCATCAATGCCAACGGGGTTGCCGGCATGTCGGCGGCGGCTAATCCGTCCAAAACAGGCACTGGCGGCACCCTGACCATCGAGTCGACCGATGAATCCGGATCGCAGTTCACATTTGGCGAGCTTTATGCCGCCGTAAATGGCGGCACGGCATTACCACTTTTCAGCTCGGGTAGCCCGCTAACCGCTACGCATGGTGTGGGCGGCAGCGCGACAATCACCCTAAATGCACCAAATACTGTCGGGACATTGCTGTCCATTGTGGCCAATGGTTACGGTGCCAATGGCGGCAATGGCACTGGTGGTACCATCATGTTCGGCCAGTCTGCAGGCAGCACCGACGTTACATTCTTGACGCTGGGAGCCGACGGTTTTGGCGGTTCTGGGGTAGAAAACGGCACCATAGGTGGCGGAGACGGTCAGGGCGGGCAAGTAACCACCAACTTCATAGGCGGGCGCTTTGACGCTGATAATGTCTATCTAACGACAAGAGGCGAAGGGGGTTCGGGCGGTGGGTCCGGATTCGTGGTCACTCACCCAACTGGCAATGGCGGCAGTGGCACTGGTGGCCAGATCGTGGTGTTGATTGATGGCCCGAAGGACAGCAGCGCTCTGCTTAGCATCGCCTCTAGCCTGAACGCTGACGCAGGTGCCCTTGGCGGCGAAGGCGGCGATACGTCTTTATTTGGGTCAGCGGCCTACTTTACCGCTGGTGATGGTGGAACCGCAGAGGGTGGCGCTGTCACGCTAACGCATCGCGGCAATATCCTCTCCGATGGCGCAGACGGCCCAGCGGCCATCAATCTCTCTGCGCGTGCACATGGCGGCGCGGGCGGTGATTTTAATTTTGATGTCTCGACCTTGCCCACCGACAGCGACCACCCCGATGGCGGCATGGCGATTGGCGGCACGGTTGATGTCATTCTGGAAACACCTGCTCGCCAAGACGAAGGTGGTGCATATTCGCTCGATTCGAGCGCGTTTGGCGGTGTAGGCGGCGGCAGCGATGGCGGCGAATCGCCAACGGGTGGCAATGGCGGCCTCGGCATGGGCGGCACTTCGCGCCTGACGGTTAGCAATGTCGATGTGGGCGCGGTGCAGATCCTCTTGCGAAGCGAGGGTTATGGCGGTGACGGGACCGACGGCCTTAATGGCAAAGGCGGCACTGGCGGTGTTGGTGGTGGTGGCACCGCATCGGTGCGGGTTAATGGCCTCGATGGTGCCATAACATTGTTGGGTTCAGCATTTTCGGCCGATGGCCATGGCGGGCGCGGCGGCAACGGATTTGTATCCCCAAACAGCGCCGTCTTACCCATCAACGGTTATGACGGCGGCAATGGCGGCGATGGCACTGGCGGGCTCATCGAACTTGAGACCAATGACGGCACTTTGACGATTGCCGACGACAGCGGCCAAGGGGCGGCCCTGTTTAGCCATGGTTTTGGCGGCAATGCCGGACGCGGTGCCGACAATGATGCCGGCCCAGCGAATATAGCCAGATTTGGCGGCAATGCCGGTTTTGGCGGCGTCGGCATCGGCGGCACCGTCAACCTGCGCACCAATGGCGGGACGATCACCACTGGCAACGTCAACCAACCACCGCCCGCCTTGACCATCGATGTCGGCGGGATTGGCGGCGCGGGTGCAATGGGCGGCATTGGCAATATCATCACCATATTCGACACGCAAACCGGGCTGCCCATCAGCTCATCGGGCGGGGCAGGGTTTTCAACGGGCGAAACCTATAATCAGGCCGGGCTCATCCGGCTGGAGGCTAATGACAGCGCGGACCAGTTTGGCACTATTGACCTGGCCGACACCTTTCTGTTGGCGAATGGGGATTTTGCGGGGCGGATTGAGCTGATTGAGAATTCGGATGATTTTGGCCTTGCCTTTGGCGGGCTGACCGCTGAAGCACGAGGGTCTTCCTTCAACAGCAGCGATTTCACGCTCTCCGGCAGCGGCATTTACCTTCGTTCGCAAAGCGGCGCGATCCGCAGCGGCACCACATCACTCACGACCGACGGCATTGTCCAAATCGACGCCGACAATGACGGCGGATTGGTATCCGGCGCGCTGGACATCGCTGCTGACTCGCTGGTCGCGCGGCACATAAATGCCGGGGTTAATGACCGAACCGTCACAGCGGACAGCATAACCGCCAATGCTCAGACCTCTATCGACCTGCAAGCAGGGACACGCATAGATGCGTCGAGCAGCATATTCATGAGCGCTGGCACCACTATCAATTTTGATCGTGTCAATTCTGAATTTGATGGTATCCAGCTGGTCGCAGGAACCGATGTCGACGGCAATGCTTTGTTTGCAGCAGGCACTATCACCATTGACGCTGGTGGTAATGTCACGCTGGTTTCCGCCGAAACAGATCCGAATCTCAATCAAAATACTGCCTTCGGTGGCGGCGCTCAGGGTTCGCAAGCGACAAGCACGCAATCAGATATTCTGATTACCGCAGGTGGCGATGTGGCGCTGGGCGAACTCATCGCCGCCGATCGCATCCACATTATCGCCGCAACGCTGAACGGCGCAAACAGCAGCCTACGCGCGGGTGATGACATCGAAATCGACACGGCGAGCAATGCACAATTTGGCACCCTCGACGCGAATGACGGTATCGACGTGGCAGCTGGTGGCGCGATTACCGGGGCGCGTGCGACAACGCTGCTCGGCACCGCTGGCATCGCGCTCAATGGCACGGACGGTGTTGCCGTTACGACCGTCGCGTCGCGCGGCACCACCGCCCTCACCGCCACCAATGGTGCAGTACAGATCGACGCTCTAACATCGGCTGGCCTTGTCACCGCCAATGGACGCTCCGCGACCATCACCGGTTCGGGCGGCCTAACATTCTCTGCACTGGGCGCAACAGCGGGCGATGCCAGCGTCACCGCCACTAGCGGCAACTTAACGGTGCAAAGCGGAACTGTGTCGGGAACCGCCACGCTGACAACGCGGGGCGGCGCGCTGACCGCGCAAAACTTGTCGGGTAATCGTGTTGTTTTGTCGAGCAACACAACCGCGCGGATTGTTGGCACTGTCTCGTCGGCAACCGAACTTGTGGCAACCAGCACGGGTGCAACCATTGTTGATGGCGTCGCCACGGGCGGCACCGTGCGCATTACCTCTGGTGACATTGTTATTGGCACAAGCGGGCGGATAGGCACAGCTGGCACCACCAGCCTGGTTGATCTGACAAATGGGGATAGTAGCACCCAAACCTACATAGGCGGCGCGGATCAGGCCAATGCCTATAGCCTGTCTGCCGCCGAAATGTTGCGCGTGTTCGGCACGAATGTCATCATCCGCGCGCCGCGTGTATCGGCACAAGGCTCTGCAACGCTCGGCTCAACACGTCCACCCGATGTCGTCATAGGAGCCTTCACCTTTAGCGGAGCCAGCGCGAGTACGGGCAATCTTGGCGCGAACGGCACATTGTCGATCATCACGCCGGGGGCCGTGCGCGTGGTTGGCGCGGTCGGGCTGTCGAATATGGCCAGTGGCAACGGTTTCTCCATTTTGGCCGATGAAAGTATCGAGGTTATCCTTGGTCAGGGTTCAATTCGCCTGACGGGCAGTGGTGCGGGCGGCCTCGGCGGGCGATTGACCTTGGTGTCCGAAGACATTGCCGTCGCCACGATGAGCGCGATAGCCGACATTGCGGCGGCCAGCGATATTGCCAGCATCAATACACGGCTAGGCGCGAACGATGGTATCACCAGCGATGATGGTGCTCTCGCGGCTGATTCAATCACATTGGACGTGCTGAATGGCGTCTTTATCCAGAACAGCGGAACCAATGATCAATTCTCGAATCGACGCGGATTTACCGCTAACAGCCTCAACATCAGCACAGAAGGCAGCAACACCAGCATTGTCATCAATGGCCGGATTGCCAACGCCGCAGGTACTTTTGCCACGGGCAAGGACACTATCCCGCTGACCATGATTAACGGACAAGTCGCTGGAGCAGGCGGATTATTTACTCCGGGCTCAACGATCAACGGGTGCAGCATAGCCAATGCAGCGGGTTGCAACAGGTCGTTTGATTTTGACCAACGCGACATCATTCACAATGCCCTATCAAGCAGGCGGGGCCGTGCCATATTGCGCAATTTGATATTGCTTGGCCTTGGCAGGACCTCAATCCACCTCCGCGACGCCGACCCACTGACAGACGAGCCACTGCTCGATGAACCTATTACGGGGGCTGGAAATGATGATCTATGGACAGCGCCAACGGGGGAGTGATGGATGCACCCGAAAATGGTGGGCGCGGCAGGGATTGAACCTGCGACCCCACCCGTGTGAAGGGTGTGCTCTACCACTGAGCTACGCGCCCGCTTCATCACCGTATAGACGTTGATGGCGTTAGCGCGCCCTAAGCAGTCATTGATAGGCTGGCAAGTGCGAATGCCGCCGCCCCGTCGAAACGATCATATGTAAAAATCCAAATGCAAAGGGCAGGCCACTCATGATAGAGTGCCTGCCCTTCACATTTACATCGCCAGCGTCACATTACGCAAAAGCGCAATTTAAGCTACTGCGTTAAATCAATTAACCGCGTCCTTCAGGCCCTTACCGGCCTTGAACTTCGGCTGGGTCGATGCCTTGATGGTCATCGTTTCGCCTGTGCGCGGATTGCGGCCAGTCGAAGCTTTGCGCTTGGTAACGGAAAAGGTGCCGAAGCCGACGAGGCGAACATCGCCACCCTTCTTCAATTCACCGGTGATGGCGTCAAAAACGGCGTCAACGGCCTTGGCCGCTTCGGTTTTGGCAAGGCCGGTATGCTCTGCAACCGATCCAACTAGTTCCTGCTTGTTCATGCTGAAGGATTCCCCTTATTTCGAATATCATTGGTGACTCACGGGTAAGCCGCAATGCAGTAAGAACGTTTTGCAACGGCTTGTCAAAGG
Organism: Pseudomonadota bacterium; assembly: GCA_038041635.1. Taxonomy (GTDB): domain Bacteria; phylum Pseudomonadota; class Alphaproteobacteria; order Sphingomonadales; family Sphingomonadaceae; genus Sphingopyxis. The sequence goes on from JBBTFY010000084.1 coordinate 15,875, forward strand.
CTAAAAAGCGCAGAACTTAGCCATTGTAACAATGGATATGCAAATGTTGCATTTGTCGCACACATATTGCGCGTTCAAGCCTTGATTGCCCCTCAATGACGGACGGCCGCGTCTCCGTCTAATGGCGGATTCTGTGGCATTGCGGCCAAATCGTCGGCCTCGCTCCATTCAATAGCCGCTGGCGCTGTTGTCAACGCAATGCGAAGCACCTCATCGACGTGCCAAACAGGGATAATGGTCAGCGCATTTTTCACGGCATCGGGGATTTCGGCAAGGTCCTTTTCATTCTCTTGCGGAATGATGACGGTGGTGATGTTGCCGCGCTGTGCCGCCAACAGCTTTTCTTTTAGCCCGCCGATGGGGAGCACCCGGCCGCGCAGCGTCACCTCGCCCGTCATCGCGACATCGCGGCGAACCGCAATGCCGGTCAACGTCGAAACCATCGCCGTTACCATGCCCACGCCCGCCGACGGGCCATCCTTTGGCACCGCGCCTTCGGGCAAATGGATGTGGATGTCCTTGCGTTGGAACAGGCTGGGCTTGATGCCGAAACTGGGGGCGCGCGCTTTGACAAAGCTCATCGCCGCCTGAATAGACTCGGTCATAACATCGCCCAACTTACCTGTGGTGCGCACCTGCCCCTTGCCCGGCACAGTCACAGCTTCGATGGTCAGCAATTCGCCGCCAACTTCGGTCCAGGCAAGGCCGGTGACCGCACCAACCTGATCCTCAGTCTCGCCTACGCCAAAACGATATTTCTGCACGCCTGCAAACTCACCCAGATTGTCGGGCGTGACGGTGATCGACGTCGCCTTTCCTTCGAGGATACGGCGCAGCACCTTGCGCGCCAGACGTGCAATTTCACGCTCCAAGGTGCGCACCCCCGCTTCACGCGTATAATAGCGAATAAGGTCACGCAGCGCATCATCCGTCACCGCAAACTCATGGTCCTTCAACCCGTGCGCCTCGATCTGTTTGGTCAACAGATGGCGCTTGGCAATTTCGATCTTCTCGACCTCAGTATAACCTTCGAGGCGGATAATCTCCATCCGGTCGAGCAAGGCTTGTGGCAAATTGAGGCTGTTGGCCGTGGTGACGAACATGATATTCGACAGGTCCATATCCAGCTCAAGATAATGGTCCTGAAACTTGTTATTCTGTTCGGGGTCGAGCACTTCTAGCAGCGCCGACGCAGGGTCACCGCGAAAATCTTGTCCTAATTTGTCGATTTCATCGAGCAAAAACAGCGGATTCATTGTCTCTGCGCGTTTGAGGTTGGCGACGATCTTGCCCGGCATTGACCCGATATAGGTGCGGCGATGTCCACGGATTTCCGCTTCGTCCCGCACGCCGCCAAGCGATTGGCGGACGAATTTGCGCCCGGTCGCGCGCGCGATCGAACGGCCCAGCGACGTCTTACCCACCCCTGGCGGGCCGACGAGGCACAGGATTGGCCCCTTCAACTTGTTGGTGCGCGCCTGAACAGCCAGATATTCGATGATCCTGTCTTTGACCTTTTCCAGACCAAAATGATCCTCGTCGAGGATCGTCTGCGCATCGGCAATGTCACGCTTTAGCTTCGATGCCTTGCCCCACGGCACGCCAAGCAGCACATCAAGATAGTTGCGAACGACCGTCGATTCCGCTGACATCGGTGCCATCGCACCCAATTTTTTCCATTCGGATAGAGCGCGCGTGCGCACATCTTTGGGCATTTTAGCTTTGTCGATCCGCGCTTTCAGTTCGGCAACCTCGTCTTCCGCTTCGCCTTCTGAACCTTCGCCGCCCAGCTCGCGCTTTATCGCCTTTAATTGTTCGTTGAGATAATATTCGCGCTGGGTCTTTTCCATCTGCCGTTTAACGCGCCCGCGAACCCGCTTGTCCACCTGCAACGCGCCAAGTTCACCCGCCATATGGCCCAGCAATTGTTCGATACGTTTTGCCACGTCATATTCTTCGAGCAACGCCTGTTTATCGGCGACCTTGATGTTCAGGTTTGCGGCAATGGCGTCTGCAACGGGGCCGGCATCCTCAATTTGCTCAATTTGCGTCACGGTTTCAGGCGGCAACCGTTTGTTCAGCTTGGCATATTCGCCAAATT
>JBBTFY010000085.1:0-6825 GCA_038041635.1 Pseudomonadota bacterium
ATATGACGATACGCTCGACGTGTTCGGGATCCACTGCATCGGCGGTATCGTCGGCGCGCTGGGCACCGCGATTGTCGCCGACCCTTCGCTGGGCGGTCAGGGTTGGGTCGATTACACCGTATTTCCGGCAATTCCCGGCACCTATGACATGGCGGGTCAGCTCATGACCCAGCTTACGGCAGTAGCTGTTACGTTGCTGTGGTCGGGCGGCGTCTCCGCCATCCTGTTCACCGCGCTTAAATACACAATCGGTCTGCGTGTCAGCGAAGAAGCGGAACGCGAAGGGCTCGACCTCTCCGAACATGGGGAACGCGCCTATAATGTTTGATCATAGTTGACGAAATTGGGCCGCCGCCACACCGCTCCCCTCCCCAGTGGGGGTGGCCCTAGCTAGGTTCCTCCTGCGAACCGACTGGCCGGAGCGGCAACCGCTCCGGCCAATTTTTGTGGCTTTTTCACCACATAGGCCAAGCAAATCACGCGCGCATCCCGATGACGCTTGATGAAACTATCAAAAAAAGGGAATTGTCTCTCATTCGCAGTGGCGACAGACCACTCGGTTACGCAAGGAGAGACATCATGGTTCGTAATTTTGCATCACACGCTCGACTATCAATAGGTATTTCGGCGCTCGCCATCGCGCTCGTCAGCGCCCCGGCTTTCGCGCAGGCAGCGGATGAAGAAGAAGGCGATGGCAATGATATTGTCGTCACGGCAACGCTACGCGACACCACGCTGCAAGACGTGCCCTTCTCTATCAATGCCCAAACAGGCGAGGATCTGGCGCGCGCCAACGCCATCACGCTCGAGGAAGCGTCGCGCAATGTTGCCGGCCTCAACATCCAGAATCTCGGGCCGGGGCAGAGCCAGATTTCGGTGCGCGGCGTTTCCGCCGGACAGGTTGTTCGCGATCAACCCGGCGTCAAGGAACAGGTCGGTATCTACCTTGATGACACGCCCATATCGCTATCGCTGTTCACACCCGACCTTGACCTGTTCGATTTGAACCGCCTCGAAACGCTGCGCGGCCCGCAAGGCACGCTGTTCGGCGCGGGGTCGATCGGCGGCACCATCCGCTACATCACCAACCAGCCGCGCGTCGGTGTGACCGAAGCCGCTCTCGAAGCGAACCTCAATCTGGTCGGCGAGGATGATCTGGGTGGCCAGATTCGCGGCATGATCAACCTGCCATTGGGCGATAGGGTGGCGCTGCGTGCGGTCGGTTATTTTACCAAATTTGGTGGCTTCATCGACGCACTCGGCCTGCAATTTGGCCGTGAGGTGCAGGACATTAACGACGGCACGCGTTATGGCGCGCGCATCGCGATCACCCTTGAGCCATCCGAAACGGTGTCCATCACGCCGCGCCTTATCTGGCAGAATGTCGATTATGACGGGTTCAACAGGCAGGAAGTGTTCAACCTTTACGCCAACCCCAACACGACAACGCGGCCGGCTGTTACTTTTCAGGAACGCCAACAATATCTGTTGCTGCAGGAAGGGTTCCAAGACCACACCGTCATTGCCGATCTGACAACCAGAATTGGCTTGGGCGGTGCTCAGGTGACGTTGGTAGGCAGCTATACCAATCGTGACATATTGGTCAGCCGCGACGCCAGCGCGCTTACCGGCTCTGTTTCGGTTGACCTTGGTTTCCCGACTGCGGGTGTGTTGTTGCCATCTAACCTACGCGACACGACCAAGCTTGAAACCTGGTCAGGTGAAGCGCGGATTGCGTCGGACAATGACAGCCCGTTGCAATGGCTGGTCGGTGCATTCTATTCCAAGGTTGACCGCGTCTATGCACAGCGTCTGCCGACCCCGGGGTATCAGGGGTTCACCGACACTCGCTTCGGCGCAGGCACGTCGGCAGCGGTCGCCAATGGCTTCCTCGACCTCAACTCGCCCTATAACGCCGATCTGCCTTATGACATCGAACAATTCGCGGTGTTCGGCGAGGCAAGCTATACGTTCAACGATATACTGACCCTGACGGCGGGCGGGCGCTATTATGATTTCAGCGAAACCCGGAGTTTCAAGACCGGTGGGCTGTTTTCCAACCTCGACAACAGATCTGACACAACATCGTCGAGTGGCTTTACCCCGCGCGTGCTGGTGAGCTGGAAGGCGAGCGAAGACGTGACCGTCAACGCCCAGGCTTCGCGCGGTTTCCGGCTTGGCGGGGTCAACGATCCGCTCAACATCCCGCTGTGCACGCCCGCCGACGCGGCGCTGTTCGGTTCGTTCCAAGACTATGACGACGAGTCGCTATGGAACTACGAACTGGGGGTCAAGACCCAAGGGCGCGGCTTCACCTTTAACGCGGCGGCTTTTTACACCGACATCAGCAACCTTCAGGTCACTTTGGATGCCGGAAGCTGTTCGTCGCGGATTGTGTTCAACGTGCCGAACGCGCATACCGCAGGGGTTGAGTTTGAATTGTCGGTCGAGCCGGTCGATGGCTTCAACCTCGCGCTGTCGGGTTCGATCCTCGAGGCGCAATTTGATAGCACTCTACCTGGTGCACTGACTGCGGCAACCGGGATCCGCGACGGCAATCGCCTGCCCTCGACCCCCGAATTCACGCTGTCCGCCAGCGCCGATTACAGCTTTGCGGTGGGCGAAGGACGCGAAGCCTTCGTCCGCGCGTCGGTGCAACATATCGGCACCCGCTTTACTCAGCCATCCGATCAGGAGAATAACCCGCGCAGCTTTGTCTCCGGCCTGCCCTTTGGCGGTGCCACCGGGACGGTGCCAACCATCGTTGATCTGGAGCTAGACAGCTATCAGCTCGTCAACCTCAGCACGGGCGTGGAATGGGATGACGGGCTGAGCGTTTCGCTCTATGTCAACAACCTGTTCGACGAAAATGCACAGCTTGCGTTTGACCGTGAGCGTGGTGGTCGTGCACGCCTTGGCTTCTCGACCAACGCGCCGCGCACCATCGGCATTACCGCACGCAAGACCTTCTGATTTTTACATTGGCAGTGGTGACATCATCACTGCCAATTTTTTTGCTTTCATCAAAAGCAGAATTGAGTCATAGAAGGTTCATCAGTTTCGGGAGGGGAGAGCCCGGAAGGCTGGGTCGGAGTTGCAATGCAGCTCCGGCCCGTTTTTTCTCCGAAATGGTGGGGTTGTGGCGCGCGATCCATCGGCCGCATCAACGAATCAGCGGTTTAGTGCAGCCTTCACAAAATCAGCACCACGCTCGCCGATCATGATACTCGGTGCATTGGTGTTGCCGCTGACGAGGCGCGGCATGACGCTGGCATCAATAACCCACAGCCCGTCGACTCCCCGAACCTTCAACGTTGGATCAACCACCGCATCGGCATCGCTGCCCATCCGGCACGTTCCGACGGGGTGATAAACGGTGTCGGCGCGGGTGCGGATTTCGGCGTCAAGCGCCGCATCATCATTCACATCGACCGGGCGGCGAACCGACGGATTTAGATCGGTCAGCGGCGCAGAGTGGAGAATGCGGTGCATCATCCGTGCCCCGCTGCGCAATGTGGCCATGTCGCGGTCATCGGTCAGGAACGCCGGATCAATCAGCGGAGCGGCGGCGGCATCGCCGCTCGCCAAGCGCACGGTGCCACGGCTTTCGGGGCGCAGCACGCAGACATGACAGGAAAATCCATGCCCGCGAACCATCGTCCGTCCATGATCTTCTAACAGCGCGGGGACAAAATGATATTGCACATCGGGTGCCGGAACATCGGGGCTGGTGCGCCAAAATCCGCCCGCTTCGGCGTAGCATGTCGTCAAAATGCCGGTGCGTTTGGTGCGGTGTTCAAAAAACGCCTTGGCCATCCGCCACAGGCCAGCCGGCGAATCGCCAAATGTCACCTTTGACTGCGTGTCGTAACTGACAACATAGTCGATATGATCCTGCAGGTCGGCGCCGACAGCAGGCAGATCCACTTTGGTTGCCATCCCGTGCTCCGCCAAATGTGCCGCCGGCCCGACGCCAGACAGCATCAGGATTTGCGGGCTGTTGAACGCCCCCGCAGACAGCACAACGCCGCCACGTGCGCGCAGCACCTCTTGCTCTTTCCCGCGCCGCAGAACGACACCGGTTGCGCGACCGTCCTCGATTAAAATACGCTCGACTAGCGCGCCGGTGCGCACCGATAAATTGGGCCGATGGCGCGCTGGGTCAACATAGGCACGCGCCGCCGACCAGCGTTCCCCCGCCTTTTGCGTCACCTGATACAGGCCAAAACCGTCCTGCGCAGCGCCATTGAAATCGGCGTTACGCGGTAGTTGCAACGACGCCGCGCTCTCGACAAAGGCGTGCGCGGCCGGGTTCGGCCAGCGTTGATCCATGACGTTGAGCGGGCCGTCGCCGCCGTGAAAATCATCACCGCCGCGTTCATTGCCCTCCGACCGTTTGAAATAGGGCAAGCATTCGTCATAGCTCCAGCCCGTCGCCCCAAGGCTTGCCCATTGGTCATAGTCAAAACGCGCCCCGCGAATATAGAGCATCGCGTTGATCGCCGACGATCCGCCCATACCGCGCCCACGCGGTTGGTATCCGACGCGCCCATTCAGCCCCGCCTGCGGCACCGTGTCAAAACGGTAATTCGATTTGTCGCCGATGAAGGCCATGAATCCGGGCGTGGTAATCGACATTTGCCTGTTATTGCCGCCCGCCTCAAGCAAGCAAACCGACAGTTTCGGGTCTTCGCTCAGGCGGCCCGCGACCGCGCTTCCTGCACTGCCCCCGCCGATAACGATGATGTCGAACTGTTCCATGCGCCCTCTCCCAAAAGCGAGGCCGCATCGGTGAGGCCTAATGCTTACATGCGTGTCATTTAGCGTGAGAGCAAGCGCAAACTATGGTTCTGGCTGCCGTTCCAGCCACCGCGTACGTAAGGCATCGCTGGTGTCGCGGCTGCCGTCATGGCTCCATCCCGGAACGCGCCAAATATAGGATAATTTGTGCCGCCACGGCGCGCTCCACACATCGCGGGCAATGCCGATCCATTCGTGAAACACGCTCCACAACAAGTTAAACGTGCCCAGCTGTTTGATGATACCATAATGTATCACTTCATCATCAACCTCGCGTTCGAACGTGCCGAACATCCGGTCCCAGACGATGAAAACACCAGCATAATTGCGGTCGAGATAGCGCGGATTGGTGGCGTGGTGGACGCGGTGGTGGCTGGGCGTGTTCATCACCGCCTCAAACCATCGCGGCATCCGGCCAATCACCTCGGTATGAATCCAGAATTGATAGATGAGGTTGAGGCCACCGACAAAGAATAGCATTGCCGGGTGAAAGCCGATCAACACAATCGGCAGGCGAAACAAAAATGTCAGCGTGAAAAAGCCTGTCCATGTTTGTCGCAGCGCAGTTGAGAGGTTATAATGTTGGCTGCTATGATGATTGACGTGACTGGCCCAGAACCAACGCACACGGTGCGCCGCACGGTGAAACGCATAATAGAGAAAATCATCGACAACAAAACAAAGGACAAAGCCCCACCACGTCCATGGGATAGTCGCGATTCTGAAATCCCATAACCAAAATGCAAAGCCAGCGATGATCGTGCCCGTCAGCGCCCCAGCAACAGTGCTGCCCACACCGAAAGCAAGCGACGTCAGTGTGTCGCGCGGTTCATATTTTTCAGGTGCGCGGCGTTTGGCCCAAATCATCTCCAGCACGATGAGCAGGATGAAAAACGGCACGGCATAATCAACGGCATTGGGTAATTGATGTGTCATTATGCTAGCACCCGCATCCCGGAGGCCCAAATTTGCGCCGATTGACCCAGGTCGAGCGTGATGGGGGCGAGCAGGCGTTCGCCCGTTCCGATGGTCAGGAAATTACGGTCGAGTCGCATATGGGCGCGGCTGTCGAGCAACCGTCCGACAAATTTATTGCCATGCCGACGCAGCAACAAATGCCGCCCTGCCACATCCTTGAGCAAGGCAGCCATGCCCGCGCGGTCAACACCGACTTCGACTGGGATAAAACCATCGACCGCCTCATTGGCCAGTCGCCGCGCCTGTTCCTCATCGCCGATACGCACATCGCCGCCCAGCCCCATCAGCATAGCAAGCCAAGCAATAAATAATATTGCGATAATCGACGCGCCAAGCTGGGCCAACTCGTTCGCGGTCATGCGCGCTGCCCCAGCATGTCGATCATCGCGCGCAGCGGCGACAGGTCATAACCAGCATTGGCGGCTGCGTGCGTCAAACTGTCGGCGCTCGCTCCACCGCTAGCCTGTGCCAGCGCCCATAGGTTGGTCGAACGCGTCCCCGACCGACAATAAGCGAGCACTGAACCACCCGCTCCATTGATCGCCGCCGCCATCTCCTCCACTTGCGGCATCGAAAACCCCGCCTGCGTCACAGGAATGGCGACATAGGCTATCCCCACCGCTCGTGCCGCCGCCGCGATGTCCGCGCCCGGGGCCTGATCCGCCGATTCGCCGTCGGGGCGGTTATTGATAATCAACGTCACGCCGTGGCGCGCCGCATCGGCCACCGCTGCCACGTCAATCTGTGGTGACACGAACATATTTTCTGTCAGGATTTTGAACATTGTCATGACTTAGCAAAAATGGGGATGCGGGCAAGAGGCGGCGCTATTAGCGAAGTTAACGTCAGAATGAGGTTTGCGGGGCTAGCCTAACTTTTCAATCATCACGCATATCGCGTTTGGTGCGCGCCCAAAGCTGACAAAGCTGACACCAAGGAAGCCTTTATTTCCGCCATTCCTTGAAAAATCCTTCTTTGCTAGGGGGGAGGGAGTTGTTGTGCTCCGCACTTGATGCGGAGCGGTGGGTATCAGGGGGCCGCGCCTGC
>JBBTFY010000086.1:0-20487 GCA_038041635.1 Pseudomonadota bacterium
GAAACGCGATATGCGTGATGATTGAAAAGTTAGGCTAGCCCCGCAAACCCCGTTCCCAGGTCTACTTTGGCCTGTTCCCCACACCAAAAAAGGAAGGGCGGAACTTTTCAGTCCCGCCCCATCCGCTCTTCAGGCTCTGTCGCTCACCAGAAGAAATTGTCGATCACGTCCACGACTTCGCCCGACCGCACATCAACGAGTAGCGCATCGTCATAGTAACGCACCCAGCGATAGGGGCCATAGGCGTCGGGCAAGCGATATTGCCACGGGTCGTTGATCCAATATTGGTCGGAATAGAATAATGGCCATAGCGAAAAGCCGATGGAGATGCGGCGATAATCCCAATTGCGATAGGGCGAATAATAGCGCCCCCAGCTATATTGGTCGCGGTAGCGGCTGCGATGGTCATACCAATCATAGCGGCGGTCGCTGCGCCAGCTGCGGTCCCAGCGACGACCATTGTCGTTGCGATCATGGCGATCATAACGCTGATTACCATCATAGCCCCGGCCATTGCCATAGCCGCGCGAGCGATCATAACGACTATTATCACCGCGATTGTCATGTCGTTCATAATGCCCATCGCGGTCATAGCGGGAACCATCAGCACCCCCGCGCCGTGCGTCGCGGACGATATCGCTGCCCAACCCGCCGCCATCATTGCGGCGACCTTGCCAGCGGCCCTGCCCGACCGGGGTCGAGGGCGTGCGCTGCTCATAACGCGGATTTGGGCGCTGCTCTACGCGGTGCCGTGCGGCATTGCTGTCGTCGCCGCGCGGATTCCACCGCACACCGCCGTCACCATTGCCGCGATCTGGGCGGGGGCCACGGTTGACATTGCCGTCGGGGTTCGTGCGCCCCTGCCGCTCGTAACGCGGCTGGGACTGCGGCTGCGGGTTTGAACGGGGCTGATATTGCGGTTGCGGTTGCGGCTGTGCATCGGGTGCACGCTGCTCTTGCCGGACGCGGCCTTCGCGATTGCCTCTATGCTCGCCACCGCGATGCTCGCCACGCGCTTCGCGGGCGATACGATCACCAAATCCGCCATTTTGTGCGGATGCTGCGATGGGGGTCAGTGCGGTGGCTGCAGCCAGCAGCCCAATCATCCAGCGATATGTCATTGCATTTTCCTCCGGCCACAACTGGCCTTGGTTTGCAATCTATGACCGTCAAGATGAGTGGCGGCTTAACCACATTGTCAGCAATGCTAAAGCCTAAGGCCTGCGCTTTCGGGTAATCCAGCCATGATGTTGAGGTTCTGGACGCATGCCCCGCCCGCGCCCTTGCCCAAATTATCGAGGCTCGCGACCAAGCGTACCTGCTGGCCATCAGCTGAAGCGAACAGGTCCAAAGTCATGCGATCGCTTGGTTCGGCGTGGCTTCGCAACAGGATTTCACCATTGTTTGCCAGTCCGCCGATGGCAATGCCGATGCTGTTTTCATAATGGTCGAGCAGCGCAGCACGCAATTCATCCATTGGCGCAATCCGTGCATTCTGCGCCCGCATCAGCGGCACTTCGACCACCATAGCGCGATAGGCAGGGACAACGGCGGGGGAGAATAAGGGCGCATGGGCAAGGCCGCATTGCACCTGCATTTCGGGGACATGCTTATGGTCCAGCCCCAGCGCATAGCTGCGCCAAGCGATGTCGGGTTCGGCGTTTTCCATCCGCTCGATCAGCGCTTTGCCGCCACCCGAATAGCCCGACACCGCGTTACAGCTGTAATGCCCATCGGCAGGGATCAGCCCGCGCGCGACCAGCGGCGCAATCAGCGCGATGAACCCAGTGGCATAGCAGCCGGGGTTGCTGACCCGGGCCGCACCCGCAATCGTCGCGCGCTGGCCCGCCGCCATTTCGGCAAAGCCATAGATCCAGCCCGGCGCGGTGCGATGTGCGCTAGACGCGTCGATGATCCGCACGGATGATCCGTCTGCCAAAGCAACGGCATCTCTGGCCGCAGCATCGGGCAGACACAGGATGGCGAAATCGGCGGCGTGGAGCGCATCGCGGCGCGCATCCTCATCTTTGCGCTTTGCTTCGTCGAGAGTGATGAGCGTGATGTCTTTGCGATTGCCAAGACGCTGTGCGATGTCGATGCCTGTCGTGCCTGCACCGCCGTCGATGAAAACGCTAATCACGCAGCGCCTGCCGGGCCAATGTCCTCACGGGCGACATAGCCGACGATGTGGCCGTCAAGCGCATAGCCCCAACCCCAGTCGCCGGTCAGGTCGAGCAGCGCAAATTGTGCGCCTGTAGCCAGTGTCGCGCGACATTCCGCGTCCTTGCTATTGTTCGTTCGCAAAGCGGTATCACGCAACGCCACCCACGCCGCAGGCATGGCGTAATGCGGCGCGAAATAATGCTCGGCCTCTGCCGCATCGGCCAAATCGGGGCGGATTGCTTGGCGCGCCGGATCATAGGCACGCGAGCACCCAGCCAGTGAAAACTGGACACGCGGCGGATAGGACGATGGCACCGTCTCAGTCATGCGAAAAAGTGAACCCCTTTGTCTCGGCGCGATTAGCGCAGAGTGACGCCCGAACACAAGGGAAAGCGCACCAACCTATCTTTGGCGATAACGCTTCATGGTGCGCTTCCCCTATCGTTTCTTTGTTTGTCCTTCCCCTAGGTAAACCTAGCGGACTCGATAGCGCGTGTTCAACATCGCCCAGCACGCGCGAAGGCCCAGCGCCGCGCCGCCCTTTGCCCGGCCCGGTTTGGCGGTGGGTCGCCAAGCGAATGTGTCGATGTGCGCCCATGGCGTGCCTTCGCTCACAAAGCGCCGCAAAAACAGCGCGGCGGTGATCGCGCCAGCAAATCCACCGCTCGGCGAATTGGTCAAATCGGCGATGTCGGATTTGAGCATCTCATCATAACCGCCCCATAAGGGCATCCGCCACAGCGGGTCGTCATGCAGGGCACCCCCCGCCAATATCGCATCGGCCAGCGCATCGTCATTGGCGAACAGCGGCGGTAGATCAGGGCCAAGCGCCACCCGCGCCGCGCCGGTCAGTGTTGCAAAGTCGAGGATGATGTCGGGCGCGCTTTCGCCCGCCAGCGTCAAGGCATCGGCAAGAATCAACCGCCCTTCGGCATCGGTGTTGTCGATTTCGACCGACAATCCCTTGCGGCTGGTCAATACATCGCCGGGGCGCATCGCTTCGCCCGCTATGCTGTTTTCCGCCGCCGGGATGATGAGGTGCAAACGGACGGGCAACCCCGATTGTAGCACCAGCGACGCCAGCGCCAGTGCGTGCGCCGCGCCGCCCATGTCCTTTTTCATCAGCGCCATTCCTGCCGCTGCTTTGATGTCAAGCCCGCCGCTGTCAAAGGTCACGCCCTTGCCGATGATCGCGACCAGCGGCGCGCCCTCGCGGCCATGCTTGATTTCGATGACGCGGGGAGATCGGTCGCGCGCCGCCGCTTTGCCGACCGCATGGACCAGCGGGAACTCTGCGGCTAACGCGTCGCCCTTGGTCACATGAAATTGTGCCTTATGGGCCTTGGCCAGCGCATGCGCGGCACCCTCCAGCTCTGCTGGCCCCATGTCCGACGCGGGGGTGTCAACCAGATCGCGGACCATGCATACCGCCGCGACTTCAGCGATTGTTGCGCCAATACGCACGGGGTCGCCGCTCAGCAAGGTGCGGGGTTCCTGATGTTCGGTGTCCCGCTTGTAACGGGTGAAACGATGCTGCGCCGATGCCCAGCCGAACATCGCAATGCCCGGTTCGCCCGCCGCCAGCCGATAAGTGCCGGGCGGCAAGACAGCCGCCAATTTGGCCAGACACCAACTCGACAGGCTGTTCACATTGGCGGTGACTGTCACCACAGACCAGTCATCGGGGCCGTCGCCGGGCAGGATGGCGTGGGCATAGCCTTCGGGTTTCAGCGCCCCAGCCGCCACCGCAACCCGCGCACGTTCTGGCTGCGCCTTGATCCAATCGTCAAACCCCGCTTTGTCCACCATGTGGATGGTGCGCGCGGGCTGCCCTTTATCGGGCTGGAGCATCGTTGAAAAATCTGTCATGTTCGCGGATATAGCGGGTTCAGGGCGATGAGGGAAAGAGGCATATGCGAACAGTCGTAACAATCAGCGTTTTTGCGCTTTGTCTGTCGGGATGCAGCTTCCAATCGACTCTCGATGCAATGGTCAGCAATGAACGACAAGAGGAATTGGTATCGATCGCGCGGACATTATGCACCAATCCCCAAGCGGTGCTAGCCCAGATGGTACCGACGTTGGCGCGCGACAGCAGGGCTGTCATAGGGCGCGTTGGCAGTGAATGCCTTGATGGCGAACCGCCATATAGGCTGACCACCTATCGTTTTAACACCAATAATAATTTCAACGGTCAGTCCAGCCGGCAAGAATATGTTGTTGTTGTAGCCGGTGGTGATGCTGGTCCATGGACAGAGTTTGAGCTTTCATTTGCTAGCCGCAATAGCAACCCGATGCAGATTGTTGGGTGGCATATCGCCAAAACAACCACACAGCCAGAGTCACTGACTTTCATCGAAAATTGGGAGCGCAGCATCGTTTGGATACGGATTGCAGCGATTTTGGCCCCATTGTTGCTCGGCGGGTTGATTTTCATCCTCGTGCGCCGATCTAGGCGCAAACGTGAAGCGATGCCAACTTTCTAATATCACTCCGCCGCTTCGGCCAATGTGACATGGTGGTTCTGTTTGATCGGCGCAGCACCCGCTTTGGCAAAGCGCAATACGCCATCCTCAATCGCACCCTTCAGTAACAGCCCCTTATCGTGGAGATAATCTTGGTTGAGCCGCCACGGGTCTGCGCGGCCATTTTGCGGAATGCTGCCCAGCGCGCGCTGGACGTAGCCCGATGAGAAATCGAACAGCACGTCATCGGCCCTAGCGTCCTCATCCGATAGATACGGCACAACAATGTCTGCCCCAGCCGCCTTCATATGATTAAGCAGGCGGCAGGTATAGGCGCTTACAATATCGGCCTTCAGTGTCCAGCTGGCGTTCAGATAGCCAAATACGATCGACATATTCGGCACGTTAGAGAACATCAGCCCCTTATAATAAAAATGCTGGTGCCAGTCGATCGGCTCACCATCGACAGTAAAAGCGACCTTGCCCGCCATCGCGATTTTGAGGCCGGTCGCGGTGATGATGATGTCTGCGTCAAGATGCTTGCCCGACGCCAATTGCACGCCGCCTTGGGTAAATCGTTCAATCTGATCGGTGACGACGCTGGCGCGTCCTTCGCGTATGGCATTGAACATGTCATTGTCGGGGACCAGACACAGCCGCTGATCCCATGGGCCATAAGGCGGGGTAAAGTCCGCCTCGTTCATCGTCCCGCCCAGCCCGTCGCGCACTTTGCCGATCAGCCAGTCGGCGACCTTTTGCGGTTTGGCACGGGCACGTTTGAACGCATAATCCGTCATGTGGATATTTTTGAACCGGGTTACCGCGTAGGCCCATTTTTCGGGTATGATCCGGCGCATGAAATTGGCCAAGCGATCCTTGGCCGGACGGATGAAATAATAGGTTGGCGTGCGTTGCAACATCGTCACATGCGCAGCACCCTTGCCATCGCTATTATCGGCAAGGTTGGGCAATAAAGTCACCGCCGTCGCGCCGGACCCTATCACCACGACTTTTTTGCCGGCATAGTCCATATCTTGTGGCCAGAATTGCGGGTGGACAATCTGCCCCTTGAAATTCTCGCGTCCTGCGAACTCGGGGTCATGCCCAGCGTCATGATCGTAATAGCCCGACCCCATATAGAGGTAGCGCGCGGTCATCGCCTCGGTGCTACCGTCTTCGCACGCCATCTCCAGTGCCCAGCGTGCATCGGTGGAGGACCAGCGCGCCGCGACCAATTTGTGATTGAAACGGATATTGCCGCGCAATCCGCGCTCATCGACGATGCGATTAAGGTAGGCAAGGATATTGGGGCCGTCGGCAATCGCCTTTTGCTCGGTCCATGGTTCGAACACAAATCCCAGCGTGTGCATGTCGCTGTCGGAACGGATGCCGGGATATTTGAATAAATCCCATGTGCCGCCAAGGTTGGCGCGTCGCTCGACAAGGGTGAAACTGCGGTCGGGGCAATTTGTTTGTAAATGCACCGCCATGCCGATGCCCGAAATGCCTGCACCGATAATGGCAACGTCAATATCTGCTTCGCTCATCCTGCCCAATTCCGTTATGCTGTTTTGATTGTGCGGGTAGCTTATCAACATAGTTGTCAATTGCAACCGGTTGGAGGTTGTGATTGCATAGTGCGGTGAGGTCGATAAAGGCTGTCATCAAATTGAAACAGAGATGACATGAATGTGTCACGAAAAGGGGGTTCACCATTCGCCAAATCGCTGCCTTGCCGTATCGAACAGAGGGAAATGCTGTCGATGCACCGGTCAGCGTGCTACTGGTCACGTCGCGTGGCACTGGGCGCTGGGTGATACCAAAGGGCAACGCCATGCTGGGCGTGCTTCCACATGTTGCTGCCGCGCAGGAAGCGGAGGAGGAAGCGGGGGTTCGCGGCGCGGCCTGCCCGACGCCGCTTGGTTCTTATCGCTACCGCAAATTGCGCGCCAATGGTGCGTCGCTGATGTTCGACGTCGATGTCTTTCCCTTTGCCGTGACCGAAGAATTGGCTGAGTGGAAAGAGTCGACGCAGCGCACACGCCAATGGTTTTCGCTCGCCGAAGCGGCGGCGCTGGTTGACGAAGACGATTTGCGCGATCTGATGCGATCATTCGGGCCGGGTGAGTTCAGGGCGGCGGCAAGCCGATTTGATATGTTCAATACAGTTGCAAAGACAACAGGGGTTAGTGCGATGTTTGCGTGGTTTCAGCGGTTATTGCCCGAGCAGGGTGATTTTTTCACGATGTTCGAGGCGCATGCTGCGACCTTGGTTGCTGGGTCTGATGCGTTATCGCGGCTGGTGCAGGGCGGCCCTGATATGGCCGATCATATCAAGGAAATTATCGAGCGCGAGCACGAGGCGGACAATATCATCCGCACCGTGTTGCAAACCGTGCGCCGCACCTTCCTGACCCCGTTTGACCGCAGCGCGATCATCAGCCTGATTAGCGCGATGGACGACGCCATTGACCAGATGCAACAGACGGCGGGCGCGGTGGACCTGTATGAAGTGACTGCGTTCGACCAGGAAATGAAGGACATGGCGGCGATTATCCGCGACGGCGCGCGCGTCACAGCCGAAGCTATGCCGCTGCTGCGCAACATCAGCAAAAATGGTGTTCGCCTGCACGAACTGACCGAACGGTTGGTGCGGATGGAGGGGCATGCCGACGAAATCCACGCCGCCGGCCTCAAACGCCTGTTTGCTGAGCATGGGAAAAAGAACACGCTGCACTTCATCGTCAGCCGCGAGATTTATCAGCATCTGGAACGTGTTGTGGACCGACTGGAGGACGTAGCAAACGAAATTGACGGTCTCGTCATCGACCACGCCTAGATTGAGAGGGCAAGCCGATGCACGACCTCGCTTTTCCTTTGCTCATCGCGCTGGTCGTTCTGGCGCTGGCGTTCGATTTTCTGAACGGGCTGCATGACGCCGCCAATTCGATAGCCACCGTGGTTTCGACCAAATTATTATCGCCGCTCATGGCGGTGCTGTTTGCGGCATTCGGTAATTTCGCGGCCTATTGGCTGGTTGGGCTGCATGTCGCCGAAACCGTTGGCAAGGGGATTATCAATAAGGATGCGGTGACCCCAGCCGTGGTGTTTGGCGCATTGGTTGGCGCTATGTTCTGGAATGTGGTGACGTGGGTAAAGGGTATTCCGTCATCCTCCAGCCACGCGTTGATCGGCGGCTTGCTGGGCGCTGGCATCGCCCATGCGGGTTTCGGCGTGATAGAATCGGCGGGCACGACAAAAACATTGATCGCGATCTTCCTGTCGCCGACCATCGGATTTTTCATCGCCATGTCGATGATGATGCTGACCAGTTGGATGTTCAAGGGGTTCCAACCGCGCCGCGCCGACGGTGTGTTCAAGGTGATGCATCTGTTTTCATCCGCCGCTTACTCGATCAGTCACGGTGCCAATGATGCGCAAAAAACCATGGGCGTTATCACCGTTCTGCTTTACTCGACGGGCTATCTTGGCGGCGAGTTTCATGTGCCAAACTGGGTGGTCATCGCATGTTATTTGGCTATTTCGCTGGGCACCTTGTCGGGGGGCTGGAAAATTATCCAGACGATGGGAACTAAGCTGACCCGGCTCAATCATCATAGCGGCTTTTGCGCCTCTACTGCTGGGTCGTTCGTGGTGTTCGGTGCGTCGGCGATGGGTATCCCGGTATCGACCACGCACGCAATAACCGGCAGTGTCGTTGGGGTCGGCGCGGCCAAGCGCGCGAGCGCGGTTCGCTGGGGTGTTGCCAGCCGTGTGGTTATGGCGTGGTTCATCACCATTCCCGCCAGCGCCGCCGTTGGCGCAACATTCTATTATCTGACGAAGCTATTTTAGCGTCGAACGTAAGCCCCTTCCCTTTAGGGGAGAGGTTCACAGCACAGTTCTTCTGAGCCTGAGCGCATTGCCGATGACGCTGACCGATGAAAGCGCCATGGCGGCGGCAGCAAAGATCGGCGAGAGCATGAGACCGAACAGCGGGTACAGCGCACCTGCCGCAAGCGGGATGCCCGCGACATTATAGGCAAAGGCAAAGAACAGGTTCTGCCGGATATTGCCCATGGTCGCGTGGCTGAGGCGGCGCGCGCGGGCAATACCGGTGAGATCGCCCATGAGGAGGGTGATACCCGCGCTTTCGATGGCGACATCGGTGCCCGACCCCATGGCGATCCCGACATCGGCGGCCGCCAGCGCTGGTGCGTCGTTGACCCCGTCGCCGGCCATGGCGACGATCCGGCCTTCCTCGCGCAGCCGCTTGACAATCGCGCTCTTCCGGTCGGGCAGCACATCGGCTTCGATGTCGGTAATTCCCAGCCTGCGGGCGATGGCTTCAGCGGTCACCCGGTTGTCGCCGGTCAGCATGATGACCCTGATCCCGGCTTGCCCAAGTGCCTTCAGCGCCTCGGGCGTCGTCGCCTTGACCGGATCGGCAATACCGATGGCACCAGCGACCGTCCCGTCCACACCCACAAAGATGGCCGTCGCGCCTTCGCTGCGCAATCGGTCGGCACGCTCGGCCAGCGCTGCCGTCGCAATGCCTTGCTCTTCAAGGAAACGGGCGTTGCCCACGACCAGTTTGCGACCATCGACGGTTCCAATAATACCCTTGCCGACCGGCTGATCGACATCGCTGGGTTCGTGCAAGGCAAAACCCTTTGCCTCGGCGGCCTTGACGATGGCGAGCGCCAGCGGGTGTTCGCTCATGCGCTCAAGGCTGGCCGCAAGCCCGAGCACCTCGTCTTCGGCAAAACCTTCGGCCGCTTCGATGGCGACAACCGAAGGCCTGCCTTCGGTCAGCGTCCCGGTCTTATCGACGACCAGTGTATCGACCTTCTCCATGCGTTCGAGGCTTTCCGCATTCTTGATGAGAATGCCTGCCTGAGCACCGCGCCCGACGCCGACCATGATCGACATGGGTGTGGCGAGACCCAGCGCGCAGGGGCAGGCGATGATAAGGACGGCGACGGCCGCGATCAGGCCATAGCCCATCGCAGGCGGCGGCCCGACCAGCGACCAGACTACGAAGGCCATTACCGCAACCAGAATGACCGCAGGCACGAACCACGAGGACACCGTGTCGGCCAGTCGCTGGATCGGCGCGCGGCTGCGCTGGGCTTCCGCTACCATCTGGACTATCCGTGCGAGCATCGTGTCGCGACCGATCTTTTCGGCGCGCATGACAAGGCCTCCGGTTTGGTTGATAGTGCCGCCGATCATGGCCATGCCCGCTACCTTGGTGATCGGCATGGATTCGCCGGTGACCATCGATTCATCGACTGTGCCGTGCCCATCGAGTATCACACCGTCCACCGGAACCTTCTCGCCGGGCCGGACTCTGAGCCTGTCGCCGACCTCCACTTGGTCGAGAGACACTTCCTCGTCGCTGCCGTCGGCGCGGATCCGGAGCGCGAGTTTGGGCGAGAGATCAAGCAAGGCGCGGATGGCGCCGCTGGTCGTCTCGCGGGCGCGCAGTTCCAGCAACTGGCCCAGCAGCACCAGAACGGTGATCACTGCGGCGGCCTCGAAATAGGTCGGCACGGCCCCGTGCCCCGAACGGAAGGCCATCGGGAAGATGCCCGGCGCGAACGTAGCGACCATGCTGTAGATCCAGGCGACGCCAGTGCCCATGGCCACGAGCGTGAACATGTTGAGGTTGCGGCTCAGCAGCGATGCCCATCCACGCTGAAAAAATGGCAAGCCAGCCCACAGCACGACAGGCGTGGCCAGCAGCATCTGCAGCCAGTTCGAGGTCTGCGGCGGAATGAACCTACTTAGCCCTAGCAAATGCCCGCCCATTTCGAGAACGACAACGGGCAGAGTCAGCGCTAGGCCAATGATGAAGCGCCGCTTCATGTCAGTAAATTCCGGACTGGGGCCATCGGCAAGCGTCGGCGTCATCGGTTCGAGCGCCATGCCGCAGATCGGGCAACTGCCTGGCCCCAGCTGCTGGATCTCGGGGTGCATCGGACAGGTCCAGATGGCCCCTTCCGGCACCGGTTCGGCGGCACGCGGCGCATCGCCAAGGTAGCGCTGCGGATCGGCGCTGAACTTGGCGAGACAGCCAGCGCTGCATAAATAGTGATGCACACCGGCGTGGGTTGCGGCATGCGCGGTCTTGGCTGGATCGATGCTCATCCCGCAGACGGGATCGATGGCCGTGCCCAGCGCGTCCGCCTCTGAATGCGTGCATTGGGCGGTGTGGCGATGGTGCGACTTGGTCATCTCGGTCTCCTGCGAACAAGCTCCAGAAATTGAATGACTTTTTCTAATCACACACCGCACCTACTTTGTCCACAGACCCCAAGCCGTCACCCCGAGGAGGGTGTTAACCCAGCGATGCAATCCATGAAGCCCTCGCAATGACGATATGATATTAATGGACCGAATTGAACATTTGAGTCCCGCTGGCGTCAAGGGTATGAAACAAATGTTCCATTCAAAAGTTCCGCTAGCAATCAAGTTCATGCTAGTGGTTCTTATGATTCTGGCATTTGCTCTCGGGCTTGCCGATTAGCGGATGCAAATGTCAGAATCGAACCACTATCGCTATGGCCTGACTTTCGTTGCGCAGCCCACATCTACCACCTAATAGGCTGTCATGGCCGACCTTTCCGTTTCACCACCACAGTCCGCAACCATCAACCGTGCGGATTATCGCCCGCCAGACTGGCTGGTCGATACCGTGTGGCTGGATTTTGACCTTGGCGTCGCCGCGACACGGGTGGATGCGGCTCTGTCTGTGCGGCGTAATGGCACCCATGACCGTGCGCTGGTGCTCGACGAGGACGGGGCGCTGCCGCAGGGACTGGCGGTCGACGGAAATGCTACCGATTGGACGCATGACGGGCACCGCATCATCATCCCCGTGGTGACGGACAGCGCCATCATCACCTTTTCCACCATCATTGACCCCAGCGCGAACACCCAGTTGATGGGCCTGTTCGCATCGGGCGGGATGCTATGCACGCAGTGCGAGGCCGAAGGGTTCCGGCGGATCATCCCGTTCATCGACCGGCCCGACGTCATGGCAGTTTATACTGTGCGGCTGGCGGGAGACAAAGCGCTCTTCCCAATCCTGCTGGCGAATGGCGAAAAAACCGCTGAGGGGAAACTGGCCGATGGGCGGCATTTTGCCGAATGGCACGACCCATGGCCAAAACCATCCTATCTGTTCGCGATTGTAGCAGGCGACCTGGTGGTCAACCAAGATAGTTTCACCACAGCTTCGGGCAAAGCGGTTGAATTGGCGATCTGGGTCCGTGATGGCGATTTGCCGCGCACGGGCCATGCGATGCAGGCACTGAAAAACAGCATGGCGTGGGACGAGCGTTTCTATGGCCGCGAATATGACTTAAGCGTGTTCAACATCGTCGCGGTCAGCGATTTCAACATGGGGGCGATGGAGAATAAGGGGCTGAACATTTTCAACACCCGCTACATATTGGCCGACGCTGACACCGCGTCCGACATCGACTTTGATGGGGTTGAGGGGGTGGTCGCGCACGAATATTTCCACAATTGGTCGGGCAACCGCGTCACCTGCCGCGACTGGTTTCAGCTCAGCCTGAAAGAGGGGTTCACGGTTTACCGCGACCAAAGTTTTTCTGCCGATATGGGATCGGCCGCCGTCAAGCGGATCGAGGATGTGCGGATGCTCCGCGCCGCGCAATTTCCCGAAGATAATGGCCCGCTGGCGCATGCCATCCGCCCCGACAGCTATCAGGAAATATCGAACTTCTACACTTCGACCATCTATAATAAGGGCGCCGAGGTCATCCGGATGATGGCGACCATGGTCGGCGCGGAGCGGTTCCGTGCTGGAACTGACCTTTATTTTAATCGCCACGATGGCGAGGCCGCGACCTGCGAAGATTTTGTCATGGCGATGGAGGATGGCGCGCACATCGACCTTGGGCAATTCCGCTTATGGTATGCTCAGGCGGGCACCCCGCACGTCTCGGCAGAGGTCGAGCATGACCCAGCGACAGGCATGGCCATATTGACGTTGGCACAAACCCTTGCGTCAACGCCGGGGCAACCACTGAAAACAGCGATGCCGATTCCGCTGCGCGTCGCAGCGCATGATCCGGCCGGCAATTCTCTGGGGGAGGAGCAACTTCTGACCCTCAACACCGAGCGGATGAGCGTGCCTCTAGGGCGCTTCACCAGCCACCCGATGTTGTCATTCAACCGTGGTTTTTCCGCGCCGATCATCGCTGACGTCGTGCGCGCGCCGGGCGAACTGGCCTGGCTCGCGGCGCATGATGACGATCCGTTCGCGCGCTACGAGGCGCTACAGGCGCTGATGCTCGAAACTTTGGTGGCACGCGTCGCGGGGCAACCGCGCTCAACCGATGATGTTGTTAACGCGGTCGGCAATATGCTCGGCGATTGGCGGGCTGATCCGGCCTTTGTCACCGAGGCGTGCACGCTGCCTGGCGAGAGCTTTATCGGCGACCAGATGTTGATTGTTGACCCCGATGTCATCCGCCGCGAACGCCGCGCACTACAGCATGCGATTGGCGAGCAGCACGCGGACCTATGGCGCGAAATCCACGCAGCGAGCCTGACCGACGCCACCGACTTGTCGCCAACCGCTAAGGCTATGCGCAAACTGCGTGGGCTGGCGTTGATGATGCTATGGGCGGGCGGGGACAGTGCCGCGTCTAGCCGGGCGCTGGCGCAATTTCACCGCGCGAGCGGGATGACCGACCGCCAATCGGCGATGGCGGTGCTGGCACATAGCGATGCGCCGGAACGCGCTATCGCGCTCGCGGCATTTTTTGCGCGCTATCGGGACAATCCGCTGGTGCTCGACAAATGGTTTACGACGCAGGCCTTTTCGATGCGCGATGATACGCCCGAAGCGGTGGCGCGGCTGGCACAGCACCCAGATTTTACGCTGACCAACCCTAACCGTGTGCGCTCGCTCTACGGCGCTTTTGCGGGCAATCAGGGCAGTTTTCATGTGGTGGACGGGCGCGGCTATAACCTTCTCACCGACCTCATCATCGCGCTCGATCCCAAAAATCCGCAGACGGCGGCGCGGATGATACCATCTCTGGGGCGCTGGAAACGGTTCGACGAAGGTCGCGCCACGAAAATGCGCGCCTGCCTGGAGCGCATTCTGGCCAGCCCCGGCCTGTCACGCGATACGACCGAGCAAGCGAGCAAGAGTTTGGCGGGATAGCTTTGCGCTACTTTCCCCAGCCAGCAGCGGGCAGCGCGGGAACGGGATCATTATCCGGCCCGCTAACCCCGCCGCCGACTTCGACCGTTATGGGGCGCCAGCGCGCCTCTTCCTCGCGGCGTTTGACATAGGTGTGGAGGCCGATTTGCAGCGCAATCAGCATGTAAATGAACGGCTGGAACGCGATGCCGACGAACATGGCGCCAAGCAGATAGACGAGGTGCCCAGCCTGTAATGCGGTCGCCAGCGGGCGGATCCATTCGTCCTCAAACACGCATGTTCGATAACGGCGACGCAATTTCTCCATGCGGATCAGGCACACGGTTTGCAGATAGAGCCAGATGATGAGGCCAGGGAAACCTTGCTCCCCCAGCATTTCGAAATAGCTGTTGTGGAATGCACGGCCACGGTCGGTATAGGGCACAATCTCGCGCGTCACCTGCCCGCCGCTGTTGCGGACGATGACCTTGTTTACCTGTAACCTATTTTGGCGATATACCTCAAACCCGCCGCCCATCGGGTGGTCTAGCGCGTAATTCCACGTCCACCCCCACACTGCGACGCGGGTGGAAGCCGATTCATCCGACTGATAATTTGTGATAGTGTCCATCCGCGCCGAAAAGGCGGCGGGGATCAGCGGCAAAGCAATCAGACCGACAGCGGCAATGCCGCCGATATAGGCCATGCGCCGCTTGCTATCACGCAGACCGAGCAAGGCCAGCAACGCCGCACAGACCAAACCGGTTCGCGCCTGTGTGCCCACGGGGATGAGCAGACAGGCAAAGACCAGTGCAATGGCAAATCCCCAGACATAGATGCTGGTGCGGTATATGGTGCCATGCCGCGCCAGCCACAGGATCAGCGGGATGATGGCGATGGCGACTGTCGAGAAAATCGACCCCTCAAACAGCCCGCTATTATCGTCGATGAGCAGTTGCAGCGAACCATAGCCGCTGCCCCCCGTCGCGGTTTTCAGGCCGCCCGCGATGGCAAGTGTTCCCGCGCTTAGCACCATCACCAGCGCCAGCGATTCGATACGCAGCCGAGTCCGCAGTGCAAGGGGCAGGAACATTGACCACAGCAAGGCCTTCCAGACCCATGACCATTTTTCGAGTGCTTCAACCGGAAAATCGGCATTCAATGTGCTTATCCCGCAATAGGCAAGCAGCGCCAACAGAACGACCTGCAAATGGTCGAACCGCGTGCCCTTTTTACTATCGGCAACCAGCCAGCTGACCACCGCTAGCCCAAAAACAATGAGCGAAAGGGGCACCTTGTTAAGCAGGAAAAAGCTCAGGCGCTGCGGCGCGACAATATCGACATAGCAATAGGTCAGGATTAGCAGGAACGGCCGCTTGAGCGACAGAAACAGGATTGCCAATAAAAAGCCGAGGAGAAAGACGTCGCGCATATTGGCGGCCTACCCTTCGCCGCGCCAGCCAAAGCCTGCTGGGCGGTGGTGTTCTGCGGGCGGCGCTTCGTCGTCCAGATCGTCGCGCTCGCGCAATAGCCAAAAGGCAATGAGCAGCAGCGTGTGCGTCAACACTATGGCGAAACCGTCGATCATTTTGCTCGCTTAGCGGAATGTGGTTGACGTCGCCTTAAACTTTCTTTGCTTAAGAGAGGAATATGACACGCGTTTTGCACATCCTTGATCACAGCCTGCCCGCACAAAGCGGTTATAGCTTTCGCACGCGCGCCATTATCAAAGCGCAAATGGCGTTGGGGTGGGATGTTGCTGGCGTCACCAGCCAACGCCACCCCTTACCATCCGAAGCCGTAGCGATTGAGGACGGCATTCGCTTTTTTCGCACGGCGGGGGTCGGGCGTGGACCAAGCCCGCTACGCGAACTACGCGAAGTGCGTGCACTGACGGCGCGGATAGAGGAGGTGGTGGCAGAGTTTCAGCCCGACATTCTCCATGCGCATTCGCCCGTGCTCACCGCGCTGGCTGCTGGCAGAGTCGCGCGTCGGCATGGCTTGCCCTTGCTCTATGAGATTCGTGCGTTCTGGGAGGATGCGGCGGTTGGCAATGGCACGGGGACCGAAGGGTCGCTGAAATATCGGCTGACACGGGCGTTGGAAACACGCGCGGTTCGCCGCGCCGATGCAGTGGCGGTGATTTGCGATGGGCTGCGCATCGATTTGATTGCGCGCGGCATCGACCCCGGCAAAATCATGGTGTCGCCCAATGGTGTTGACCTTGAGCTTTTCGGCACACCGCCGCCGCGCGACGCGGCGCTGGCGGATGAACTGGGGTTGGGCGATGGCCCACTACTCGGCTTCATCGGCAGTTTTTATGACTATGAGGGGCTCGACATTCTGATCGCGGCAATGCCCGCATTGGTCGCGTCCTCCCCCGATGTGCGACTGCTATTGGTGGGCGGGGGGCCAATGGAGACAGCGTGGCGCGCGCAGGCTGCGGCGTCGAGCATGGCGGGCCGCATTCATTTTGTCGGACGGGTGCCGCATACGCTAGTCGAATCCTATTACAGCCTTGTCGATATACTGGTCTATCCGCGCAAAGCGATGCGGTTGACCGAGCTCGTGACACCGCTCAAACCATTGGAAGCGATGGCACAGGGGAAATTGGTCGCGGCGTCGAACATTGGCGGGCACCGCGAACTGATCGAAGACGGCGTCACCGGAACGCTATTTGCACCCGATGATCCGGCGGCGTTGGCGGCTTCGGTTGCCGAAATGCTCGGTGCGAGCCATATTTGGGACAAGCGGCGGCGGGACGCACGCGCATTTGTTGAACGCGATCGTAACTGGTCGTCAAACATTCGCCGTTATGAACCTGTTTACCAGCATTTGCTGGAACAGGCGGCGGCGTGGCGCAATGATGTGCCACAGTTGCCGGGGCGAAAGACGAGGACGACATGAGCTACCTTGAACGCGAATATATCCCGCCATCGGGACCAATCATGCCCTTTGGCAGCGCTGGCGTAGTCGGTGCGATGGCGGCCTTGCTCGGCCTTGTCGGGCTATTGCTGCCGACGACGCTAACCGAATCGATTGCGTTCCAGATGTATCTCGACACGATGATAGCTTCGGCGGTGCCGCCATTTGGTTGGGCCGCAAAGATTGTGACGGGCTTACTGCTGGCAGTGGCAGGCGGCTTACTTGGCTATGGCCTGGCGCGGTTGTTCGGTGTGCGAAGTGGCGGCGGCAGCATAGCCCAATTACTTGCGCGGTTGCGGGGCATTGGCGCGCAGGATGACGATGATGCTCCCGTGCTACGCAGCGCAGATCGCCACCCCGATGCACCAGCACGGCGGCCCTTTTCTGTCGCTACCGACATCCCCGCCCGACCAGCGGAGGCGAGCGAGTGGGATCAATATTGGCAAAATTCGCCTAGTGATGCGCCTGATGACGACGGCGAATTGTTGCTGACAAGCAATTTTGCAGATGTTCAGCCCGCCCCGCAGCCCGCTTATCATTCTATGCCAGCAAGCGAAGCTGAACCCTATATTCCCGCACCATTTGCATCACCGCCCTATGTCGAGGAATCCTTTGACGAGGATGTCTTTGCGCCGCTTATGCCTGCGCCGATGTCGGCTGATGCTGCCAGCGCCTTTGCGCATGACGCGCCTGTGGACAGCGCTATCATAGCACCAGCCCCGCACGTCGCCGCGCCACAAAGCGAAGCAGTTGACCTGTCCGTGGCACGGCTTGATGAACTGCTCGCGCGGCTTGAGGCTGGCTTGGCGAGCCGAAGTGGTGTGTCCACCGCAACAACCTTGGCTGCGGCTTCGCCTGCTAAGCTATCACCCGATGCGCTTGACGATGCCCCTGCAGGCACGCCGCCCTTGCCACAAGATTCGACTGTAGCGAAAGAGCGTGAGTTGCTGTTCCCCCAAGACCCCGCGCTCGCGGCTGCATTGGCAACGCTGCGCCGGATGAACCAGCACGTCGGCTAGAGCCTTTTCGAGTGAGATGGAAACATCGTACGGCTCAGGATATGGCGGAAAATATAGTAAAATAGAGGCTGATCCGGTTCAATCTGAAGCGGACAGACTCTAATCCATAGCAATCGTTAGCAATTCAACGACACTGCACAGCCCATGGCCGCCATCGCCGCTCCGTTCGCGGCGCTGCATGGTGACGGCACAATCGGCGACAATCTCTCCCGGTAGCAAAAACTCATGATCGGGAAGCGCCAGTAGCGCACTGGGTGCAGACGCATCGGCGCTGTCCAAACGCATCCGCAGTGTGATGATGTGGCGCGCACCGCTAAAGGTTGCGCTGGCCCATGGTCGTTCCTGCGCCTCGATCAATTCTGCATTGGGGCCCAGCAGCGTCAATAATATGCGGCAAAGGTGATTGGCGTTGCTCATGCGGCGGCTCCTTGGGCGTGCGAAACTTCTTCGCTCATAAAATGCTCTATGCGCCGCCGCGTGCGTATGCTCGGTTCGCGGCCCATCCGAAGGTCGAAGACAAAGCGTGGATCACGAACCGCTAGACGTCCGAATTTGGTGGCGGGCATTCCAGATCGTTTCAAAAAACGCTCGACGATCATGATCAGTGGACGGTCAGTCGGCATGGTGGGTGGCTCCTTTGGCATCGAGGGTTGAGTCGTTTGCTTGGCCCTTCTGATGATAGGCAATTTCCTACTTGTCTAGGAAAAATCCTAATGCTATTGTCCCAACATGGATTATGACTTGCCCGATGATGACCCTCGGTGTGTCCTCGACCGTGTAGCGCGGGCGCGCGGCGTGGATTATGCGGCGCTATCGCGCTTGGTTGGGCGCAACGCCGCTTATATTCAGCAATATATTAAACGTGGGACACCGCGCGTGCTGCCCGAGCGTGAGCGCGCGTTAATTGCCGATTTCCTGATGATTGACGAACAATTATTGGGTGCACCCAGCCCACGCACGCCGATTCGCGCTGCCAATGATCTGGTGGCGGTGCCCCGGCTCGATGTCGGGGCGGCGGCGGGTGCGGGGAGCATGGCGGAGGATGACCACGCGGTGGCGCAGCTTGGTTTTGACCAACGCTGGCTGCGTAAATTAACCGCCAGCCCGCAACGACTTGCGATTATCGGGGTAGAGGGCGATTCGATGCTGCCGACGCTCAGCCACGGCGACGACATCATGGTCGATAGCGGCGACGGCGTCGAACGGTTGCGCGACGGCATTTATGTGCTGCGCCGCGACGGGGTTTTGTTGGTCAAGCGGCTGACACGCGGATTGACCCTGGCTGCGGGCCACATCAACATCGTCAGCGACAACGCCGCTTATCCGGCCGAACATGACGTGGGTGTGGACGATTTGACGATCGTAGGCCGCGTGGTGTGGGCCGGACGCCGGATTAGGTAGCGGTGAAATAGAGCGTCGGGCTGGCGGCTGGCGGCTGGCGGCGGGGGCTGCGGGCGGCCGCCTTGTTTCCCAAGGGGTCGGGGACGGGGTCGCGACGGGGCGAGCCCCGCCTATGATCCGCTTGGCCGTCTGGCGCAGAGCGTGGGCGGCTTTCACGCCATCCACCGCCGGACATCCATCGCCTTGTGTAAAATGCGCTGGATGACAATGGTGCTTTCTTCGACATCGTAAAATATCCGGTGACTGCGGTGCGCCGCCGACCGGATCGGCGGATGTATGTCGGGATGGATAGCCCCAATTTCGGGGTGATCGCACAGCATGGCAAAGCTGGCTTCAAAGCTGCTCACATAGTCCGCCGCGCTACCCCACCCAAATTGCTCGGCACCATAGTCCAGTATCGACACAAGGTCGGCATCTGCCGCGCGGGATAGCTTAACCCGCCGCACGAAGCACGTGTCTCGCGCGGCCTTCGTCAAGGATGTCGTGCACTATGCGCTCGCTGATGCCCGATGCGCGGCCCACATCAATCTCTGACTGCAAGTGCAGACGTGCTTCAAATAGGCGCTGGTCGCGGCGGACGAGGTCGCGCATATAGTCGCTGCTACTCGCATAGCTGCCGTCGGCAACGCGCGTTTCAACCCAGTTTTTCAACTTATCAGGGATGGAGATGTTCATCTGTGCCATGCGGCATAAATACGTGCACGTGCGCTTATTGTCAATAATGACGCATCTGGCGTCGGCGTGCTGGCGACTTATGTCTATGACGCGCTTGATCGCCGTTCGTCGGTGACGTTCGGCCCTCGCGCCTGACCGCCTGTCGAGCGACCTTGGTGCACCGAATTACCGCTCCAGATGCGATAACCCCTATACTCTTACGCTTCTTCCCACCATTCAGCCCGCTTTCCTACAGCCATTCGGCCATGGTATGATGCGCTCTGTTCCACGGTGCTTTTTTCTGCCCTTCCCCTAGGCAGGGCCTAGCGGGTTTATTCTGCCCTTCCCCCGTCATCCGGGCGCAGGCTGGGACAAGCCTAGCAGGTAGATCTTTGAACTGTCGAACCCCCACCCCTAACCCCTCCCGCAAGCGGGAGGGGGACATTCTCTCTCTTCGCGTCTTTGCGTCTTCGCGCGAACATTCTTTCTTCCGTCATTGCGAGGAGGGCTTTGGCCCGACGCGGCAACCCAGTCTATGCAGCGCTTATGGATTGCTTCGTCTGGCTTTGCATTCCTCGCGGGTGTCGAGAGTGGGTGGCAAAGTGTATTATGTGTATGATACGACTGTGTATCGTTGACACCACAGCTCTGTAACCCGCAGGCGGCCGTTGTT
>JBBTFY010000087.1:0-17756 GCA_038041635.1 Pseudomonadota bacterium
TCAATCCACGCCCCCGTGAGGGGGCGACATGCTCAATGCGCTCTTTCTTATCAAGCCTCAGAGGTTTCAATCCACGCCCCCGTGAGGGGGCGACGGCGGGCTAGATAACACAATGAGAAAGAACCATAAAGATCATGTTTTGCGCGAACCGTTGTGCAATTCATATCAAGGTCAGCCAAACCAACAACCAAAAATCTATTTCCCATGCGTATTCAATGCATTAGAATCGGTGCGAACACCTTAGGTAGATGGTGCCTGCTTATGGTTCGCGCGCTAAAATAGTAGAGGGCCATGGAGATCGAGGCTGGCTTTTGCGCCGACATGTTCGATCCGCTTTTGTCCCTCGGCTCCGAGCCGATAAAATCGCAGAGAATCGCAGTCAGAGTCAATTTCCCCAATCAAACGCGCGCGCAGGGCCGTCCATTGGGCTGGATCAACTTCGCATTCGAACACAGAATATTGCACGCGCTGACCAAAGTCGAGGCAGGCTCGGGCGACGCGGCGTAGCCTCCTTCGTCCGGCGCTGTCTTCGGTCTTTACATCATAGGTAACCAGAACAAGCATAGCGCAAAGCCCTTATTTCCAGTGGAAGCCGGGATAGCCATCCATATCCCCGCGCAGGTGCCGCGCTAGCAATTGCGCCTGGACATGAGGGACAAGGCCAAGCGGCATATCCTCGCCCAGAAACGGATGACGCAGGGTTTGGCGCTTGCGTTCCGAAAAGGCAGTGAGCACCGTCTTGCGCCCAGTTTCGCCCAGCAACACGGCCCCGATCTCGTTCTCTTCAAAATCGGAAACCGCCAACTGGCGGCGATTGATCAGGCTGAGCGCGAGACGATCTGCCAGAACGGGCCGCATTTCCTCCATCAGATCAAGTGCTAGGCTCATACGTCCGGGACGATCCGCATGGAGAAAGCCAATCGCCGGATCGAGACCGACGCCTTCCAACGCACCCCGGCAATCATTGCCCAGAATGGCATAGAGAAACGACAGTAATGCATTAGCGCGATCCAACGGTGGCCTACGAGATCTGCCTTGAAAAGCGAATTTGGGATCATCATGGCGGATCATCGCATCGAATGCGCCGAAATAGAGCGCCGCCCCTTCGCCCTCACACCCCCGCAAAATATCTATGTCAGTGGCGACCAGCGCGCGGCGGGCGACATGGGTGATGCGCATTTCGGCATCGGCGAGGGAGCCTGCATCGCCGTAGTCACGCAGGGCCCGCCGCATGACCGTACGCTGATTGGCGAGCTTCGCCGCGACCACTCCTTTGGCAATGACCAGCGATTTTGCCGGATCGTCCGCCGTGCGGTGTTGCGTGCGGCGCACCAGGACATTGCCGCTGCGCGGGCCTTCGACGCGGGCCAGAAAGCGGCCATGCTCAGTGAGGAAAGATATGGTGACGCCAGCCTCCGCGCACGCGTTCATCAGCGAGGGCGAGATCGAGGCGCGGCCTAGGCAGACCAGCCCGCCGATGACGTGGATTGGCGCGCGGCCGCGTTCCTGCTTGTCCACCTCGACCACGATGTTCGCGCCATCCTTACGGCAATAGGCCCCTTCGGATGTGACATAGATGGTGTTGAGGTGTCGGCGCATGAGTGGTTAGCTTTCTATCATCCTGGCCAGCCATTTTGAAACGTCCGGCGGGTTCATCATGCGCTTGGGGCGGCATAGCTCTGCCATTGAGCAGGCCCCGCATAGCTTGGCGGCCCAGACAGGCGGAGGTGTGTGGCCAGCGCGCACCATATCGCGGGCATCGCGCGCAACCTGTGTGGTGAGCGCGCGCAGTTCCGCATCAATCGCCACCGGGTGTCGCCGCCGGACTGCACCATAGAACAGCACGCCTTCGGGCACGGCCACGCCGAACATTTCCTCAAGACACAGCGCCTGCGCGCAAAGCTGCACCTCGTCCGCGCGGTGGGCCTTGGGCTTGCCGCGCTTATATTCCACCGGGGTCAAAGCATCGCCGCGTTTCTCGACAACATCGGCCACACCGGCGACGCCCAGCGCAAAGGAGCGCAACTGGACGGAGCGCAGCGTCTGCAACCCGCCGCGCCGATCCGCTTTGCCGCTATCCGCCTTTTCATGCAGGATGCGCCCTTCGGCCGTCGCCGCATTTTCCGCCCACAATCGCTCGACATGGATCAGCGCGCATTGGCGCGGGCAGAACAGATAGTGCTGAAGCGCGGAAATCGGCAGCAGCAGGTCTTCTGCACTGGCATCAGGTGGTGGCGAAAGAGGGTTCATAAGCGCAATTCGCCAAGGGCAGGGAATAAGTGGGAAAGCCGTTTCACCTCGAATGGAAGATCATCAGGCAATGCCTCCAAATTGCGATCCAACAATGACCTTTGTTCGCAATATATTGCCACCAGCTTGATGTATCGCCGCAGCACCATCAGCGACGGAAAAGCTCTGCGTTTTTCAAACCATTCGAGAAGGTCCAAATCCCCCTTGGAACTGTTACATGACCGACAGGCGAGAACGAGATTGGCTCCATCATCGTTGCCACCAAGCACTCTGGCGATGATGTGATCGACGCTCAGCCTGTCCATATCTCCGCAATAAACACAGGCCCGGTCAGCAAGATATTTGAGCCTTTCATCATCGTAGATAGACCCGATTGCCATCTCGCCTGTGCGCAGCCCCTTGAACAGCTTTGCCCGGATCATGTGATCGGTTGTCACATATTTTGTTCGCCCTGCCGATAATGCAGCATGGGACCGAGCCAGATTCGCGTAGCTCCACGCAATCTGATCTCGAATGGTCACAAGAATGGGCGTCGCCAATATGCGGCTCCTACAGGTCGAGTATTTCCACTCCCGCTGGCAGGTTCGCACTGTCCACCATCACCGCATAATCGCTGAATGCACGGGCGGGGGGATAGTTGTGGGTCCGCTGATCGCCGACGGGCAGGGTCTCGCCATTGTAAACGCGGCCCACTGTCACCCGATCGAACAGCTGATGCGCCGGGGCGTTGCCCATGCGGTTTTCGTGCTTGAACACGATCAGGCGGCGCTTGGACATTTCACCGCGCGCAGCTGAGCGATCATGGTCGAACATATTGCCAAGCGCTTCCCAGAGCAGCGCCAGGTCGTCTTCCGAAAAGCCCGTGCCCTTGCTGCCTTGGGCGAGCGGGGCGGAGATGAAACCGTGGGCGCGGTAGAGACCATAGGGGACGATATGTTTGCGGCCCATGGTGCGGATGTCGCCCTTTTCCTCGGCGTCCTTTTCGGTGGTCGCGGCCATGCGGGTGATCGATATTTCCAAAGGCATGACCGGCTCCAGCGAACGGGCGAAGGTGAATTGCACTGGCCCCCGCACCTGACCGCAGTTTACGCCGGTGCTCATCACGGCGCCAAATGTGCGCACGTCAAAGAAATTGGCGCACATCCACGCGGTCAGTTCGCGGGCCTTGGCCTCGTCCTTGGGGAGTTTTTTCAGCTCCTCCGCCTTGGTCACTTCGGGCAGCACCGCATCCCACGCCTTCTTGTTCTGAAGGTTGAGGATGGCACGTTCGCCGACATAGATTTCATGCCCCGCCACCTGATCATTAGCGAGGGCGACATAGTTGCGCACTTTGCGTTTCAAACAAACGTCCGTCACCAATCCCTGATTGGTTTCAGGATCGACGCGCGGCAGGTTTCCGGCGTCGGGATCGCCGTTGGGATTGCCGTTGGTGACATCGAAGAAGAGCACGAAATCATAGCGGTTGGCGATAGGCTGGTTGGTCATGATGCGGTCTCCTCGCCTTGGGCGGTTTCGTTGGTGTCGGTGGATTTGGTGAAGCGTTCGGCGCGCTGGTGGTAATAGCCGATGGCAAAGCGCGCCTGATCTTCGATGCGGAGCGAGCGCGGCAGGCCGTGGTCCACGCCTGCGATAATCGCCTCCAGCCGTTTTTCATGGCCGCCCGCCTTGCCCTCTTTACGCAAGGTGGCGAGGTGATTCATCGCGTTACGGATCAGCACCGGGAAAGTGCGCGCAGGCGCAGATGAGGCTGAGCCATAGAAGCGGTCCCGGATCGTCGCGTTCAGCCCCGGCAGGGCGTGTTGCTGAATCGCCTCCAGTTCGGCAAACCAGCGGCCCAGCCGATAGGCGGGGGTTGTGTCCTGTTCATCGAGCGCCACGGGCACCTCCTTCTGTTCAAATCCAAGTCTGTAATCACGGGCCAGAATGCCGCGCAAAATGGCGGCGCGCATGGGGCTGACTTCGCCCTGTTCCGCGCGGATGCGGATCAGGATTGCGGACATCAGGCTGCGCGGATAGCGGGTGCCGTTCAGGATCGCCCGCATCAGTTCGCCGCCGAGCAATGGCGGGATATTCTCGCTTTTGTGCTGCGCGGCACTTTCGATCAGCAGGTGCCAGGCCGATGGCGGCCACACCTTGGGCGGCGGTGTGATTGCCATATCCTGCCAGTGTTCGTGGATGCGCTGTTCCAGATCGCCGAAGGTGCCGTCATACCAGAAGCGCACGGAAAGGCGGGCTTTGTTAGGTTTAACAAGCCCAAGGATATAAAATCGCGTGGCAGCATCAAGACTTGGATTCAGATCAGACACGGGGCGGCCTTTTGCCACCGCCTCCAATTGCGGTCTGATCTTGGCCGCTTCCTCTCTGTCCGTAGGGGGATCAACAAAATGCGCCGCCCATTCATCCGCCGCCTCGGCAGCAGTCTCGCCCCCGGCACCGTTTGCATCTGCCCAAAACACTGTGGTCGCATCGCCGATTTGGACGCGATGGCCTTTGCCCATTTCAAGGAGTGCATTTAGCGCCGCGCTATAACGAACCGCTACGTCTTCAGAGATTGGAGAGTTAGCGCCCTGCTTTTTGCCATATGATTCAAATGCGTCATCGTTGAAGGAAACGATCCTTGCGCCCGGACTTGGGGGGCCAGCCACGCCCTTGATAAGAAAATGCAGTCTTGCGGCTGTACTCCGTTGCCCCGTGACCAGACAAAAATCGTCACCACCTTCGCTTTGTTCAGCAGCTATCATGGCGCGCGCCGCAGGGCGGTCATGTATGAATTGCCTCTCACCGTCGAGGCGGAAAACAAAATCAGTGTCCTTCATCTCGTCCTTGAGATGTGGACTGATTTCAAAATGCTCTGGCTTCCAGCGTTCGAGGAAACGCCTCAAAGCAAGAAGGCCAGTATCTTCCGTATCTGCAAGCAAGGCGGAGTGAACGGCCTTGAATGCTTCATGCTTTTGAGCAAGGCGGTTATCATCCTTGGTTGTCACACCCAAAACGTATGCGCTGTTGTCCCACAAGCGCTTGGCGAGAATTTGCCTTGATCTCTCCCCTGTGGGTACTGCCAGTTTTCTGAGAACAGGCTTCTTGCCTGAAGTGTCTCGAATATCATTGACGTCCGCAATCTCGCCATCAGGCGACAGTAAAATTTCATAGTGGATTTGCCCAACCGAATATCCAGTTGGAGCAACCTCCCCCCGCGCAGCCATGCGATCATAATAGCTGTTCAGCGCCTGAAGGATCGTCATGCGATCACATCCTCGCTGTCCAGCGGCGGCACGGCCATCACGCCATCGACCAAAGCCGCGCGGAAGAAATACGGCGTGTGATCGTTGGCATGGTCAATATCATGCAGCATCCAGCCCAGATCGCGGTTGCGCTGGTCATGCGGCAGATCGCTGTCCGGTAAATCCCCCTCCACCAGCTCAAAATGCGCGGCGAATTCGCGGGTGCCCAGATAGGGCCGGTGGAAACACTGCCCCGAGCCTGCGCGCCGGTTGAACATGGCGATGTGCTTGGCCGCCGTATCGCCCTCGCCCGCCGCATCGGTCAGTTCAAAATGCGCTTCGATTACATAGGCGGGCTTTACCAGCACGGTGGCGGCGCGCTGCTGGCGATTTTCATCCACCGCCAGCCCAAGGCCATTGGTATCCCCCCGGTTCATCGCTGATTTCACCGACCCCGCCGGAATCTTCGCGCCCACTTCATTGCGGCGGATGGAGGTGAAGCGGATCGGCTGGAGCACATGGATCGCATCCACCACCCATAGGATCGCCGGCTTCCAGTGGATCGCCTCCAATATGCCGCGCGCGGCGGACGGCGTCATCACATCATAGGAAACCCGCTCAACCTTAAGTTCGGCACGGGTGAAACAGGCGTGGTCGCCCCATATGTGAAGTTTTATGCCGAATGACATGCGGTGGCTCCTGTTGGGCTAGCTTATTATGTTGCTCTCGCTTGATCGGAAAGTTGTATCTTGCCAATTCAATCCACTTTGGCTGGAATATAATTCGGCATTTTCGAGAAGCACGAATTGATCGGCGAATTTGTCCGGCTCCACGTATCGGGCCGCGCCAGATGCGATCAGTTCAGCGCATTTATTGCGCGGCACCGGCACTGAATAGAGCGCCAGCTTGCGCGCAATCGCGCCGGGACGTTCGA
This sequence comes from Pseudomonadota bacterium, assembly GCA_038041635.1. Classification (GTDB taxonomy): domain Bacteria; phylum Pseudomonadota; class Alphaproteobacteria; order Sphingomonadales; family Sphingomonadaceae; genus Sphingopyxis. Next base: position 6,406 of record JBBTFY010000087.1, read on the forward strand.
CATAACGCAAGCTGTTCACCAGACTTTCAACCGATTCCCGCTGGCCTGCAGCTTGATACGGCACAATCACCGGCTGCATCACATCTTCGATAAACCGGAATGCGCTGGCGATTTGCGCGAAGGGGAAGTTGAGCGCGCGGGCCGTTTCTTCGATGGCGCTCAATATGCCCCGCGTCTGGTTGGGCTTGTCGCCCAGCCTTTTCGCATCGAGTTGCTCCGGCCCCTTTGACCAATAGACCTGACGGAAATAGCCTCTGATCGCCTCAAGCCCGAGCGGATCACCGCCATGTGTGCGCAGGACTTCACGGGTTGCCGAAGCGAATTGCTCCATTTCTGTCGATGCCTTTTCAGCCGGCGTAAAGACATGGACCACACCTTCGTCCCGCAACCCCTCGCGATTGCACCGCCCCGCCGCCTGCGCGATGCTGTCCAGCCCGGTCATCGCGCGCCAGACGGTGGGGAAATCGACGTCCACCCCGGCCTCGATCAGTGAGGTGGCAATCAGGCGAACGGGTTTCTTGTCCGTCAAATCCCGCCTGATTTCCGCCAGTGCTGCGCGGCGATGCAGCGGGCACATCAGTGTGGTCAAATGCCGCGCACCCGGCGCATCCTTAATCCGGCCAAACAGGTCGCGGGCATGGTCGCGGCTGTTGACGATGCACAGTAGCTGATCCTGCGCGCGCAGTTGCGCCGCCAGCGCATCATCGCTCACCGGTTCCGGCGCGATCTCCACCCGCACCCGTTTCAGTTGCGTATAGAGATGCTGCGGATCGGGGGCGAGTTCGCGGACATTCTCCAGCCCCCGGTCAAACCCGTCCTGCTTGCTGAGCGCAGGCTGGGTCGCGGTGCATAGCACCACGCTGGTCCCGTAACCCGCCGCCAGCGTTTCGATCGCCGCCATGCAGGGGCGCAGCAGCGCCAGCGGCAGGGTTTGCGCCTCGTCCAATATGATCACGCTCTTCGCCAGATTATGCAGCTTGCGACAGGCAGAGGTGCGCGACGCGAACAGGCTTTCGAAGAATTGCACCGATGTGGTGACGACGATCCGCACGTCCCAGTTTTCAGCATCGCGGCGCAGTTTCTTCAGCCCTTCCTTGCCTTCGTCATCGTCCTGCTCAGCGCCCTTGGGATCCCATTCTACCGCGCTGTGATGTTCAAGCACATCGCCTTCGTCGCCTAGGGCACCACGGAACACTTGCGCGGTCTGCTCGATGATCGAAGTATAGGGGATGACATAGACGATCCGGTCCAACCCATGGGCAATTGCATGATCGAGCGCAAAGGCCAGGCTGGTCAGCGTCTTGCCGCCGCCCGTCGGCACGGTGAGCGAGAACAGGCCGGGAGGCTGGCTGGCCTGCGCACGAACATGGGTGAGGATCTGGCCACGCAGGCGGTTTACCTCGGTATCGGTGCTGGCCTTGTCGGCAAGTTTTGCGTCTAGCCGATCCCGCAGCGTTTCCAGACTGTTGACGAAGCCGCGCCTGACCTGCTCGCCATCGGGCTTGGCCAGCGCATAGAAATGCTCGGTCGCCAGAAAATCCGCATCGACCAGCGCGGAAAACAGCATCCTTATGAAGAAGGCCCGTTCAAAACCTTTATACTGGCTTATCGCCATCAGCGGTGCTGGCACCCCAATAGCGGATTTTTCAGGGAGCATCCCGACATGGGCTTCCCATCCATCATAACGCTCAATCTCCTTGGTGAGCAATCGATGCGAAAGCGTCCCCGGGACATGTTCATTGCCACCATCGGCCAGACCGGCATGGTGCCCCGCGACGCAATAGGCGAGGATGCGACCGAGATGCGGCCCGTAGAGCGCAACCGCCTCCTTTGCCCCCGCAGTCGCATGATCCGGCCCTTTGAGCGCGCCGTTGCCCCTGATATAGCCCTGAAACGCCGCCGACATCTTGCCAATATCATGCAGCCGCCCCGCGACATCGCCCAGCACATCCGCCCCGAAGCGCCCGGCAAATCGCGCTGCCATCTGCCCAACCAAGGCCAGATGATCGGCAAGCGACTCCCAATCCGACTCAACAGAACCGACAATCGAATGCGCGAAGATCATGTCCATGATTTATATCTGGGATGTAATCTACCCGATGACAACTGGCGATGATTGACTAGGCAATCTATTAGCAGTTCAGAAATAGCAGGCTAACCGCAACAAGGGTGGTGGACAGGGCTGGATTCGAACCAGCGTACGACAACGTCGGGCAGATTTACAGTCTGCTGCCTTTAACCACTCGGCCACCTGTCCCCAAAACATCCCGACAGCCCTTATCCGGGCCATCGGTGCAGCGCGGTTAGCCGCTGCACGGCGGGAAAGGCGGTCCCATGGCGAATGGGTGCTTGTGTGTCAATCATTCCCGTGGAAAAGGGCGGGCATTCCCATGGAAAAGAGCAAAGTTATGAGCAAAAAACCACATCGGGGTGCCCCGTCATCCAAAGCCGTCCGCATTTGGGGCCGCCACGCCGTCATCGCAGCGCTGGCCAATGAGGAGCGCGTCATCACTAAAATGTGGGGGACGCGAGAGGCTTTGGCGACGATTGACGTGCCGCCATCGCTGCCGATCACCCCGTCATCGCCCGCCGAAATGGCGATGATGGTTTCGCCGGGGTCGCCGCATCAGGGGCTGGTGATCGAGGCGGAAGCCTTGCCCGACCGCTGGCTCAGCGATTTCCTGAGCCAGCCGCAGGAGGACAGGCGGCCGATCGTGGTGCTCGACCAAGTGACCGACCCGCAAAATATCGGCGCGATCTTGCGATCAGCCGCCGCGTTTGATGCAGTGGCGATTGTGACGCAGGACCGCCACAGCCCGCCCGAGAGCGGCACCATTGCCCGCGCCGCATCAGGGGCGCTGGAGATTGTGCCATGGGTGCGCGTCGTCAACCTAAGCCGTGCGCTCGATGAACTGGCCGAGGGCGATTATTGGCGGATCGGCCTCTCCGGCGATGCGCGCGACACGATTGGCACCGCACTGGCCAAGGTGCGCCCCGCACTGGTGCTAGGCGCGGAGGGCGCGGGGATGCGCCACAACACCGGCGAGCATTGCGACCAACTGGCGCGGCTGCCGATCAGCCCGAGGATGGAGAGCCTCAACGTGTCGAATGCGGCGGCGATTGCGCTCTATGCAGCGGCGGCAGCGCGGGGGTAATCCGCGCTATCAGTCTTCTGGCGCTATCGTGACGCGCAACCCATCAAGCGCATCGCTGAATGGCAATTGGCACGACAGGCGCGACGTGGGGCCGCGATGCGCGCTGCTGTCGAGCAGGTCATCCTCATCCTCGCTAAGCGGTGGCAAGGCGTGGGCAAAGGCGGGGTCGACGATGACGTGGCAGGTCGCGCACGAACAGCACCCGCCGCACAGCGCCAGCAATTCGTCAAAACCGGCGTCGCGGATATTTTCCATGACGCTCAATGCACTGTCGCCCTCTATCGTGCGTTCGCTGCCATCACGGGAAATAACCACCAAATTTGCCATATTCATTTGTCCTATTAAGCCTTTGCGCGCAAGAAACGGGATGACCAGCCCCGCGCGAGCCGCGCCTATGCGGGGAGAGACGCCGCGAATCAAGAGTTAGGGAAATCACGATGGGTTTGACAGCACAGCAATTGAAGGCGGCGCTCGATGCGGTCGCGGCCAAGGACACCGACATCGCCCGTGCGCTCGCCGCCGTCAGCTACCCCGAGCCGCGCATCCGCGCGCGCGGCTATGCCACCATGTTGCGCACCATCGTCGGCCAACAGGTCAGCGTCGCGGCGGCCGCTTCGGTGTGGGCCAAGCTGGAGGCGCTGCTGGGCCCCGCCTGCCCCGCGCCCGCGCTGATCGCCGCGTCGTTCGACGAATTGCGCGCATGCGGCTTGTCGCGCCAGAAACAGGGCTATGCCCGCAGCCTGGCCGACCTGATCCTGTCGGGCGAATTGGTGCTGGAATCACTGCCGCAAGATGACGAGGAAGCGATTGCCCTGCTTACGCGGGTCAAAGGGATTGGCCGTTGGTCGGCGGAGATTTATTTGCTGTTTGCCGAAGGACGCACCGACATCTGGCCAGCTGGTGATTTAGCGGTGCAGGAGGGGCTGGGGCGGATCAAACAGCTTCCCGCCCGCCCGAATGAAAAGGAAACGCGCGCCTTGGCCGAAGCATGGCGGCCGCATCGCGGGGCGCTCGCCATCTTTACCTGGCACGCCTACGATAATCCGGCGCTTTAGGGCCAGGACCCTACATTGGAAGCACATGAGCCGTCATTGCGAGCGCAGCGAAGCAATCCAGTGTTGTGCGCTCCTGCCCTGGATTGCCGCGTCGGCCCGAAACGAGTTCGGCCCTCCTCGCAATGACGATGCGAATTAACTTAGGGTCATCATATGCTATCGTGTAACTTGCACGAGCGTCGGGTTGAGCCGCATCACCTCGTTCAAAAAATCGCCAGGCGCGCGGAAAAAAGCGCTGCGACGATTGACTTCAAGGCCAAATGTCGCCGCCGCTTCCATGATGAAATGCACGCAATTGCGGCGATTGAGGTTATAGCCGCTGCGCTGCCCCCGCCACGAGGCGATGAACGCGGTCAGCCGCGCATATTGCGCATCGTTGAGGCGGAGCGCAAAATGCGGCCGCGACGTTGCGCGCGCGACATAGCCCGGCGATAGCACCTCCATCCGCCCCGCGACCGAGCCGAGCAGCACCAGCGGCGACGCCATTTGCGCGGTAAAGCCGATATTGGTGTCCACCGCTTCGCCGCTCGCGTCGATTCGCCCGCGCATCGTCAAGAAGGCGTGCTGGTAATTTTGGTCGCGGTCGTGACTCCAAAAGGTGACGACAACCTCGGCACTGGCCGGCGCGGTGACGAGGAACGCGAGTATGGCAAAGAGGAATGAACGGAGCATGTCCCGATAATTAGCGCACCTGAACGCCGTTTGCCAAGCCCAAGATAATGACATGGATGAAAGTAACGCTTGATTTCCGGTGCACATTCGGGCCGAGTGGAACCAAGGGAGACGTTGATAATGACCAGCACATGCAAAGCAATTTTCATTACCGGAGGCGGCAGCGGCATTGGCCGCGCCACCGCACGCCACTTTGCAGGGCGCGGCTGGATGGTCGGCCTCGCCGATGTCAACGAAGCGGGGATGGCGGAAACCGCAGCAATGCTCCCTGCTGGACTGTCGAGCTGTCATAAATTGGATGTGCGCGACCGCGCGGCATGGGATGTGGCGCTCGGCGACTTTGCCGCAAAGACGGGCGGGCGGATTGACATATTATTCAACAACGCCGGGATTGCGGCGGGCGGACCCATCGACGTGGCCAAACCGGATGACATCGAACGGCTGTTCGACATCAACCTGCTCGGTGTATTCTGGGGCGCGCAGGCGGCGCTGCCCTACCTCAAGGCCGCAGGGCCGGGCGCGGCGCTGATCAACACATCGTCCGCCGCTGGCCTCTATGCTGGCCCCGGCATGTCCGCTTACTCGGCGACCAAATTTGGCGTGCGCGCGATCACCGAATCGCTCGATCAGGAATGGCGCGAACATGGCATCAAAGTACGCGCGATCATGCCCGGCTTTATCGACACGCCGTTATTGATGGGCACAAGTTCGGGGTCGAACCGCACGATCCGCGAATCGGTTCAGGAAGCGGGGTTGGAGTTCACCCCCGTTGAACGCGTTGCCGAAGCGGTGTGGGACGCCGCGCACAATGCCAAGCGCCTGTTCTGGCCGGTGGGCAAGACCGCCAAGCGCCTCGCCTTCCTCTCGCGCTGGGCACCAGGCTTGCTGCGCCGTGGCGGGCTGTTTGGCCGCGACGCCGCGTCAGACTAAAGCCTCTATCGCCGCGACCATCGCACCGTCACGCACCGACAAGCCATCGGCGTCATGTGTCGTTAGCGTGATGGTGACGCGGTTATAGATGTTCGACCATTCGGGGTGATGATCCATGCTCTCGGCCAACATCGCCACGCGCGTCATAAAGGCAAAGGCGGCGCTGAAATCGGCAAAGGTGAAGGTGCGGGTGATCGCATCACGTTCTGGGTCATGCGTCCATGCCGGATGCGAGGCCAACAGCGCCGCTCGTTCTGCTTCGTCCAGTTTTTTGACCATCACCCTGTCCTACCCCCTTGCCGCAATGCTCCGTGCGTCTAGAAGGCGAAGACGTCAAGTCACCCCAAGTCCGTTCGTGCTGGGGAGGGGCTGAGCGAAAGCGAAGGCACGTCTCGAAGCACTGCCCCTTCGAGACGCCGCTTCGTCAAACTCAGCGGCTCCTCAGGGCGAACGGAGTGATTATAAAGACTGTCTATGCCGCATCTATCCCCTTCACACCACGACCCGCTTTGGGGGCGCTGCGCGTGAGCGGCGCATTGCTTGTCGCGCAAGGACTGGCGTGTAAACGCGGGGAGCGCTTGCTATGGCGCGGGGTTGATTTTTCGCTGGAGGCGGGCGGCGTGCTGCACATCATCGGCGCGAACGGTATCGGCAAATCGAGCCTGCTGCGGATCATCGCCGGACTGCTCCCCGCGATGGCGGGCAGCGTGGCGTGCGATGGCGGGGTCGCGCTGCTCGATGAAAATCCAGCGCTCGATCGCGATCGGACATTAAAGGGCGCGCTTGGCTTTTGGGGGCAAGTCGATGGCCAATCGGGTGTGGATGCAGCGCTCGATGCCGTTGGCATGGCAGCACTGGCCGACGTTCCGATGCGCTATTTTTCGACCGGACAGCGCAAGCGGGCGGCGCTGGCAAGGCTGCTGGTGCAAAATGCGCCGATCTGGTTGCTCGACGAGCCGTCAAACGGCCTCGACCATAGCGGCGTGACGATGCTAGAGGCGCTGATTGAGACGCACCGCGCGGGTGGCGGCTGCGCGCTCATCGCCTCGCACCAGCCGCTAACATTGGCGGATATGCAGACGCTCGCTCTCTCGGATTATATAGGGATTTCGAGTGGATTGGGATCAATTCACGACCCGGAAATCCCGGAAAATAAAGTCAGCGCATGAATGTATGGGCCGCCCTCATCCGCCGCGATTTGGCGCGCGAATGGTCGAGCGGAAGCTGGTGGCTGCCCGTCGCATTCTTCCTGCTGGTGGCGACGCTTTACCCGTTCGCGGTTGGCCCCGACAGCGCACTGCTGGCGCGCACGGGCGCAGGGGTTTTATGGATAGCGGCGCTGCTCGCGGCGCTATTGCCCATCGAACGGCTGTTTGCGCCCGATAGCGCCAGCGGCACGCTCGACCAATTGGCATTGCGCGGGATCAGCGACGAAGGCGTCGCGGCGGCCAAGGCATTGGCACATATGGTCGGTTTTGGTGTGCCACTATTGCTCTCCACACTGCCCGCCGCCGCCTTGCTGGGCCTGTCGGGCGAAACGCTCGCGCGGCTCGCCATCGGCCTTGCCATCGGCATCCCCGGACTTGCCAGCCTATCGGTCACCATCGCGGCGGTGACGTTGGGCCAACAGCGCAGCGGTGCGCTTGGCGGTCTGTTGATGCTACCGCTCGCTGTCCCGATCCTGATATTCGGCGCGGGTTCGATCCAGCCGATTGGCAACAGCGCGATGCTGTTCCTCGGCGCGGCATCGCTATTGCTGGTGGCGATCACGCCCTTTGCTGCTGGGGCAGCGCTGCGTGCGGCGCGCGAGGTTTAGCGCGACTTATTTCGAATCGTCATTGCGAGGAGACGAAGGCGACGCGGCAATCCAGCGTTGAGCGCGCCCGCTCTGGATTGCTTCGCTCCGCTCGCAATGACGAAATAATTCAAAATTACTTACTCCACCTTGCCCAGATAGCGGTAGGCAGTTCCAGTCCGCGAACTTCCTCGACAATCGCCAGCTCACCCGCCTCAATCGTCCCGCCATGCTCGGCAAACGCCTGGGCCAACATTTCGCGCAAGGCCAGTGCAGACATCCGCACCGCATAGACGGTCAGGAACAAACAGCGTGACTGATCATCGAGCAGCTTGGCACAATCCGCAATCAGGCCCGGCAGATGCTCCTCCAGCCGCCACATCTCGCCATCGGGGCCGCGTCCGAACTTTGGTGGGTCGAGCAGGATCGCATCATAGCGCCGTCCGCGACGCACTTCGCGCGCGGTGAATTTGACCGCATCGTCAATAATCCAGCGGATCGGCGCATCGGCCATGCCCGACAGAACGGCATTTTCCCGTGCCTGCGCCACCGCTTTTTTCGACGCATCGACATGGACGACATTGGCACCGGACTTGGCGAGCGCGAGGCTGCCGACCCCCGTATAGCCGAACAGATTGAGAAATTGCGCGCCATCTAAACCATTGATTTTACTGCGCAACCATTGCCACACAGGCACCATGTCAGGGAAAAAACCAAGATGGCGAAAAGGGGTGCAGTGCGCATTGAACGTCACATCATCCCACACCAATGGCCAGCCCTCGCGCGGCACGTCGCGGTCATACTCCCAGCGCCCTCCGCCATCCTCGTCAGACGCGGGGACAAAGCGCGCATCACCATCCCATTCCTCTAACGCAGGTGCCCATAATGCCTGTGGTTCGGGCCGAATGAAACGGTATGGGCCATAGCGTTCGAACTTATAGCCATCGCCGCTGTCGATCAGTCCAAAATCGTCCCACGCCGCCCCTGAAAGCGTGGCCAATGGTGTGCGGTGGGTCATGACGCCGTAGCCGCCAGCACGAAATCGCGCACCGCACCATAATCACCGGGCAAATGCGTGCAGCGTTCCTCGCGATCGAACAGATTGCCAAGTCGTGCGGGAAGCGCGGAGTTCTGGCCCGTCGCAGCCATGACCGCATCGCCAAACTTGGCTGGGTGCGCCGTCGCCAGCGTCACAATTGGTATCGCGGGGTCGAGCATGGAGTCCCGCGCTGCCGAAATAGCTGCCGACAGGGCAACCGCCGTATGCGGGTCGATGAGCTGCCCCGCATGGTCCCACGCCCAGAGCATCGCTTGCCCCATCGCCTCGCCATCAATCCGCGCGCTGGTCATCAGCCGCGCTGCGCTTGTCCGCTGGCTGTTGGTCAACTGCATCGTGCGCGCAGCCTCGAACCCACGCATCTGTGCCGCCAACGCCGCGCCATCACGCCCACCGACATCGAACAACAGCCGTTCAAAGTTCGAGCTGACCTGTATGTCCATGCTCGGCGTAGCGGTTGGCACGACCATGCTCGCGCTATAATCGCCTGTGCTGAGCGCGCGGTGCAATATGTCGTTGACGTTGGTAGCAACAATCAACCGTGCGATGGGCAGACCCACTTGCGCAGCTACATGCCCTGCAAATACATCGCCAAAATTGCCGGTCGGAACACTGAACGCGACCTGTCGCTGCGGCGCACCAAGCCGAACGGCGGCATAGAAATAATAGACGACTTGCGCCGCAAGCCGCGCCCAATTGATCGAATTGACCGCCGATAAGGTCCGCTGGCCCGTCACAAGCTCGTCGGCAAACATGCGTTTGACCATCGCCTGCGCATCGTCGAAACTGCCGTCGATGGCGACATTATGAACATTTTCGGCCAGCACCGTCGTCATTTGGCGGCGCTGCACATCCGACACGCGGCCCTTTGGGTGGAGCATGACGATGGAGATTTGCGCGCGGTTGGCAACCGCGTTGATCGCCGCCGAACCGGTATCACCCGATGTCGCGCCAACGATGGTGAGATGGGTGTTGGTGCCGGTCAGGAAGCGTTCGAACAAATGCCCAAGCAGTTGCAGCGCCACATCCTTGAACGCCAATGTCGGGCCATGGAACAGTTCCAGCAGCCAATTGCGTTCATTCAATTGAACCAGCGGCGTCACCGCATCGTGCGAGAATGCGCCATAAGCAGCGCGCGTCAGGTCGCGCAGTTCCGCACCCGAAAGGCAATCACCGACAAAGGGTGCCAGCACCCGCGCCGCCGTTTCAGCATAATCGCACCCGGCCAAATCGGCGATGTCCGCCTCGCTAAAACGTGGCCAGTTTTGCGGCAGATAGAGGCCACCATCGGGCGCAAGTCCAGCCAGCGTTGCGCTGCGGAAATCAATGTGCGGCGCGCAGCCGCGTGTGGATTGGTAAAGCATGGTGAAAAACGCCTAGAGTGATTTCGAGTTACATGGAATATGCAACGCCTCGGAAATCACGGCGAGATAAAAATATTGAGTTAGAACGTTCAAGATGGAAGCGCGTCGCGCCACCGCCATCGCAGCGCCAGCACATATATTACCCCCGCCGACAGTGCGAACAGGAACCATTGGATCGCATAGAGCAGATGATTGTTGGGCAAGCTATGCGGGTCGGGCCGTGCATTCGCCGCTAGCCCGGCCTGTGGTGGGTCAGCGACTAGCCGCGCCCCATATGTCCCGCTTTGTATAAATATCCCACCCACCGTGCCGCCAGTCCAGCGTGGTGACGCAGGTTCGCTCCCCCAGCCCAGCACGACCTCTGCACGTCCGCCACCCTGTCCCTTGCAATTCGCGATATGCGCCCAGCCCGCGTCGTCATTGGTATTGCGACCCGCCACGGCTGATCGGCCCGTAACCTGTACACAGACAAAGATGCTGCGACGATAGCGCGCAGCCGCCCTTTGCGCCGCATCGCGGGGCCAAACGACGGGCGCGCTCTGGCTGAGTGCGCTTTCATAGCGGGCGAGCAGCCCTTCCTTTTCCACCTTGCGGTCTAACTGCCAGAACCCGAGGCGAATCATCACCGCTATCGCCGCAATGACAACAATGGTTGCGAGGATGGGCAGACGCTTCATTTCTCTTTTCGCCCATCGCGCGCCTGACGGCGATGTTCGGTAATCAACAACGCCGCCTTGGCCACGCGCAACAGGCCGACGACCAGTGCAGTCGAGATCGGCACCCACAGCAATATATGCACCCAGAACGGCGGATGCTGTGACAATTGCAGGCTGACCGCGCCCGTCACCACAATCGCGCCGACCAGCATGATGAGCAGCGCCGCCGGGCCATCGCCGACATTATAGGACGAATAATCGAGGCCGCATGTGCCGCACCTATCCGAAAAACGCACGACGCCGCTGAACAGGCCGCGCGCGCCGCATGCTGGGCACAAACCAAGAAGGGCAGACTCTGATAGAGAGCGCTGCCCTTCTGATGATGGTGGTTCATCCATCCAGGAAACTATCCGCCGTGAACGGGCGCGCCCCAGCCGCCCCAGACATAAACGACCATGAACAGGAACAGCCACACGACATCGACGAAATGCCAATACCAAGCGGCGGCTTCAAACCCGAAATGCTGCTGCGGCGTGAAATGCCCCTTATATGAACGGATCAAGCAAACGATCAGAAAGATCGTCCCGACCAGCACGTGAAATCCGTGGAAACCCGTCGCCATGAAGAAAGCCGAACCATAATTCAGCCCGCCGAAAGGAAATGGCGC
>JBBTFY010000088.1:0-5574 GCA_038041635.1 Pseudomonadota bacterium
GAGCGCCCCCTCGGCGGAGCGTCCCACGTCATCGGGCGTGAGCCGCCAGCGCGCCTCTGGGTTGCGCCGCCATGTGCCGCTGCCCGAACAAGGTGCGTCGATCAGCACGACATTGGCTTTGCCTTTATACTCGGCGAGCACGACTAGCTCTTGCCCCGGGTTCATCAACATAGTTTCGATATTTGTCGCACCGCCGCGCACCGCGCGCGGACCAAGTTGCGACAGGCGGTTGCGATCCGTGTCAGCGGCAATCAACCGCCCGCTATTGCCCATCGCAGCGGCTAAGCCCAATGTCTTGCCACCCGCACCGGCGCATAGATCGATGACCGTCATTCCCGATTGTGCGCGGCACGCAGCCACAATCCACTGACTGCCCGCATCCTGCACCTCTATCGCTCCCGCCAACATCGCTGGGTGCTGGGCAACATTGGTGTCTGCGGGCAAGCGTAACCCGTCGAGCGGTGGTGCCAATGCCTCACCCACAGGTAATTCAACGCCATCACAGCGCTCGCGGTTTACGCGCAGATCGAGCGGCGCCCGTTCGAGCATCGCTGCGACCTCATGCTCATCAATGCGTGGGTCGAGGTACTTCGCCAACCATGCAGGAATTAAACCACCGCCCGCACGTGGTTCACCATGCCCGATTTTTGCCGCAGCCTTGCCTTCACCCGTAAAATGCGCCGCCAATGTTTCATCGGCGTCTGCGAAAGCCAGCATTGCCGCGCGGCCCGACGCCGGGCGCTCTCCAAAGCGGCGGATTGCGGTCCATGTCAGCGCACGAATGGCGCGTCGGTCACCCGACCCTGCATAGCGCCGTTCCTTGAAAAAACGCGTGGCGACAACGTCCGCCGCTGCGCCGCCCTCACGGGCCGCAGTGATGATCGCATCGAGCAATTCAACGGTGGTTTGGATACGCGCGGCGGGGTGCATGCTCTCGTTCTTCAGCGCGTCGGATAGTTCGGGGCTTCACGCGTGATCGTCACGTCGTGAACATGGCTTTCGGACAGGCCGGCATTGGTGATTTGCATAAATGTTGCGCGCTCGCGGAATGCCTCCAGAGTCGCAGCGCCAGTATAGCCCATTGCAGCCTTGACCCCGCCGACCATCTGGTGAACCACTTCACGTGCGCTCCCCTTGAACGGGACGCGGCCTTCAATCCCTTCTGGCACCAGTTTCAGCTGGTCCTTGATGTCCTGCTGGAAATAGCGATCAGCGGAGCCACGCGCCATCGCGCCAACGCTGCCCATACCGCGATAGCTTTTATAAGCGCGGCCCTGATACAGAAATGTCTCGCCCGGTGCTTCTTCGGTCCCCGCGAGCAGCGAGCCGAGCATCACTGTGGTTGCCCCAGCGGCCAGCGCCTTGGCGATGTCACCTGATGTGCGTAGGCCACCATCGGCTATGACGGGAACGCCTGATTTTGCGGCTTCTTCGGCGCAATCCATCACCGCCGTCAATTGAGGAACGCCAACCCCGGCGACGATCCGCGTGGTGCAGATAGACCCCGGACCGATGCCGACCTTGACACAGTCCGCCCCCGCATCGATCAGCGCGCGCGTCGCGGCAGCAGTGGCCACATTGCCCGCAACAATCTGCACCGTATTGGACATTTGCCGCACTTCGCGAACCGCATCGGCAACCATGCTCGAATGGCCATGCGCGGTGTCAATGACTAGGCAGTCGCATTCCGCGTCAAGCAACGCCTGTGCCCGCGCCAACCCCTTTTCGCCGACCGTCGTGGCGGCGGCCACGCGCAATCGCCCACTGTCATCCTTGGTCGCGTCGGGATAGCTGACCGCGCGCTCCATATCGCGCACGGTAATCATCCCGACACAGCGATAATCCTCATCCACCACTAGCAATTTTTCGATGCGATGTTGATGGAGCAGCCGCCGTGCATCGGCCTCGCTAACATCGGGGCGAACAGTGACCATGGCGTCGTGTGTCATCAATTCGCGCACAGGCTGCTCGGACTTATCGGCAAAGCGGACGTCGCGGTGCGTCAAAATGCCGCACAGCCGGCCATTATCTTCGACCACAGGAATGCCAGAAATATGATGGATGGCCATCAATGCCTGTGCATCGGCCAACGTGGCATCGGGGGAAATCGTAATCGGGTTGACCACCATCCCCGCGACATAGCGCTTCACTTGCCGCACCGCCTGTGCCTGTTCCTCGATCGACAAGTTGCGGTGCAACACGCCAATACCGCCGAGTTGCGCCATAACAATCGCCATCTGCGCCTCAGTCACCGTATCCATCGCCGATGAAATGATGGGAATGGCCAGCCGGATGCCGCGCGTCAACTGCGTCGATGTGTCAGCATCGCCAGGCAGCACGCTTGATGCCGCAGGTTGCAACAGCACATCGTCAAAGGTGAGGCCAAGGCGGATTTCCATATGGGGTTGCCACTTTCAAACAGGTTCTTAGTCGCAAGTGCGACTCAATCAGGTGGCGGCCCATGTAACCAACGGTGCAGACAAATGCCAGCGGCTTCGTTACGGATCAATCTTGGTCGTGCGAAGCGGGGTGCGACGACAGATTGGCGAAATGCCGCACCAGCGCAATATGCAGGTCCGCATCATCCGCCGCCCCGCCCAATTGCACCGCATCGGTCATTTCATCTGCGGGGGTGTGATAATTTCCGCTGATAAAGGCTTGTAAATAAGCAGTGTCAGTAAAGCCGCCGCCCGCCATCACCGATGGAACGCCAGCTTGTGTCAACGCCCAGCCATCTTGCCTGCGAACAAAGGCATTGGCATCATTATCCGTATCTAGCTCGCGGTGAAGTGAAACCGCTACGGCGTCCACTTCGGCCGTTAGCGGCGTTGTCCCACGGCCTACAATCGCCATCGCCACGCCGCGCGGCGCAACGGCTACCGTGTCGATGTTGAGTGCAATCACAATCGACGGCAACGGCACCGTTGGATTGCTGGCGAAATGATAGGCGCCCAGCAGCCCCTGTTCCTCTGCTGTGGTTGCTATCATGATGACATCGCGGTCGGGGCGTGGACCAGCCGCTACGCGCTGCGCCACCGCTATCATCGCCGCAATACCGCTGGCATTATCAACCGCACCGTTACAGATGCGGTCCGGCGCGCCTTCGGGGCGGCAGATCCCCAGATGATCCCAATGTCCCGTTACCAAAACAGTGCCGCTACCCGCCCGTGCCCCGGGTAAACGGGCAACAACGTTATAGCTGTTGAAATCGCGGCGCACCGTAACGGCGCGCAAACTGGCCTTGCCGGGTAGGATAAGGCCCGTATAATCGTTGGCTGCGGCGGCGCTGACTACCTCAGATAGGTTTACTCCATTGGCCTGCAACAGCGCCTGCGCTGCTTCGAAAGATATGACCCCCTCTATCTGTGCGCGGCTGACGCGCCCAGCCAATTGCATCCGCGCATTGGTATAGGATCGGCGAATCGGACCAAAGGGCGCGCCCTGCGGCGACACCGTAAGGATTGCCACAGCACCTTTGGCAATCAGGGCCTCGCGGCGCACAGCGGCCGACAGCGGATTTTCGCCGGGCCTGTCGTTCGCCAACACCAGCGCCACTTTACCAGCGACATCGGCGACCACTTGACCGCTGCCATCGACACCAAAGCCAACAAAAATAAGCGGGGCGCCGTTGATTTGACCTAAACCGCTTGGTGCGCGTAGCAATATATCTGGAACCGCGATGGGTCTGCCCTCGGCATTCCAAAACCGCGCCTCGCTATCCCCCGCCCGCATTTCTACCAAGGGGACGGGTTGATACCAGCCACCCGTAGCATCAGCCCCGCCGACAAAGCCCGCCACCGCCCACGCCCGCGCGATATAATGCGCGCTCAAGGTCTCGCCCGCTGTTCCAGGAAAGCGCCCACCAAAATCGTCGCTGGCCAGCACAGCGATGTGGCCGCGTAATTCGTCCTCGGTTACAGGGATATCGGCCAGCGACTGACCAAGCACCGGCGTAGCTATGCCAAGAGCCGCGATAGCCGCAGCATGAAAAAAACGATGGTTCATCGCTGTTCTATGCCCGTATGACAGCAAGGTTGCAACGGCGGTGACAGCGGCTAAACTACTCCAATATGAGCGAGGGCCAATATGAACGAGGGAGCGACGGCTATGGGTGGTGTGTTAATTTTCGTGGCGATTTTTGCCATCGTGTTCCTGTTCGCCAGTGTCAAAATGGTCAGGCAGGGCTTTAATTACACCATCGAACGCTTTGGTCGCTATACCAAAACCGCCCAGTCGGGGTTGACCATCATCATGCCCGTGTTCGAACGCGTCGGCCGCAAGGTCAATATGATGGAACAAGTGCTCGACATTCCGGGGCAGGAAATCATCACCCGCGACAATGCGATGGTCGGGGTTGATGCGGTGGTGTTCTTTCAAGTGCTCGACGCTGCCAAGGCCGCTTATGAGGTCAGCGACGTCTATTTCGCGATCATGCAGATTACGACCACCAATTTACGCACCGTCATGGGGTCGATGGACCTTGATGAAACACTCTCGAAACGTGACGAAATTAACGGGCGGCTGCTCACTGTCGTCGATGCCGCGACGGAGCCATGGGGTGTCAAAATCACCCGCGTCGAAATAAAAGACATCCGCCCGCCCGCCGACATTTCCAACGCCATGGCGCGCCAGATGAAGGCCGAGCGCGAAAAGCGCGCCGTCATTTTGGAGGCCGAAGGGCTGCGCGCTGCGGAAATCCTGCGCGCCGAGGGCGAAAAGCAGGGCCAGATATTGCAAGCAGAGGGCCGGCGCGAAGCCGCTTTCCGCGATTCCGAAGCCCGCGAGCGCGAGGCAGAGGCAGAGGCAAAGGCGACGCAATTGGTATCCGCCGCCATTGCGGGATCAGGATCACAGGCGATCAATTATTTCATCGCGCAAAAATATGTCGAGGCAATCAGCCAATTTGCCACATCGCCGAACGCCAAAACGATATTGTTTCCCGTTGAGGCAACGCAGTTGATGGGCACATTGGGCGGTATCGGTGAGCTGGCCAAGGAAGCATTGGGAACCAAGTCATGAGCGGTGCAAGCGTCGCCCCCTATGTTGCGTGGCTGACCGTCGGCGTCATTTTGTGCATCGCCGAAATGATAGTGCCCGGCGTATTCTTGATGTTCATGGGGTTAGCCGCGCTCATCACAGGTATTCTCACCTACCTTTTCCCGATCACTATCGAGCTACAATTGCTTTGCTTCGCGGTCATCGCTATCGCCTCGGCTTATGTCGGGCGGCGCTGGTTTCGCCCTAGCGCTATCGTCACCGACGACCCCATGCTCAACGACCGACTGGCGCGATTGGTCGGCGAAATAGTTACCGTGTCAGACCCTATTGTTGGTGGCAAAGGGCGCGCGCAGGTCGGCGACAGTGTGTGGAGTGTGCGTGGGCCGGATAGTGCGAAGGGCAGCCGGATGCGCGTCACTGGGGCAAATGGAAATACGCTGATCGTCGAACCGCAATAAACATTTGGGGTCGGCGACCCTATATTATCCGTTCCAGCACAATGACCGCGTTGGGATTGGCATTGGTGCCGCCCGTCAGCACCATGTGCCCGCGCCCCTCGATACGCATTGCCAGCGA
>JBBTFY010000089.1:0-10263 GCA_038041635.1 Pseudomonadota bacterium
TGTGTCGGAAATCTTGCCCGTAGTCCCGCTACGCGCTGCGCTTTCCTCCTGTTCAAGAACGAAATTCGGCTCGCGCCACGCCCGCTTCCACTTAGTCAACACTGCCTAAGGATTTCTGAAATAAATCAGCGCGCATAGTATATTTGCATCATGCGGTGGCTTTGCGGTGCAGCCAGAACCGTCCCGACCTGACATGTGGGGGAGAGGGATGATGATCAAAAACACACTGATGGCGGCCCTGATGGCGGCAACTGCTATGGTCGCGGTCCCAGCGGGTGGGCAGAATGCACCAACCCCGCAGCCAGTCCCATCACCGCCGGAGCAAAGCGCCGAGCAACGGCTTGAACATATTAGTACCGTATTACAAGCTCTCAATAGGGCGCATGAATCTGCCGCGCAGCGGTGCGACAGGGAAGAGATGGAGCGTATCAGAGCCGAGGCTGAGCGATTTGCAAGCGAGGGCCGACAGATTATTACCAGAAGCAGGCTGGCGGGCGCATTCAGCAGCGTCAATCCAGAAGTAATTCGACGCGCAGATGTACAAATGCTGCTTGCGATATCAGCCATCAATACGCACGAGCCGACAAATTGTCCGCCGGAGGGCGCACAGCCGCCAATCATCGACGAACCACCACTCGAATCGATCCTTGATGAAATTGATGAAGCAGAGACACTCCAGACCCCGCCGACCCCGGCTCCAGTCCCATCACCGCCAGAGCCTACCGCCACCGAGCGGCTTAATCAGATAGCTCATGAGACAGATCGCCTAAAGGAGCAGCACGACCTTGCCGTAAAGCGGTGCGACAGGAGCGAGATGGAGCGCATCAGGGCAGAGGCCGCGCGCTTGGCCAGCGAGGGCCGGTCGATAATTAACGCCAGCAGGTTGGCGGGCGCATTTAGTGCAGTTGATCCAGACCTTGTGCAACGCGCAGAGCATCACATTGACGTCCGGTTGAGGGAAATCAAGGAGCGCCAGCCGACAAATTGTCCGACTGAGGGCGCGCAGCCGCCACAAGCGGTCGTGCCAGCGCCCACCGTGCAACCAGCGGAGCGAGTCTTGAACGGTACGGTACCGTCTGCGACGCCCGCTCCGAACCTAGATGGAGATACTTCGCTTAGAGGGTGGACGCCTGGCGAAACCGAGGCCATCAACGCTGCCATCCATGGTGGCGACCCCCTCGAACGCGCTACGCCTGGCCTTGGCCTCAGACTGTGGTATGGCGAGCAGCATCTTCCCGCCCCCGGCATTGGCTTTTTCCGCGATGGGCCATCAGGCACCGCGCCAGAGCAGACGGCAGGCAGCGCCCCGCGCCCTATCTCCTTGTTCGGCATCGTCATCGAGGCTGCGCCCGCCGACCATGTTCGCATCCATGGCTTTGTGACGAACACAATCGGCAACAACCGAAACATCTTTGATGTTACGGCGGCGTCGGGCGTGACATCGGGTAGTGTCTATGGCGATTTGTCGCCGGGGGGCAGTTCGGGCATCGCCACGCCGTTCGGCCTGTCGGGGGAGGCCTCATCAGATCTCACCATATTCGGTTTTGGAGGAAGTTATGATGTTCTGTCGTCGCGGTTAGGTGGCGCTGGCGGCGATGGCAGCACAGTCGAGCTCGATATCTATACCCAATATGAGCATAGGGACCGCGACTATTTCGCCAGCATTGCGGGCAGCGGCACGTCGGGCAGTTCCACTTTTAGTTTCGGCCAGGACCGCGCGCAAAGCCTGAACGAGGATATGTTCGAAGTTGGGCTGGACGGGCGAATCACATTTTCGCTGGGGGACGGGTTCACGGCAAAGCTTCGGGTGGCGGAGGGCGTTTATCGCCAAGAGAGCGAATTGCGCTCAACGGAGCATAATGTCGCCAATTTCGGGCCGAGCGTAGACCGCGACTTCACCATCGCCATCGATGATGATGACGGCGGCTGGGGGCTACACAGCTTGGGCGAAGCGTCGCTTTTATACAGCATCACGCCCTCGCTGGGCGTTATTTTCGGCGGTGCCGTCGATCATCGCACCAATGTCGGCAGTGTCTTCAACCCCAATTCGGGCG
The DNA here is from genome assembly GCA_038041635.1 of Pseudomonadota bacterium. Lineage (GTDB taxonomy): Bacteria > Pseudomonadota > Alphaproteobacteria > Sphingomonadales > Sphingomonadaceae > Sphingopyxis. The sequence goes on from JBBTFY010000089.1 coordinate 2,055, forward strand.
ATCAGGTATTTTTTGATGGGTTGTCCACCACATTGAACAGCGATGATGCCTGGAGCTGGAATGTTTTTTTCGGGCTAAGATTCCGCCTGTGAACAGATAATCTTCAGGACGGTGAGATCGCGCTACCCTCAATCTTCAGCATCAGGGCGCGGGGTGAAATCGTCGGGATCAAGCAGGCGGTGCAAGTGGACAACGACGTAGCGCATCTCTGCGTCATCGACGGTGCGCTGTGCGGCACTGCGCCAAGCCTTTTCGGCCAATTTATAATTGGGATACATGCCGACAAAGTCGAGCGCGTTTAAATCCTTGAACGCCAGCTTGCGCGGGTCAGTGACCCGCCCACCAAAGACGAGATGCAATTTGTTCATAGCGTTGACCCGATGCTTGCCCGATGCTTGAATGCGATGGCAGGCCATTAGCAACGCAATTGCGCAGCGGCAATGGTGGCGACCGTTAGCCGCCGATAAACTCGTCGTCAGTCTGGGGTTCGGATCTGCGCGTCTTGGTTAGACGGTTGGCAAGATAGCCCAGCACAACGCCTGCCGCCAGACCGACGACCACCGCTGTTACAGGGCGTTCGGCAATAAGGTCGCGCGACTGAAGCAGCGCTTTGTCCATAGCTTTGCGGCCAGTGGCGACAGCACGTCCGCCGATTTCCGCGCTCGACGATGCGATGGCGCGGCCATCCTGCGCCAACCCGGCCATGCGTTCGCGTGCTTCACCATAGCTTGCGCCAACCCGTGCCCGCGCAGCCGCCGCAGTTTCACGCGCGCTCGCCGACAGGGCATCAACATTGCTTTGCGCACCCGCAATACGTTCTTTCCAGTTCAAATCAGCCATGGGAGAGTTCCTCATCATCATCCTGCGGTGGCGACGCTTGATCGCCCTCGTCACAATATTTATCATCGCCTTGTGACAGTATTTGGCTGAACGCCAGATTACCGGATAATGCGGCATAGATTCGTCCCACCGCAGATGGGGCACGTTTTAGCAATGGTTTGCGCGCCGCCCATGCGATGATTGCCGTTATGCCCAGCGCGGCCAGTATTGGATGCGCGCGCACATGGGCGAGAGTATCGTTTTTGAGTTCGTCAATTGTATCGCGCGCCTTTCCTTTGGCATCGCCGACAAGCCGCGCTGGCAACAGCCGCGCACGGGCAGCATTTGCCGTGTCGCGCAATTTACGGCGTTGGGTGTCGGCCGCTTGCTTGGCCTGTTCGAGCGATTGACGCGGTGTCATTGGCGCAGCACTTCAACGGCATCGCGCATGACGCGCAGTTGGCCACGCACCCGCAGAACGCCGAGGGTGGCAATCAGGAATAATGCGCCGGGCACAATCAGCATTGCGGGCACAGGCCCAGTCCACGCCGCCACCGCAATCAGCGCGCCAATGGCAAATGCCAGCAGACCGACAAAGGCGCAAAACAGCGCGGCAATGCCCCATATTGACATGGATTTGAGCGAGGCGGCAACTATGATCCCGCACGCCCGCAGCAGCGCCGATTCGCTCGCCGCCGCCGCCTGTGCCTCTGCAATCAGCGCCTTGATGGCATCAACGGGGGCAAGATCGTCGATACCATGGTCAGATTCTTTGGCGTCAGGCTCGCTGGCGGGCATCAGGCGACCTTGTTACCGCGCAGCAACCGCGCGAGCATGAAGCCGACCACCGCCGCGCTGCCAATGGCAACCGCCGGGCTTTTGCGCACAAAATCGCGGGTTGAAGCGACCAGTTCCTCAAGGTCTTTCTCGTCGAGTGTCCCGGCAAGGTTGGCGACGGTCTGCGCTGCGGAGCGAGCAAAGTCGCCATATTGCTTGCCAAGTTTGTCATCGACCGAGTGCGATGAATCGTCGATGACGCGCGCGAGGCTTTCCAGCCCTTCGGCGGCGCGGGTCTTGCCCTGACGGGCGGCTCCGAGCGCCTTTTCGGTGGCCTGATTATACAAGCGGCCCACTTCGTCGCCAATCTCGCCGGCTTTGCGCGTTGCTTCGCTGCGGATGGTATCGGCTGTGCCAGCAACCGATTCTCGGATGGCGGCGCGCGAGGTTTTGGGCGCAGTGGTGGCGGCACTTGGCGCTGTAGCCGCCCGACGTGGCGCAGCCTTCTTTGCCACAGGTTTTGCGGAAGCAGGCTTGGCCGCTGTGGTGCGCGCGGCCTTGACGGGTTTTCCAGTCGCGGGAGCTTTAGCCATGATCATTTCCTTTTCATGCGTGCCGCAACATTCGGCACCCTTACCCAAGAAGATGGGATATATTTTATAATAGTCCAGTGCCGCGCAAGTGCAAAGCATTCAGATGCACTGCCCGCCGCAATTGCCTTTGCCTGCGCGCCTTTCTAAAGCGCCCATAACAACCGTAAATACGCTTCCGCAAAGGGACATTACCATGACCGCCATCATTGACATCCACGGCCGCCAGATACTCGATAGTCGCGGCAACCCGACGGTCGAGGTCGATGTGTTGCTGGAGGATGGCAGCTTTGGCCGCGCGATGGTGCCGTCTGGGGCGTCAACCGGCGCGCATGAGGCGGTTGAGCTGCGTGATGGCAATGCCGACCGTTGGAAAGGCAAGGGCGTTTCGCGTGCGGTAGAGGCGGTCAACACAGCATTGGCCGAAACGGTCATCGGCATGGACGCGGAGGATCAGCGCGACGTCGATATGGCGATGATCGCAGCGGACGGCACCGCGAACAAGGGCAAGCTGGGGGCTAATGCGATATTGGGTGTCAGCCTGGCCGTGGCGCGCGCCGCCGCCGATGCGCGCGGCCTGCCGCTGTATCGCTATGTTGGCGGCGTTGGCGCGCACGTGCTGCCCGTGCCGATGATGAATATCATCAATGGCGGTGCGCACGCCGATAACCCCATAGATTTTCAAGAGTTTATGATCATGCCGGTCGGTGCCGACAGCCTGTATGAAGCGGTGCGGTGGGGCAGCGAGATATTCCATACCCTGCGCGCGGAATTGCACGCCGCAGGTCAGCCAACGGGGGTTGGCGACGAGGGTGGCTTTGCCCCCAATTTGAACGGCACCACCGCCGCGCTCGATTTCATCATGAAGTCGATTGAGAAAGCGGGGTACCGCCCGGGCGAGCAAGTGGTGATCGCGCTCGACCCCGCAGCGAGCGAGTTTTTCAAAGATGGCCGCTATGAATTGAGCAGCGAAGGCAAATCGCTGACTCCAGCGGAAATGGTCGATTATTACGCCGATCTGGTCGCCCGCTACCCGATCGCGTCGATAGAAGATGGCATGGCCGAGGATGATTTCGACGGCTGGCTTGGCCTTACCCAAGCGATAGGCGGCAAGGTGCAATTGGTTGGCGATGATTTGTTCGTAACCAACAGCGCGCGGCTGGCCGACGGCATCAAGCGCGGGCTTGCCAATAGTCTGTTGGTCAAAGTCAACCAGATCGGCACCCTCACCGAAACGCTAGAGGCGGTTAGCCTGGCCCAGAGGTCGCATTATACGGCTGTCATGTCGCACCGTTCGGGTGAGACCGAGGATTCAACGATTGCCGATCTGGCCGTCGCCACCAATTGCGGGCAGATTAAAACAGGCAGCCTTGCACGGTCCGACCGGTTGGCAAAATATAACCAGCTTATCCGTATTGAAGAAGAGTTGGGCAGTGCGGGACGCTATGCTGGTGTGTCTATTTTTACCAGATAGCCGAAATTATCGAGTCAGTTGAATCACTTGCCGATCATGCTTGACGGCAAGTTGGGTTTATGATTCAAGAGGTTATGGCAAAGCAGGCAAGCATCCGGAAGAAAGGCAAGGACTATTGGCCTATGCTTGGTGCTGGGGCCGGTGCCGCGCTTATGTTCACTTGGTTGCTGTTTGGATCAACCGGCCTGTTTGCATGGAGCGATTATCACCGCGCGCTGCAATCGCGCCAGATTGAGCTTGCCGAGTTGAAGCATGAGCAAGCACGGCTCGTGAACCGCCAGCGGCTGCTCAATCCGCGCCATGTGGACCCTGACCTAGCCGATGAAATGGTCCGCGATTCGCTCAACCTCATCCATCCCGATGATGTGGTCATTCCGCTGAAATAGGCGATGCGCCTGTTCCATATATCCGTATGCGCTTGTTGCAAGCTGTGACTGACTCGGCCTATAGCACTGGCTTGTTCGGTGGAGGAGGACCCTGGATTTGGCTGCAAAAGCGCCCAGTAAAAGCACGGTAAAATCGAAAGGCAGTGAGGCGAAGCCTGCGTTGCTGGCGTCCGATCGTGAAGGCCCCGCGCCGCACGGGCGTTGGGCCGCGACCCGCGAACAGATGGAGCAATTTTACCGCGAGATGTTGCTCATCCGGCGCTTTGAAGAGAAAGCCGGGCAGTTATACGGGCTTGGCTTGATCGGCGGATTTTGCCATCTCTATATCGGGCAGGAAGCGGTTGCGGTCGGCCTGCAAAGCGCGCTTAACGGCGACGTGGACAGCGTTATTACCGGGTATCGCGACCATGGCCATATGCTGGCCTATGGCATCGACCCAAAGCTGATCATGGCCGAACTGACGGGCAGAGCGGCCGGCATTTCGCGCGGCAAGGGCGGTTCGATGCACATGTTCAGCGTCGAGCATAAGTTTTACGGCGGACACGGCATTGTCGGCGCGCAGGTTGCGCTCGGCACCGGACTTGCTTTCGCGCATAAATATCGCGGTGATGGCGGCGTTTGCCTTGCGTATTATGGTGATGGGGCTTCGAACCAAGGGCAGGTTTACGAAAGCTATAATATGGCGGAGCTGTGGAAGCTGCCGATCATATTTGTCATCGAAAATAATCAATATGCGATGGGAACATCGGTTAATCGTTCGTCGGCGGAGGATCATCTCTATCGTCGCGGAGAGAGTTTCCGCATTCCGGGCATACAGGTCAACGGCATGGATGTGCTGGAGGTGCGCGACGCCGCCGAAAAAGCACTGGCGTGGGTGCGCGCTGGCAAGGGGCCGGTGCTGTTGGAGCTTAAAACCTATCGCTATCGCGGGCACTCCATGTCCGACCCCGCAAAATATCGCAGCCGCGAGGAAGTGCAGGCGGTGCGTGAAAAATCTGACCCGATTGAGGGGCTGAAGATTGATTTGCTGGCCGCCGGTGCGAGCGAAGAAAGCCTGAAGGCCATCGACCAGGAAATCCGCAAGATTGTGGGCGAGGCGGCAGATTATGCCGAAAGCGCGCCCGAGCCGGATTTGAGCGAACTTTATACTGACGTTCTGGTGGAGCAATATTGATGGGCATTGAGCTGAAAATGCCCGCATTGTCGCCGACGATGGAGGAAGGGACGCTCGCCAAATGGCTGGTTGCCGTGGGCGACGAGGTGAAATCGGGCGACATCATCGCCGAGATTGAAACTGACAAAGCAACGATGGAGTTCGAAGCGGTCGATGAGGGCGTTGTCAGCCAGATATTGGTCGCGGCGGGAACCGAAAATGTCAAAGTCGGCACCGTCATCGCGGTGATTGGCGGCGAGGCTGTGATTAGTGCCCACCCCCAGCCCCTCCCGCAAGCGGGAGGGGAGCCAGTTGTGCCAACCTCCGGTGTTTCTACTGCGCTCGATATGAACGGGAAAGCAACGGCTACCATATCTCGCCCCGCCGACCCCGCTATCCCAGAGGGAACCGAAATGGTGCGTGTGACGCTGCGCGAGGCGTTACGCGATGCGATGGCCGAAGAAATGCGCCGCGATGACCGCGTGTTCGTGATGGGTGAGGAAGTCGCCGAATATCAGGGCGCGTATAAGGTGACGCAGGGGTTGCTCGACGAGTTCGGCCCGCGCCGCGTCATCGACACCCCGATTACCGAATATGGCTTTGCTGGCCTAGGTGCCGGCGCGGCGATGGGCGGGCTGCGCCCCGTTATCGAGTTTATGACCTTCAATTTTGCGATGCAGGCGATCGACCACATCATCAATAGCGCCGCCAAGACCAACTATATGTCTGGCGGGCAGATGCGCTGCCCGATCGTGTTTCGCGGCCCCAATGGCGCGGCGAGCCGGGTTGGCGCACAGCATAGCCAGAATTATGCCCCATGGTATGCCGCTGTCCCCGGCCTGATCGTCATCGCGCCCTATGATGCGGCGGACGCAAAGGGGTTGCTGAAGGCTGCAATCCGCACCGATGACCCCGTCGTGTTCCTTGAAAATGAGCTGCTTTACGGTCGCAGCTTTGATGTGCCTGCGCTTGCTGACCATGTTTTGCCGATTGGCAAGGCGCGGGTGTGCAGGACGGGGAGCGACATAACTATCGTCAGCTACTCAATCGGTGTCGGAATATCGCTCGAAGCAGCAGAGATTCTGGCGTCAGAGGGCATTGATGCAGAGGTTATCGACCTGCGCACATTGCGGCCGCTGGATAGGGCAACATTCCTGACCAGCGTCAAAAAGACCAACCGCCTGATGGTCGTCGAAGAAGGCTGGCCGACCTGTTCGATTGCCAGCGAAATCGCTGCGATTGCGATGGAGGAGGCGTTTGACGACCTCGATGCCCCCGTGCTGCGCGTCACCAACGAGGATGTGCCGATGCCCTATGCCGCCAACATCGAGAAACTCGCGCTGGTCAATGTCGCCAAGGTGTGCGCTACCGCGCGCAAGCTTTGCAATCGGGGTTGATAAGAGCGGGATGGTATTGAGAGGCCGCTTCGTCAACACTGCCTAGACTGGATTGCCACGGGCCATAAGGCCCTCGCAATGACGGACTATGTCAACGCCATCTTGCGCTAATTAGAACCAGCCTTGGCCAAAGTTCCACGTATGCGGAATGGCGCGGCGCTCGCTCCGCTTTTTGCGCTGTGTGCCTGTGGTGGGGCAGGTCCGCACGGTCGCGGCGGGTGACGGGTTGAAAATTGCGGTCGTGTCGCGTGCATCGCGCACCGCGAACGCCGCTTCATAGTCGATGACATTGGCCCCGCTGAGCAGCGAGCCCAGCAAAAACGGCTGGTAGGTGTAGCTGACCTCGACAAACATCACGGCATTGCCCGGCGTGGCTTGCACTTCTTGATCGTCGTCGCCCATGCCATCTAGCGTGTTGCCTGTAATTCCGGTCCCCTCGACGCCATAGGCCGACCGCACCGCCATATTGCCGTAACAACGCTGCCAGTGGATCCATTGACCGCCGCTAGCGTTGGTCTCTAGGCTGGAGAGGATGATCCGGCCATGTTGGTTGAGGTCGAGCAGGCCCGACTGGATTTGCGCACCGGTGAACACGTCGTTGACATCGACTTCGCGCACCTGTGGCTGTGCCAGATTGCTGCCCGACGCGATGCGTGACGCATTGTCCGAAGCAGATAGAGCGATCGCGCTGACCTTTGTGTGCACGATCATCATGTTCGCCATTTCCAGACCGGCAAAGCTGGTGAACAGCAATGTCGGGATGGTGAAGGCGGCTTCGATCATCGCCAGCCCGCGTGTGTTGCTGCGCAGGCTCGCCGCGAAACGGCGGACGCGGCTGGCAAAGGGCGAAATGCGCATCATGGGGCTAATGGACATACTGTCACCGTGCTGTCTGTCTGGTTGGTATAGGGCTGGTTGCGAAGCACGGTTTTAACCGTGATGGTCTTGCTCTGTGGCTGGCCAAGCATGCTCCACAGCGGAAAGATGCGATCAAAGGTCATATCGACCTGATAGAGTGTCACGTCGCTCGCGCCGCCTTGACCGCCGGATCCGCGCGATGTGTCGTAAGTGCCATTGCTATTGGCGTCGGAAAAACACTCGAAACTGTCGTGCGCGCCATTGCCATTGGTGTCGTTGAATGCTTCTGGATTATTAAGATCCGAAAAGCTGACATAGTTGGTCCGCGTAAAGGCAAGCGATGCGCCGGGGGCGGTCCGTGCCACCGCGTCGCGCACGCTTTGATCGACGGTGGTTTGGTCGGACGCGTTTTGCTCGAGCGTATTGGTGCGCCCAGCCTGCTCCACCGCGCCAGCCAGAGTCGCCTTGGCATACATTTGAAAGCCTAGGTCGAACGTGCCCATGATCAGCATCAGGAACGCTGGCATGATGAGCGCAAGCTCCATCATATAGGCACCGCCTTCGTCGGCGAGCAGGTGCCGTGCGCCCTTCTGCTGAGCCATGGAGTGAGGGGCGCGCATCATTCCGACAGCCTCAAACGCGTGATCTGCGATGCGATCGATTGGAATTGCAGGTGCAATTGCGCCTGGTTATTGGCTTGGAAAGCCTTGTCGCCGCTGGCGCAGGCCCGCATCGAGTTGTTGAGCGTGGTTCCG
>JBBTFY010000089.1:10273-27857 GCA_038041635.1 Pseudomonadota bacterium
TTGCACACCGCCTGAAACCGTGTTTCGTGGCGTGCGGTATTTTCAGTGGTGGTGGTGCCGCCGACGCGTTCCATCTCATATTCCTGACCCTGAAATCCGTAAATACCCTTATTGGGTTCCAACTGGCCATCGGTCATGAATACCAGATGGCGACTGATCGGGTTGCCGTTGGGCGCGGTGCTATTTTCCGACGCAAATATCCCCGTCGGTGAAAGCAATCGCGCACCCCATGTTATGCCGACGTCATGATAGGTGTTGCCGCTGGCGGACAAGGCATTGATATAGGTTTGCAATGTCGAACGCTGCGCGATCGGGATTGTGCGCATTTTCATGACCGCAGCCGGGCAGGTCGCGCCGCCTTGTGATGCATAGCTACGATAGTCGCTCGTGGTCGTCACAGGCAAAGGCGTCTGAAAGCTGCCATAGCTGCTCGCGCTGGGGTGCGCGATATTGGGAACAACCACTTTCCATTTGGTCTGGTCATTGCTGGTCGGCACCAGATCGATGTCGAGGTCATAGGCATCGGCCGGCGGGAAATCGCCCGACGCGAAATCCACCGTATCCCGTTCCATGATGCACCCGTTCCAAGACGCCGTGACATTGGCACCCTGTGTTCCCGTTTGCACCACCATCGGAATACCATTGAGCAGATCAGCTACGTCATAGGTAATAGCCTGATAGGTGTAATTCTGGAACTGTTGATAGGGCGCAGTTTGCGTAACCGTATAAGGTTCGACGCGCTGATAGGTATAGGAACGGCTCTGCTTATAACAGCGCCGACTCGATGTCTGGTACTGCCAGCGATATTGCGTTTGAGAGAAATTCTGACGCCGCTCATAGGTCGTGACGACATCACCATTTGCGAGGGTAGTCGTTCCCGTGGTTACCGTCGTCTGTGAACTGGTGGAAACAGGCGTCGTAGGCGCAGGTGCACGAATGTTATTGCATGCGCTTTGACTATAGCCGGTTTGATAGGTGGTCGTGTTGGTCCACGTCCCATAAACCTGATTATTACTATATGGCGCACCATAGGTCGTCGTATCCGCCGGATCATACCATGCAAAATTGGCGGTGCGCGACGGGATTTCGGTGGAATCGGACAACCATTCCGGGTTGGCTGCGCGCAGGACTTCGCCGACATGGACGTTAATCGAATAGGGCACAACGCCGAACCTTATCTGGCTGGTGTCGCTTTGCGCGGCCATCACGGTGTCGTAAAACGCCATGACTTCGGTTTTGAGCGCGGTAATGCGGTTGACCGAATCGCCAGAATTGGTCGAGCCCATCGACCCTGTCGTATCGAGCACGAACATGATGTCGGCGTTCGATGTTTCCAGCTTTGCCGTGCAGTTTGCGGTAATGTTGATCGCATTGGTGCCAAAGGCGCGCATGATGATAGTCGGCACACTTGCGGTCGCCGTTGCGGTCACTTCATTGGCACCGCGTTGAACGGGCGTGAAGGTTCTTCCCGTGCTGCTATACTCATCGCTGGCATAGTTGAAGTTGAACATGCGGTTCGCCGCGTCGCGCGCCGATGTGGTGAATGTGCCATCGGCCATTGCACGGCGACCCGACAGCACACCAGCATCGCACGCCTGTTGCAGCCGCGATTTCGCCATATAGGCCTGACCCAAGTCAACGCCCGCACCCATAGTCGCCAAAATCGGTACCAACAGGCCCGCCGTCATATACATGACATTGCCCTTTTGGTTTCGCCGTAAACGCCGTAGCGTTGATGGAGACTTGCGCATATTCCAAACCCCTGCTGGTGCGAACATTCGGATGCTGTTCGTCCATTCGAATTGGCGGCATAGTCGCGGTAACCTTGGCAGGGAGTTCAGAGCATTGGTTACCGGAAAATTGACTTTGTTATATTTTGGGCGCGGGTGACGTCATGCGTGACAGCGATTTTGACCATCGTGAAACCGCTATGCTTTCGCTCCTTAATCCATTGATTTTCCCGCTCGTTCCGCATCATGCTCGCGCAGGATTGGCAGCGCTATGGCAAGCAAATGCGCGCTTTGCACTAGCGGCAAGAGAGGGCAAGGAGCCTGTGCTTCGGCAAATAAAATTGCGGTGGTGGGCAGACCAACTGGCTGTCCTGAAGGCGGGCGGGTGGCATCCAGACCCGCTGTTGACGTCACTTGCCCACGACCTTTTACCGCATATAAGCGGGCATGAATTGTCGGCGCTGGCCGAGGGCCGGATGGCAATTTCGCTCGATGGGCAATCGGAAAATTGTGATGCCGGGGCGCTTTTGTTTACCATGTCTGGGCGAATGTTGGGCTGTGATAGCGCGATTTTGGTGGATGCGGGCCAGGCATGGGCTGGCATCGAGCAGGCGCTGGTCAGCGGCGACTCTAATGATTGGGCGGCACATCAGGCGCGGTTCGCGGGGGTTAAGATCAGCGAACTTCCGCGCGCTCTGGCGGCGTTGACGGGGCTTGCCCGCACGATTGCGCGCGCAAAGGGACGCCGAGCACTACGGCGTGAGCAATGGTCCATACTAAGAATTGGTCTGTTTGGGCGTTGAACTCGCTACTGCAGCGGCTATTGTAACTGTGGTCGGATATAGGAGCGGTGATGAACAGGTTTTTGATCGGCGGACTTGCCGCAGTGCTGATGCTGACGGGCAGCGTATTCCTGTGGCAGGGCATTAGCCAGACGCCTGACCCCGCCGTTGCGGCGCTGCCGCCGCCAGATGTCGGCCTGCCTGTCGCTGACCCGAACCTGCGCGGTGCCCCTCCGCCAGAACCGCCGCGTGCCAGCGCACAATCACGCGAGGAGCGCCGTTTCGCGCGCTATGATCGCAACCGCGACGGATCCGTTACGCGCATCGAAATGATGTCGAGCCGGACGGGGGCATTTCGCCGTCTAGATAAAGACGGCAATAACCTATTGTCATTCGAAGAATGGGCAGCGGCGACGGGGCAACGCTTTGCCACGGCTGACACCAATCGTTCGGGTGGATTGACGGCCGCCGAATTTGCCACAACCGCACCGCAACATCGCCCGCAAACGCGGTGTCGCTGCCCTGGCGAGCGCGCCGAGTCAGGCCGTGGTGATGAGGATTGATGCGTTCGCGGACATCCATTGCGCCAATTTTTCGCCAGCTCGCCCCGTCATACCGGCTTTGCGATCCGCTTTGCGGACCTTTTCGGCCAAGGGTGGGAATAGCCCGAAATTGACGTTCATCGGCTGATAGTTGGCGGCATCGGCCCCGCCGGTAATGTGGTCGAGCAGCGCCCCCAGTGCGGTTTCCGGCGGCGGGGGAGGGAGCGGCACACCGCGCAGTTCGGCGACAGCAAAGCGCGCGGCGATAAGGCCGACGGCCGCGCTTTCCACATAGCCTTCGCACCCCGTGATTTGTCCGGCAAAGCGGATGTGCGGCGCGGATTTGAGCCGTAATTCCTCATCGAGTAACTCTGGCGAGCGGATGAAGCTGTTTCGGTGCAACCCGCCCAGCCGCGCAAACTCGGCTCGCTCCAGCCCCGGAATTGTGCGCAGCAGCCGCACCTGTTCGGCGTGCTTCAGCTTGGTCTGGAACCCCACCATATTCCACAATGTGCCCAGCGCATTATCCTGTCGCAATTGCACAACCGCATAGGGCCAACGGCCACGGGGGAACTCCGCAGAAGAATCGTGCGGATTATCTAGCCACACCGCCTTCATCGGGCCAAAGCGCAGCGTTTCTGGGCCGCGTGATGCCATCACTTCTATCGGCATGCAGCCCTCGAAATAGGGCGTGTCCTTTTCCCATTCGCGAAACTCGGTTTTATCGCCGTCGAGCAGCCCTTGGACAAAGGCATGATATTGCTCCTTATCCATTGGACAATTGATATAATCTTTGCCGTCGCCAATCGGCCCGACTTTGTCCCAGCGGCTCGCCATCCAGCATATGTCCATGTCGATACTGTCGTGATAGACGATGGGGGCGATGGCGTCGAAAAATGTCAGCGCATCTGCGCCCGTTGCCGCGCCGATGCTGCCTGCCAGATCCGCACCCGTCAGCGGGCCAGTGGCGATGATCGTCAAGCCGCTTTCGGGCACGGCGTCGATCCGTTCGCGGATGATGGTGACATTGGCATGGTTTTCGAGCGCAGCCGTTACCCCCGCAGAGAAATGGTCGCGATCAACCGCCAGCGCCGATCCTGCGGGCACTTTGGTCGCATCGGCTTCGCGCATGATGAGCGAGCCTAGGCTGCGCATCTCGCGGTGGAGCAGGCCAACGGCATTGCTGTCGCCATCATCGGAACGAAAGCTGTTCGAGCAGACCATTTCGGCGAGCGCGTCGCTTTGATGCGCCGGGGTAGTGTCGCCGCCACCGCGCATTTCGGACAGGCGGACGCGAAACCCAGCCTGCGCCAATTGCCAAGCGGCTTCTGACCCGGCTAACCCGCCGCCAATAATGTGGATGTCGTGCGATAAAGGCTTGCTCATGGCGCGTGCCTTGGCCCAATAGTGCGATGCAAGCAAGGAGGGAGCGGCATGACAAGGGCAAGCATCATGGCGGCGCTATATGGGGCCGCGATAGTCGCGGGGGCGGGCTTCATGCTACCCGTGCTGGAGGGGTGGAACGGCCCGTGGGTTATCGCGTGGAAGGGCGCCGGGGTCGCGTTGCTGGCGCTGTGGGCGTTGCTGTACGCCCCGGGACGCGACGGGAAAATCATCGCCGCTGTGCTGGCATTGGGCGCGTTGGGCGATGTGCTCATCGAAACGGTGGGGCTACAGGCTGGCGCGATCGCCTTTGCCGCCGGGCATGTCATCGCGATTGCGCTCTATTTACGCTATCGCCGCGACGCATTGGAGCCAAGCCAGCGGGCGCTGGGCATCATCCTCATCCCGGCGGCGATCATCATTGCGCTGTCGACGCAAGGACCGATGGGCGCAGTGCTTGAGCGGCTGGGGTCGGGGCAGGGGGCCGACATACAGGGGCTGTTGATTTACACCGCGCTGGTCTCCGCGATGGCCGCGAGTGCATGGTCCAGCCGCTTCTCGCGTTATCGCGTCGGCGTTGGCGCGATGCTGTTCCTGCTAAGCGATCTGTTGATATTTGCTGTGCAGGGCCGATTGGCTGGCGAGCAATGGCCGCATATGCTGATCTGGCCGCTCTATTTTGCGGGCCAAGCACTTATTGCGACTGGCGTGGTGACGACGTTGCGACGCGAAGCAGGGCTTTTGTGAATCATAGAAGATTGAATCCGCGTGCTCCGGCTTCAGGCCGGAGCGTTGGCCGTCATGAGATGTACATATTGCCAACGCTCCTGCCTTCGCAGGAGCACGAGATGGTATGAGGCTGGCCTCTAAGCGGCCCGCGTCCCCACCACCGCAGCCATGGGCAGCGGGGCATAAAGATGCGGGAACAGCGCGCCGCCGCGCGACACTTCCCATTTCAGCGCATCGCCAAAGCCGGGCAGGTCAATTTCGGCGATGATAAGACCCGTCTGCCCAGCAAAATGTTTGGCGAGCGTTTCGCCGCACTGGTCGGCGGTGGACATATGGATATAACCATCAGCGACGTCGATGGGCGCACCGTGAAAGACGCCATCGACTTGAAATTGCGCCCATTGGTTGGCGGTTAGGATTTTGAAAGCGGTGTTAGTCATTCTTCGGTGATGCCACCCTCATTTTCCTCGGCCTCTAGTGCTGGAGCGTCAGCAATGTCAGCGCCCGCTTCGATTACGGCTTCATCGTCGCTGTCGCCAATTTTGGCGGCGCTAACGACATGCTCATCGTCAGCGACATTGAACAGCCGCACCCCCGCTGATCCGCGCCCGATAACGCGTAAGGAGTCTAGGCCCAAGCGGATCAGCTTGGCCTGATCGGTCACCAGCATCAGTTGATCGGCCTGCACCGCTGGGAAGCTGGCGACCACGGGGCCGTTGCGCGCGATATTGTCGATATTGGTAATCCCCTGACCGCCGCGTCCGGTGCGGCGATATTCATAGGCCGAGCTGAGCTTGCCATAGCCATTGGCGCAAACGGTGAGGATGAACTGTTCGCGCGCCGCCAATTCGGCCATCCGCTCAGGTGTCAGAGCGGATTCCCCTTCGCGCTCTGCTTTCCACGGGGCAAAGCGAAGATAGGCTTCGCGCTCATCCTGGCTGGTGCCGACACGGCGGAGAATCGAGAGCGACATGACTTCGTCATCGCCCTTCAGCAGCATGCCGCGCACCCCGGTTGAGGTGCGGCTTTGGAACTCGCGCACATCGTCGGCGGCGAAACGGATAGCCTTGCCACCACGCGTTGCGAGCAGCACATCGTCATCCGCCGTCAACAGCGCAACGCCGATCAAATGATCATCTGACCCGTCGTCAAAACGCATCGCAAACTTGCCATTGCTTGGTATATTTGCAAAGCTATCCATTGAATTACGGCGAATATTTCCTTTCGCCGTTGCAAATATAACATGCAGATTTCCCCACTCCGCCTCATCCTCCGGCAATGGCAGGACAGTCGAGATGGTCTCGCCCTCTGCCAGCGGCAACAGGTTGACCATCGGCCGTCCGCGCGTTGCCGGGCCGCCTTCGGGCAGCCGCCAGACCTTCATCCGATAGACTTTACCCATGGTTGAAAAGAACAGCACGGGCGTGTGCGTGGAGGTGACGAACAATTCGGTGACGACGTCCTCATCCTTGGTCGCCATGCCGGCGCGTCCCTTGCCGCCACGCCGCTGCGCGCGGAATGTGTCGAGCGGCGTGCGCTTGATATAGCCGTCAAGCGTCACGGTGACGACCATCTCTTCGCGTTCGATAAGGTCTTCATCGTCGATGCCATCGGCGGCGGCGGTGATGGTGGTTAGGCGCGGTGTGGCAAAGGCGTCACGCACCGCCACCAATTCTTCGCGCATGACGTCATACAGTCGTGACCGATCGCCCAATATAGCCAGCAATTCAGCGATTGTGATGGCAAGTTCGGCCAATTCAGCGCCGATTTCATCGCGGCCAAGCGCGGTCAGGCGGTGCAGGCGCAGCTCGAGTATCGCGCGGACCTGAATCTCCGACAGGCGGTACGTATCGCCGACATGTTCGGTCTCGACGGCCTCTACCAGCCGGATATATTGCACGATTTCTGCAACGGGCCATTCGCGGGCCAGCAATGCCGCGCGGGCTTCGGGTGGGGATTTGCTGCCGCGAATGATGCGGACCACTTCGTCCATATTGGTGACCGCCACGACAAGGCCGAGCAAAATATGCGCGCGGTCACGCGCCTTGTTCAACTCATACTTGGTGCGGCGGGTAATAACCTCTTCGCGAAAGGTGATAAAGGTCGCAATGATTTCTCGCAGCCCAAGGATTTCGGGGCGTCCACCGCGAATAGCCAGCATATTGGCGGGAAAGCTGGATTGCGCCGGGGTGTGCCGCCACAATTGGTTGAGCACCACTTCGGGTGTCGCGTCGCGTTTGAGGTCGATAACCACGCGCACACCCTTGCGGTTGCTTTCGTCGCGGATGTCGCTGATCCCCTCAATCCGCTTGTCCTTCGCGGCTTCGGCAATCTTTTCGACCAAACCGGTTTTGCCGACCTGATAGGGGATGGCGGTGAGGACGATCGATTGACGATCCCCGCGCCCCGTCTCAACGACGTGGCGACTGCGCATCATGATCGAACCCTTGCCCGTATGATAAGCGGCGCGCGCCCCCCCCTGTCCCAAAATCAGCGGGCCAGTGGGAAAATCGGGTGCGGGGACAATCTCGATCAACTGATCGGTGGTGATGGCTGGATCATCCATCATCGCCAGGCAAGCATTGATCACCTCACCCAGATTATGCGGCGGAATGTTGGTGGCCATACCAACCGCAATCCCGCCCGCGCCATTGACTAGCAGGTTGGGGTAGCGCGCGGGAAGAACGGTGGGTTCAAGCCGGGAAGCGTCATAATTGGGCTGAAAATCGACGGTATCCTTGTCGAGATCGCCAAGCAGGGTCAGGGCAACGCGTGCAAGGCGCGCTTCGGTATAGCGCATCGACGCCGGTGGGTCGGGGTCCATCGACCCGAAATTACCCTGACCGTCGATCAAGGGCACCCGCATCGCCCAATCCTGTGTCATCCGCGCCAATGCGTCGTATATCGCGCTGTCGCCGTGCGGGTGGTAATTACCCATGACATCACCGACGATTTTCGCCGATTTCTTATAGGGCTTGCCGGGGACAAAGCCGCCTTCCTGGCTGGCATAGAGGATGCGGCGGTGCACGGGTTTCAACCCATCGCGAACATCGGGCAGCGCACGTGCAACGATAACCGACATGGCATAGTCAAGGTAACTCGTCTTCATTTCATCGACGATATTGATCGCCTGAATGTCGGACGGTCGGGCAGGCGGTGTCGGGGTGTCGATGGTCAATGTCGGGCCTTTGGATGGGGTCTGATTGTGATAGTCCGACCGTAGCGGATGAGGCTATAAAATACCAGAAAAAGCGGGGTCAAATCTGATAATAATCGGGGTGGAGCAAATGGGGTGTTGCCAGCACAAACCCATGCTAATGCGGGCAGCATGTCCGTGATTGCCCTTGTTGCCGCACAGGCGTTGGCCGACGATGTTGATGCATGGGGAATGCCGCTATTGCGTGCATTATTGCCGGTTGCGGGGATGACAATCATCGAACATCAGGCGACCCGCGCACAAGGCCTTGGCATTACCAAGATGCTCGTTTTGGTCGATGCCGTGCCTGCTGCTCTTGCCGAAGCCTGTGACAGGGTGCGAGGGCGTGGATTATCGTTGGAACTGGTTCGGGGCGGCAAGGATGTGTTGGCGCAAATGGGGGGTGCCGATCAGCTGTTGCTGGTTGCCGATGGCCTGATCGCGGGTGAAGCAGCTTGGCGGCGGGCGTTGGCGGCTGACTTTTCGATGATTCTGGTTACGGACGATACGCCGATGACGCAGGGGTTGGAGCGGATTGATGCGATGACCCGCTGGGCTGGATTGGCGTTGATCGACCGCGAAATGTTCGGTGCATTGGACGGCGCACCAGCCGATTGGGACCCGCAACTTTTGTTGTTTCGCCATGCGGTGCAGCAAGATGTGGCGCGACTATCCTGCGATCCTTCCTTATTTGTCTCGGGTGATATGGCGCTCGCCGAAACCCCGGTGGAGGCGGTGGAAGCCGAACATCGCCTGTTGTCGGCGCAGGTGAGCTATGAGAGCGGAATCGCCGCGCGGTGGGTGATCGGACCGGTGTTGCGGCTGTTTTCGGGCATGTTGCTGCGGCGGCAAGATAGCGGGGTGATGGCGCGCCTATTGACGCCATTGTTAGCCATCGCTGCCGCGTTTAGCGGGCTTTTCGGCCATTTATGGATTGCAGCGCTGTGTGGCGTTCTTGCTGCTATTGCCCATCAATCGGCTGTGTTCATAGCAAGTTTTCGCACCGAAACCAGGATGTGGCGCGGTATCGGCACTATTGGGCTGCTGTTCCAATTCATTGCGATCGCACTGGCGGAACGCGGGTCGCGGGTCGGCGACTTAGGACCGTTATTGGGGCGCAGCGGAATGATGCTCACATTTATTCTTCTCATCGCCCTAGCGTTGCAGAGCCGAATAAAATTGACACATGGTCGGCTCCCAGACTTTGGGATCGCGTGGGCGATGGTCGCCGCAATGACGCCTTCACTGGGTCTGGTCCCTGCTTTCGACGTGGCGGGCCTGTCGCTTGGGTCATGGCTATTTATCCAAATATTGGCCCCCAGCCCCTATGGCGCCATAAGACAAAATGATGCGGTTTAGGTGGCATTAACGCTGTTGCGCTATGCAACATTGGTAATGAACCAAAATGCGCCATTTCCCACTGAAAGCCGCACGTGCGCCCGCTTGCGCATCCGCTGGACTTTGCGATGACGCTGGCCGTACGTGGACGGGTGAACCCCGATGGGCGGCTGGTTTATGCCGACGATGCTTTGCTGCGCCTGCAACAGGCGGCGGGCGGCGAGCTTGGTGGGCCGATATTGCTTCCGGCGCTGGCGCGATTGACGCAATTGGCTGCGCGTTTGAAAACACCGATAGAACGGCCCGTGTTGATGGGCGATGACACCCATGAAATCCGCGCCCACGGGCGTTTCTTGCCCGATGGCGAAGGCGTGCGAATAGAGCTGATTGACTGGGAAAGCGTTGCCGCACCCATAGTCGATAGTGACGATATTCTGGCACCCTTGCCACGGCGTATTGTGCCGCCCGGCAGCGTGCGTTGGGCATGTGATATCCGTCTGCGCCTGGTGATGGTCGAGGCAGATCAAGCGTGGGGGCTGGATGATATTGACTGGATGAGCCGTTCGCTGTCTGAATTATTCCAACTTGCTCCCGATAATTATGGGAGTTTTCCGTTGCTGGTGGCGCTAGCGGCACAAGGCGGTTTCGGGGGACAGCGCGCGCGCATGAGCCTGGGGAGCGCGGACGGTACGATATTGATATTACGTGCCAAACCGATGTTTGACGGCGATACTTTCACAGGGTTTTTTGGCGATGCAGAGCCGATCGGCTTTGGCCAATTGCCGGCAGATGTAGCAGTAGCCCAGAGCGATACGTCGGCGGCAACATTGTTGGGTAATATTGATACGCGCAGTTTCGCTCTGCGAATAGATGGTGCACTGCGCCGCCCGTTGGGGCGGATTGTCGCGAACGCCGAAACAATAGCCGGGCAAATGCAAGGCCCGATACGCGCAGATTATGCCCGCTACGCCAGCGATATTGCTCTGGCGGGGCGGCACTTGCTCGATCTGGTCGATGATTTGGCGGATCTACAGGCCGTGGAACGCGACAATTTCACCGTGGCGAGCGAGGCGGTGGACTTGGCCGATGTTGCACGCCGCGCGGCTGGCCTGTTGATGATGAAGGCCAAGGAGCGCGGTATTCGCATCGACGCACCGGCGGCCGATGAAGCGGCGGTTGTCACCGCAGAGTTTCGCCGCGTGTTGCAAATCCTGATTAACCTGATCGGCAACGCCGTGCATTACAGCCCAGACAACGCAATGGTGTGGCTGCGTGTCGATGATCAAGGTGATTGGTCGACGATAACCATTGCCGATCAAGGGCCGGGAATGTCAGCCGAGGATCAGGCAAAATTATTTAACAAATTCGAGCGGCTTGGCCGCACAGACGGCGGGGGCAGCGGGCTTGGCCTGTATATCTCACGTCGTCTGGCTCTGGCGATGGGCGGCGACATCAGCGTCGAAAGCGCACCGGGGCAGGGCGCGCGCTTTACGTTGCGCCTGCCTCGCCGGCTATCTTAGTCCCCCTAACGCTGATCGACCGGCACATAGGCGCGCTGCGTCGGCCCGGTGTAAAGCTGGCGCGGGCGGCCGATTTTTTGTGCGGGGTCGGAAATCATTTCATTCCACTGCGCAACCCAGCCGACCGTGCGTGCCAAAGCGAATAATACGGTGAACATCGTTGTCGGGAAACCGATGGCCGAAAGCACCACGCCCGAATAGAAATCGACGTTGGGGAACAGTTTTTTCTCGATGAAATAGGGGTCGTTGAGTGCCATATCTTCCAATTGTTGCGCGACCTCGAAAATAGGGTCCTTCTTGCCGAGTTTAGCGAGAATCTCGCGCGCCGTTTTTTCCATCGCTGTCGCGCGCGGGTCCATGTTTTTGTAAACACGGTGGCCAAAGCCCATCAGCCGGAATGGGTCGTTCTTGTCCTTGGCGCGTGCAATAAATTCCGGGATACGGTCGGGTGTGCCAATTTCGCGCAGCATGTTGAGCGCCGCTTCGTTCGCCCCGCCATGTGCTGGCCCCCACAGGCATGCGATCCCTGCGGCGATGCAGGCAAAGGGGTTGGCGCCTGATGAGCCGGCAAGCCGCACCGTGGATGTTGAGGCGTTTTGTTCATGATCGGCATGAAGGATGAAAATCTGGTCCATCGCCTTCTCAATCAAGGGGTCAACAATATATTCTTCGGCTGGCACACCAAAGGTCATGCGCAGAAAATTGCCGGAATAGCTGAGGTCATTTTTAGGGTAGAGAAATGGCTGGCCGATAGAATATTTATACGCCGCCGCCGCAATCGTCGGCATTTTGGCAATCAAACGGTGCGACGCCACCATGCGTTGATGCGGGTCATTAATATCGGTCGAATCATGATAAAAGGCGGACAAGGCACCAACAACACCACACATGATCGCCATCGGGTGCGCATCGCGGCGGAAACCACGGTAAAATTGCATCAACTGCTCGTGCAACATGGTGTGGCGCGATATGGTATAAGAGAATTTGGCCAATTGGTCCTTGCCGGGCAATTCACCGTTCAGCAACAGATAGGACACTTCCATGAAGGACGATTTTTCGGTCAATTCACCAATCGTATAGCCGCGATGGAGCAAAATGCCTTCGTCGCCGTCGATATAGGTTATCGCCGATTCGCAGCTTGCGGTCGATGTAAAACCGGGGTCGTAAGTAAATTGCCCCGTCTGCGCATACATTTTACGAATATCGAGCACCGATGGCCCGATGCTTCCGTCGATGATGGGCAGGTCAATATCTTTGCCGCCGGTGGTGAGAGTTGCACTGCTCATTATCAAACCCCTATCAGATTCACGTCGCTATCACGCGGTGTCCATTGTGTTTATGCTGGTAACGCCGCGTTTATGCGTTGCAAGCTCTCGTCCCGACCCAACAGCCATAGCACATCAAATATGCCCGGTGAAATAGTGCGTCCCGTGAGCGCAGCGCGCAACGGCCCGGCCAATTTACCTAGTCCGATTTGGCGCGCTTCGGCCTCGGCGCGAACAACGCTTTCCAACGACTCTATGGACCAAATATCCAGTGCCGCGAACCCATTGTAAAGCGCGAGCATCGCATCTTCGGGCGCTTCGTCAATTTGCCCACGTGCCTTGTTTTCATATGTTAGCGGAACCTGATCAAACAGGAACATCGCTCCTTCGGCCAATTCAATCAGCGTTTTTGCGCGCGGTTTGAGCGCGGGCATCGCCCGTTCCAATAGCGCTTCATCTTCGCCACCAAGCGGGTGTTCCAGCATAGAAGCGAGGTGGTTCGCGCACAGGGTAGCCAGCCGCGCGTCATCGGCTTCGCGCATATAATGGGCGTTGAGACTCTCTAGCTTTTTGAAATCAAAGCGCGATGCCGATCGACCAACATCGTCGATGTCGAACCAGCTGATTGCATCATCGCGGCTGATTATTTCATCATCCTTATGTCCCCAGCCAAGGCGCAGCAGGTAATTATTGACCGCCTCGGGTAAGAAACCCAGCTCATCACGATAGGCATCCACACCCAGGGCGCCGTGGCGTTTTGACAATTTCGCGCCGTCGCTGCCGTGAATAAGCGGCACATGCGCATAGGTCGGGACTGGCCAATCCAGCGCGCGCAGCATCACCAACTGGCGAAAAGCATTATTGAGATGATCGTCGCCGCGAATGACATGCGTAACCCCCATATCATGATCATCGACGACAACCGACAGCATATAGGTCGGCGTGCCATCGCCGCGCAACAGGATAAAGTCATCAATTTCATTTGCATCTACAATGACTTCACCTTGAACTCTATCTGTTATTGTCAACTTCCCATCGCGCGGAGCTTTGAGCCGTATGACTGGAGCAGCATCAGTAGGGTGTGTTGCTGGGTCGGCATCGCGCCACGGGCTGATGATTCGAAATGGGCGGCGTTCGGCCTGTGCGGAGGCGCGCATCGCGGCCAACTCGTCCTGGGTCAGCCAGCAGGGATAGGCGTGCCCGCTATCGACCAGTTGACGGGCGACTTCGGCGTGACGCGACGCCCGCGAAAATTGGTAAACTTCCTCGCCATCCCAATCGAGGCCAAGCCAGCGCATCCCATCAAGAATTGCGGCAATGGCGGCGTCGGTGGAACGGGCGCGGTCCGTATCCTCTATACGCAGCAGGAACTTGCCTCCGGTCCGCCTAGCGTAAAGCCAATTAAACAAGGCAGTCCGAGCGCCGCCAATATGCAGAAATCCCGTTGGCGACGGTGCAAAACGTGTTACCACTGGCGCGTTTCCCGCACTGGCTAAGCCACCTGAAACATCGGTTCCGCCCACGCAAATAATCTCCCAACTTGAAAATGAAGCCGATTACTGGAAAGCATCGGATGGAGAGGGGCCGTAGCATGACGCAAAGCACGCTTCAAACGGCGTTTTTGACGCGTGCGCGCGATTCGCTGCGGCGGCAAGTGGGGGCGCTGGAAAATTGGCTGTGGGGTGAACGCGAATCGTTGATCCTGTGGATTCCTGTCGCGTTCGGCGCAGGGGTCGCCGCATGGTTCATGCTGCCTGGACCCATTGCGTGGCTCGGATTTGTCCTGACCATGTTGGCATTGGCTATGGCTGCGTGGCTTTGCGGTGCGCGCAATAACCTGTTGATGCGCGTCATATTTGTCGTGGCTTTGGCAGTATTATGCGGCACATTTGTTATATGGGCCAAAAGCGCATGGGTTGCCGCTCCCGTGCTGGAACGCCCGGCAATCGTTGCTTTCGCCGCGCGGGTGACGGGTGTCGAGCATCTGGCGGCGCGTCAGCAGGTGCGGCTGGTATTGGCACCAGATGCAAACGCCCATCTGCCTCCGCGTATTCGCGTGACATTTCGGGATGATGTCAGCGAAATTGCGGTCGTGCGCCGACATGATATGGTGCGCCTACGTGCGCGATTGGTGCCGCCACCGCGCGCTGCGCTTCCGGGTGGTTATGATTATGCACGGCGCGCGTGGTTTGATGGCATCGGCGCGGTGGGTTCAGGATTGGGCCCAATCAAGCGTGGAGCGGGTGGGGCAGCAAACAGCTTAGGCCTAAGAGAGCGGCTGTCGCGTCATATCCAAGAGCGCGTTCATGGTGGCAGCGGGGCGATTGCGGCGGCGCTGGCCACTGGTGATCGTGGCGGTATGAACGCTGAGGATGATGAGGCTATGCGGCGCTCCGGCCTTGCGCATCTGCTTTCTGTAAGCGGCCTTCACGTGACCGCTGTGGTCGCTGGAACGATGTGGCTGCTGCTGCGGATATTGGCGCTGTCGCCATGGTTGGCGTTGCGCGCGCCCTTAACGCTGATCGCGGCGGGCGGCGGCGCATTGGCGGGACTGGGCTATACATTGCTAACCGGCAGCGAGGTGCCAACGGTGCGGTCATTATTGGCGGCGTTGCTGGTGTTGTTGGCGTTGGCGATTGGGCGAGAGGCCATCAGCCTGCGCCTGATCGCGGCAGGCGCGATGGTCGTGCTGTTGTTATGGCCAGAAGCGCTGGTCGGGCCGAGTTTTCAATTGAGCTTTGCCGCTGTCACCGCGATTGTTGCACTCCACGGGCATCAGTGGGTCAAGCGGGCGTTGGCGCGGCGCGACGAGGGCTTTGGGTGGCGGTTGTTGCGCGGTTTGGCGGGGCTGCTGGCGACGGGGCTGGTGGTCGAGATTGCGCTGATGCAGATTGCGCTGTTCCATTTCCACAAGGCTGGGCTTTATGGGGCGCTTGCCAACATGGTCGCAATACCGCTGACGACCTTTGTCATCATGCCCGCCGAAGCGCTAGCGATTGCGCTCGATTCCGTGGGGCTGGGAGCGCCAGCTTGGTGGGTCGTGCAGATCGCGCTCGATGCAATGCTGGGCATGGCGCATATGGTGGCGGACGCGCCGGGTTCGGTTGCGAGCTTACCGACCATGCCGACAGCGGCCTTTGCTCTCATCGTGCTGGGCGGCCTGTGGGCACTATTGTGGCGAAGCGGCGTGCGATGGCTGGGGCTTGGCGCTATATTGTTCGGCTTGTTGTGGGCCATCCAGATTGCACCGCCAGATGTGCTGGTGACCAGCGATGGCCGCCATGTTGCGGTTCGCATGCTTGGTGGTGGCTATGCGTTGCTGCGCGAGCGGGCGGGCGATTTTACGCGCGATCAACTGGCCGAAGCGGCGGGCATCGACGGCGAATTATCGGCGATAGATGATATGCCGAGCGCGCGCTGTTCACCCGATTTTTGTGTGTGGCAAATGGCGGGAGAGGGGCGGAGATGGACATTTTTAGCTGCGCGCAGCGGCTTTCAAAGCGATTGGAGGTCGCTAGTGGCCGCCTGTGCGCGGGTCGATGTGGTGATTGCCGACCGCTGGATGCCGCGCGGCTGTCACCCGCGCTGGTTGAAGGCGGATCGTCAGTTGCTAAGCCAGACAGGTGGGCTGTCGATAGGGCTGCATCCGCCCCGCATCACTGCCGCTGCCACGCCATCACGCGGTATGCCGTGGGCCAATCCCGAAACGATCATGCCGCCGCGCCCTTTGCCAAATTTGCCCGCACGATAGCAATTTTTTCAGCCGCGATTTGCGAGTCGGCGAAGCGTCCTTCGCCTTCAAATCGCTAATGGTAACGCCGCAACAGCCCCGCCAATCGCCCCTGGACCATGACGCGCTCTGCCTCGTAACGCTGCGCCTGATGCGCGGCATTAGCGGGTTCGAGCCGGACCTGGCGGCCATCGCGGTGAAAATATTTGAGCGTCGCATCCTGTCCATCGACCAGAGCAACGATGATGTCGCCATCGCGTGCGGTGTCCGCCCGCTGGATCAAAGCATAATCGCCGTCGAAAATGCCCGCGTCGATCATCGAATCGCCCGACACCTCCAGTGCATAATGATCGCCAGGGCCGAGCAGAGCGGCGGGGACAGCCAGTTGGGCCGAATCTTCGAACGCCTCGATCGGCATGCCCGCCGCAATTCGCCCATGCAGAGGCAGGCTGATGACATCATTGGCAGCAAAGGCCGAGCGCGGCGCGGAGCGTGGCGGAAAGGCCAGCACATTGTCCTGAGCCTTAGCTGGAGCAGGGCGATCCCCGCGTTCGGGTGCACGCACCACTTCCAATGCACGGGCGCGATTGGGCAGGCGGCGGAGGAATCCGCGTTCCTCAAGCGCGCTGATCAGGCGGTGAACACCCGATTTGGATTTCAGGTTCAGCGCCTCCTTCATTTCCTCAAACGACGGCGAAATGCCGGTTTCGGACAGGCGGTCCTCGATGAAACAAATGAGTTCGTGTTGCTTGCGCGTCAGCATGGTGATGCTCCTGTGGCAGAACGTTGCCAGAACGTCTAGGCAACATATTGGCGCTCGTCAAGTCCTTGTGCTTGGTTTGTGCTCATGGACCCATATATGGCGCAGCGACGTCAGGGTGCCCGCCAAACCCCCGACTTGCCGCCTTCTTTGGAAAGGAGGCGGATGCCGCCAATCACCGCGCCTTTATCCACCGCTTTGGCCATGTCGTAAATGGTGAGCAACGCCACCGATACGGCGGTGAGCGCTTCCATCTCGACCCCGGTTTGCGCCGAAGTGCGCACGTCCGCAGTCACTTCGACGGCATCGCCTGCAAAGGCAAAGTCGATGGTCGCGGCGCTAAGCGGTAGCGGATGGCACAGCGGTATCAGGTCGGACGTGCGCTTTGCCGCCATGATGCCCGCAATCCGCGCGGTGGCGAGGACATCGCCCTTTGGCCCGCTGCCGTCCCGAACCGCGATGAGCGCAGAGGGGGAAAGGGCGATGCGCCCCTCTGCCACCGCGCGGCGGACGCTGTGGGCCTTGGCTGAGACATCAACCATCCGCGCGGCGCCCTGTTCGTCGATATGGCTAAGTTTGGTCATGCCCCAGTCAATAGCCTCCGCGTCG
>JBBTFY010000090.1:0-21304 GCA_038041635.1 Pseudomonadota bacterium
ATGTCGTGCCGGCAGTAACCAGCGCCACCGATTGGAAGCGTGCGCCCAGCGCGATGGTCGCCACCTGGGTTTTGTCGCCGATCTCGACCAGAAAAAAAGCGATTGTCGTAGCGATAAACGGGCCAAAACGATCCGTTCCGCTGCTCAGGTCATCGACCTTGTCAGGAACCAATGTCCACGCCGCCATAAAGATGAACGAGGCCGCCACGCAATAGCGGAACCAAGCACCATCGAGCAGCGAAGCGATGCTCGCCCCCGCCAGCGCCGCCAGCGCATGGTTGGCCAGCGTTGCGACCAATATCCCCGCGATGATGGGCCATGGGCGGCGAAATCGCGTGGCCAGCACTATCGCCAGCAATTGCGTCTTGTCGCCCATTTCGGCCAGCGCAACGACCAGAGCCGAAGTGAACAGAATGTCCATGTGCGCTATCCGTCGTCAGCTTTGCGCGGTTTCGCCTTCTGCGGCTAGCTTGCGTGGACGCCCACGGCGTTTCGGTGCAGCTTCGGCTTCGCCACCATCGCTAGGCGTGGCAGATACCTCACGCGCGGGTTCGATGCCGATGGCTGGCGGCAGCACGGCAACGTCGATGCCAAAACTGGCGTCATCGTCATGGCCCCCATTGCGCCCGTCATTACGCCCCTCGTTGCGAAGCGTGTCGCGGCCATTGCCGCCCCGTTCGCGATTGCCTGTTGTGTCTTGATTGCCATAGCGTTCGCGCGGCGCGCCACGCCCTTCATTGCGCGTATCGCCGCGCACATCGCGTGGTTGCCGCTCGCTGCGCTCCTCGCCCCGCCCATCGCCACGGTCGCGATTGTCGCTTCGCTCGCCGCGCCCTCGGTCTTGTATATTTCTGGGTGCACGCCCGATCATGTCGATGGCGTCAAGTTCTTCGGCCAGATCGTCGCCCTCATTGTCACTCTGCCCGCTATCGCCATGATCATCACCGCGCCCACGTTGTTCTTCTTGCCTGACGCGTGCGTCGGAAAGAACACGGAAATAATGGTCGGCGAATTGCAGATAATATTCGGTCATCACCCTATCGCCGGACAATTGTGCGTCGCGCGCCATATTGCGATATTTCTCAAGCAATTGGGTGGCGTTGCCACGCGCACGGCTGTCGATGCGGTTGCCCTGATCGTAATTGCGACTTTGGCTGCCCCCCGACTGACGCGGCCCGTTGTTGCTGCGGCCGCGACGGCGCCCGTTATTTTGCTGGCGATTATTGATCGACACACTCTGTCCTTAAGTAGTGGAACGGTCTTTCCCGTATGTCCTGCGCATGTGCGGCAATTTGTGCCTGTCACCAGCGTCCCAATTGGTGGGGCGAAGGGGGCCATTTTGCCGCATGGGAACTCTTGCAGCGATCCCGAACCCCGCCAATAGTTTATCAGGTGGTTCCCGCAGGGCATCTGCTGCGTCACCAGCACTAGCCTGGTTGAAGCGCAAATCAAGCAAAAACGTCAAACAGGCGTGCAAATGAGCGCGCGCTCCCGCCCTCCTAGATCGCGTTTGAAAGCAACTGCAAAGCCTTCGCTTACGGCCAAAGCGGTAACGGCGGCACATTGCCCCACGCCAATTTCGATAATGGCGACGCCGCCGGGCAATATCCGGGGTGCCAGAGTGGGGATGATAATGCGATAATCACCAAGGCCGTCGACGCCCGCAAACAGCGCCTCGGGCGGTTCATAGTCGATGACTTGGCGGTCAAGCCTCGCATTCGATTCGATATAGGGCGGGTTGCACAGGATGAGGTCGGCGGTGCCGCCATCGGCCCAGTCCCCAGCCATGAAAGTCGCGCGGTCGGCCAGCCCCAGCGCCGCTGCATTGGCGCGCGCATAGCCTAAAGCGATCTCGCTCATGTCCACACCAACCCCGCGCGCATTTGGCCATTGATGGAGCGCGGCAAGCAGCAGCGTGCCCGGCCCCGTGCCAAGGTCGAGAATATTCGCGGGGCCAGCTTCGCCAAAATGCGCGAGGGCCGCCTCGATCAATGTCTCGCTATCGGCGCGGGGGATGAGGACGCCGGGCCCGACACCAAGGTTGATGGTCCAGAAATCGCGCCTGCCGACGATATAGGCGATGGGTTCATGCGCCATCCGCCGTTCGACCAGTGCGGCGAAGGTGACTGGCACGTCAAAACGCTTGGGGTCGAGCAACATCGCCCCGCGCTCCACGCCCAGCGCGTGCGCCATCAACAGTTCGGCGTCGAGCCGCGCGGTGTCGCTCATTGCCGCCAGTTTAGCGCTGGCATCGCCAAGCGCCGCGCTTATGCTCACGCCTCTCCCACCATCGCCAGCCGTTCGGCCTCGTCCTCGGCGACCAATGCGCCAACCAGTTCGCCAAGCTGGCCCTCCAATATCTCGGGCAAACGGTGCAATGTCAGGTTGATACGGTGGTCGGTGACGCGCCCTTGCGGGAAATTATAGGTGCGGATCCGCTCGGACCGATCGCCCGACCCGACCATCAGCTTGCGTTCCCCCGCGCGTTCATTGTGCAACAATTCGCGTTGGCGTTCATACAGGCGGGTGCGCAGCACATCCATCGCCTTGGCGCGGTTCTTGTGCTGGCTGCGTTGATCCTGCTGGATGACGACGAGGCCGGTGGGCAAATGGGTGATGC
The DNA here is from genome assembly GCA_038041635.1 of Pseudomonadota bacterium. Lineage (GTDB taxonomy): Bacteria > Pseudomonadota > Alphaproteobacteria > Sphingomonadales > Sphingomonadaceae > Sphingopyxis. The sequence goes on from JBBTFY010000090.1 coordinate 2,621, forward strand.
GGATCGCGCTGTCGGTGGTGTTGACATGCTGGCCGCCCGCGCCCGATGACCGGTAAATATCGACCTTGAGGTCGCCCTCGTTGATCTGGACATCAACCTCTGTCGCTTCGGGCAGCACCGCGACGGTCGCGGCGCTGGTGTGGATGCGCCCCTGGCTTTCGGTGGCGGGGACGCGCTGAACGCGGTGGACCCCGCTCTCGAACTTCAGCTTGGCAAACACGCCGACGCCCGCGACGTTAACGATGACTTCTTTATAGCCGCCGACCTCGGCCTCGCTCGCCGACACCAGCTCGACGCGCCAGCCCTGGTTTTCGGCATATTTGCTATACATGCGCAGCAAATCGCCCGCGAACAGCGCGGCCTCATCACCGCCCGTGCCAGCGCGGATTTCGAGCATGGCGCTGCGTTCGTCGGCGACATCCTTGGGGAGCAGCGCGATGGCCAGCGCATGTTCGGCTAGGGGCAGCGCGGCGTCGATTGCGGCCAGTTCCTCATTGGCCATCGCGCGCAGTTCGGCGTCGCCGCCCGCCGTCATTTCGGTGAGCGAGGATATTTCGGCGCGCAGCCGCGCGACCTCTGCCGCCGCGCGTGCCACGGGTTCGATCTCGGCATAGTCTTTCGACGCCTGCACGAAGGCCGCGCCCTCCAGACTGCCCGAGGCCATCCGCGCAGCCAGTTCGTCGCGGCGCGCGCCAATCTGGCCAATGCGTTCGTCGGATATGCGGCTCATGCTGTTACACCAAATCCGTTCGGGCTGAGCCTGTCGAAGCCCTGTCTTTTCTTGAGCAAATACGGCCCTTCGACAAGCTCAGGGCGAACGGGGGGGGTACTCCTCCTCTCGCGTCATCCTGAACTTGTTTCAGCATCCATTGCACAGCATTCGCTGTCATGGCGAGGCCCATGGACCCTGAACCAGGTTCAGGGTGATGAGGTTGTCTGAAGATCATCCCCCTTTGCTCTCGTCGACCACCAATGCAAGTGCCGCATTGATCCGATTTTGAACTGCCTCATCATCCGAAAGATGTGTAACGTGGAGCCATGGTGCCCAATCATCATCTGGGCGACTTCGTTCATCTATATCGCCGCGCTTTGTCTCGTCATTGCGGAGCCATATGATGCCATCATATCCGTTTTTATGAGCCAGCTCGGTTTTGCGCTTGGAATTGCCTCGATACGCTTGATTGACCGCTAGTCCTTTACGGCGCAACTTATCAGCCAACTGTGTTGCCTGAGATTGCCATTCTGGGCGGTCCGCTACAACGGTGACGACCGTATCCGCAACAGGCACCCCCACCAGCATGCCTAGCCGCTCAATCCCCGCAGCCCAGCCGACTGCTGGGGTTGCTGGTCCGCCCAGCGCCTCGATCAGCCCGTCATAGCGCCCGCCACCGATCACCGTTCCTTGTGCGCCCAGACGGTCAGTGACGAACTCAAACGCGGTGTGGCGGTAATAGTCGAGCCCGCGCACAAGGCGCGCATTCCTTTCCCAAACGACGCCCGCCGCATCGAGCCCCGCCGTCACGGCCGCGAAAAAATCGCGCGCCTCGCTGCTCAAAAACGCATCAATGTCGGGCGCGCTATCCGCCGCCGGGCGGTCGGCAGGGTCTTTGCTGTCGAGGATGCGCATCGGGTTGACCGATAGACGGCGCAAGCTGTCCTCCGACAGTTCGGCGCGGTGCGCCTCAAAATGCGCGATCAAGCCGCTGCGCCACGCATCGCGGCTGGCCGCATCGCCCAGCGTGTTGAGCGTCAACGTCACGCCATCGACTATGCCCAATTCCTTGAGCAATTGATCGGCAAAGCACAGCAATTCAACGTCGGCGGCGGGTTCGCTCGCGCCGATCACCTCGGCATCGAGCTGGTGAAACTGGCGGTAGCGGCCCTTTTGCGGGCGCTCGTAACGAAACAATGGCCCGTGCGTTGCGACTTTGAGCGGCGCGAACTGCTGCCAACCGTTGGTGATATAGGCGCGGGCGATGCCAGCGGTAAACTCTGGCCGCAAGGTAACAGAATCGCCGCCGCGATCCTCGAATGTATACATTTCCTTCGACACCACATCGGTGGTTTCGCCAAGGCTGCGTGCGAAAACTGCGGTCGGTTCGATCACCGGCATCTCGATACGGCCAAAGCCATAGAGGCGGCGGACGCGCTCGAAAGTTTCAACAACATGGGTGAAACGCTCGGCGCTCTCACCGATCATATCCTGGGTGCCGCGCACCGCGTGGGGGGTAGGTATTTTCGCCATCTTTTGGGTCGCTAGAGGAAAATTGCGCCCTTTGCCAGACCATCAGGCTGGACAATCTGTGCTGACCACGGGCAAGAGCATGGTCATTCATCGCTAAAAGGGCTTTAGCCAATGTTCCTGCGTTCTTCTCTGCTACTTGCCGTCGCCGCACTTGCCGCCGCCTTGCCCATATCTGCGCCCGTATCGGCACAAGCTGCGAACAGCGCGCCGCCGATCCCTGCACCGCTCAGCGCATTGCCTTATCCCGGCATCATGACGCTCGACGTCGATGGCAGCGATGTCGCGCATGCGCTATTTTCTGTGCATCAGACCATCCCGGTTTCTGGTGCGGGCGTTCTGGTGCTGCGTTACCCGCAATGGTTGCCGGGCAAGCACGCGCCGCGCGGCGCGATTGGCGAAATGGCAGGGCTGGTATTTACTGCGGGTGGCCGCCCCCTCGCATGGACGCGCGACCCGCTTAATGTGTTCGCTTTTCATGTCGAAGTTCCTGCCGGTGTGCGCAGCATCGAGGCGCGCTTTCAATTCCTGTCGCCAACCCGCGAAAGCGAAGGGCGGGTGGTGATGACTCCCGCGATGCTGGGTCTGCAATGGGAACAAGTATCGCTCTATCCAGCCGGGTTTGCGGCGCGCAACATTCGCGTGCGGCCCAGTGTGACCTTGCCGACCGGATGGACGGGTGTTGCCGCGCTTGATGGCGCTATCCTTACGGGCAGCCGCACCACTTACGCCGTTACCGATTATGAAACGCTGGTCGATTCGCCGATGTTTGCCGGCGCGCATGTGCGGCGGTGGGATTTGGGGCATGACGCCTGGCTCAACGTGGTTGCCGACGAAGCGCAATTTCTGGAGGCTACACCCGAACAGATTGGGGCGCATGCGGCGTTGGTAGAAGAGGCGGTGACCCTGTTCGGGGCCCGGCATTTCGACCGATACGAATTTTTGCTGGCGTTGACCGAGGAGATGGGCGGCATCGGGCTGGAACATCACCGCAGCAGCGAAAATAGCCGCGAAACCGATTATTTCACTGAATGGGATGGCAATGGTTCGGAACGCGGGTTGTTGCCGCACGAACTGACGCACAGCTGGAATGGCAAGTTCCGCCGCCCGGCGGGGTTGTGGACCCCTGATTATGACGTGCCGATGGATGACCGTCTGTTGTGGGTGTATGAAGGGCAGACCAGCTTTTGGGATCTGGTGCTCGGTGCGCGCTCTGGCCTCCAATCGCGTGACTTGGTGCTGGGCGAATGGGCGCGCTATGCCGCCACCTATGCGCAGCAGCCCGGCCGCGCATGGCGCAGCGTAGAGGATACGACGCTCGACCCCGTTATGGCGGCACGCAAACCGCGCTCATTCCCATCCGCGACACGGGCCGAGGATTATTACAACGAAGGGTCACTGGTGTGGTTGGAAGCGGACATGATGATTCGTCAGGGTACGGGCGGCACCCACAGCCTTGATGATTTTGCGCGCGCCTTTTTTGGCGTCCGCGATGGCGACTGGGGGACGTTGACCTATGATTTTGACGCGGTAGTGACGGCGCTCAACGGCGTCATGCCCCATGATTGGGCGACATTTCTCGACACTCGGCTGCGTCAACCGGGGCAGCCGGCACCGATGGGCGGGATTACGCGCGGCGGCTATGCGCTGGCGTTCCGCGACGTCCCCAACGCCTATGACGCGGAGCGGATGCGCGAAGGGCACTTCCTCGATTTAATGTTTTCGCTGGGCATTTCCGTTGATCGCACCAATAATATCACGGCGGTTCAATATGGCGGGCCGATGTTCGATCAGGGCGTCACCAATGGCACAAAAATCATTGCGGTGGACGGCATGGCGTATAGCGATGAACGGATGAAGGCGGCCATCACGGCGGCACTGGGCGGCGCTGCACCAATCACTCTGCTGGTTGAAAAGGGCGGACGATACCGCACCATCACGCCGGTGTGGACTGGCGGCTTGCGATACCCGCACCTTGATCGTATCGGACCGGAGCCTGCTTTGCTCGATACGTTGCTCGATGCACGGCGCATATTGGCACCACCCTCCATTTTGCCCCTCCATGATCAGGAATAATATTTGTGCGAATCGACCTCATCCCGGCGGGTGACAACCCGCCCCACACGCTCAATGTCGTAATCGAGGTGCCGATTGGCGGCGAACCTGTCAAATATGAGTTTGACAAGGCGTCGGGCGCATTGTTCGTCGATCGCATCCTCCACACCGCGATGCGCTATCCCGCCAATTACGGCTTTGTCCCGCATACATTGGGCGAGGATGGCGACCCGCTCGACGCGCTGGTGATCGCGCGCTCGCCGATCATCCCCGGCGCGGTCATCCGCGTCCGCCCCGTCGGCGTATTGTTGATGGAGGATGACAAGGGCGGCGATGAAAAGCTGATTACCGTGCCGGTCGATACGACCTTTCCCTATTATTCCGAAATTGGCTCATCCGATGATTTGCCGCCGATTGTGACGCAGCAGATCGAGCATTTCTTTGCGCACTACAAAGATCTGGAGCCGGGAAAATGGGCCAAACTCAATGGTTGGGGCAGCGTTGATGACGCCAAGCGCATCATCATGGAGTGCATCGAGCGGGCCAAGCAGAAGGGCTATTAGAGTGTTTCGCGCACCGCCACGTTGAGGCGCGGGGCTGGCAGGGTGATCCCCGCCCCCCTGAACGCATCCCAGATGCCTAGGAACACTTCGCCCTGAATGTTGCCAAGTCCGCTTTCGGGGTCATCAATCCAGAACCGCAGTTCATGATCGACCGCATTGTCGCCAAAGGCCGTGATCCACACCATCGGTTCGGGGTTGCCGAGCACGCGCGGATTGGCGCGCGCGGCATCGATGATCAACCGCTGCGCCAGTCGCAAATCGGCATCATAGCCGACGGGGATGCGCATCCGCACGCGCACTTCGCGGCTGGAATAGGACCAATTCTCGACCGGCTGGGTCATCAACACTTCGTTGGGGATCAGGTGTTTTTTGCCGTCGCGGGTGACCACGCTGGCGGCGCGGATGCCAATTTCGGTGACGCGCCCGACGTCGGGCATTGCATGACCGGCGTTGTTTCCCCCTAAATCACCGACGACAATGATGTCGCCGGGTTTGATTGATCGGTCCATCAATATGATGATCCCCGCGATCAAATTGCCTACCGTTTTTTGCAGGCCAAAACCGACCGCGAGGCCAAGGGCGCCCGAAAATACGGTCAGCGCGGTCAGGTCTATCCCCAACACATCGACCGCGACCAGAACGCCAATCCCGAACAGCAATATGCCGGTCAGTTTTTCAATCAACAGCCGCTGGGTGCCGTCGATGCGCGGGTTGCGGCGGAGCAGCCATTTAATCGCGCCCAGCGAAACGCGCACGATGAGGAAAATCAAAATCAGGACGAAAATGGCCGAAAAGAAACCGAGCAGCGACAGATGATAGGACCCGATATCCATGCCAATCGTCCGTGCCATATCGGCCATCCGGCCCAGACTATCCATCATGGCGCTAACCCCGCTGCGGCAAATCCACGGGCCAAATCCTCGATCAAATCGGTGGGGTCTTCAAGGCCGATCGACAGCCGCACCAGCGGGTCGCCCGCCCACGGCCTTGTGCTGCGCGGCGGATTGGCGGGGACGGCCAGGCTTTCAAACCCGCCCCAGCTATAGCCGATGCCAAATAGTGACAGCGCGTCGATGAGCGCCGTGCGCTGCGTCCTTGTCGCGCCTTTGAGCGTGAAAGCGAACAGCCCGCTCGCGCCGATAGAGTCTTTGTTTGCCGTGTTTTCCGAGCCGTTCGGTGATTTCACCTCACTCGAAAACACTCCGTGAAAATCGCGCGCCCAAAGGTCGTGCCCTAAACAATCGGGCAGCGCGGGGTGCAGCACTTGCCCCACCGCAGGCAGTTTCGCCAGCCACCGCGCCACGATGAGGCCATTCTCGCCGTGCCGCTGCATCCGCACGTCAAGCGTGCGCAAGCCGCGCAGCATCAACGCGCAATCGTCGGGCGATACCGATTGCCCCAATTGATAGGCGGCATCGCGTAAGACGGGCCACAGCGCGGGGGTGGCGGTGATCGACCCCATCATCGCGTCCGAATGGCCGCCGACATATTTGGTCAGGCTCATCATCGACACATCGACCCCGTGCGACAGGGCCGGGAACAACAGCGGCGTCGCCCATGTATTGTCGATCATCGTGGTGATGCCGCGCGCGCGTGCGACGGCGGTGATCGCGGGCACGTCCTGCACCTCGAACGTCAGGCTGCCCGGGCTCTCAAGAAAGATCAGCTTGGTTCCGGCTTCGATGAGGGCGGCGATTCCTGCGCCGACCATCGGGTCATAATAGGTGGTGCGCACCCCCATCCGCGCCAGCAAACCGTCGCACAGCGCGCGGGTTGGGTCATAGACGCTATCGACCACCAGCACATGGTCGCCGGGGCTGAGCAGCGCCAGCATCGCGCCGGCAATCGCCGCGACGCCGGAGGGGTAGAGCAAGGTTCCCGCTGCGCCCGGTTCCATCCCGGTCAGCGCGTCGGCCAGCGCCCACACCGTCGGCGTGCCGCGTCGCCCGTAAAACAGTCTGTCATGCGTGTCGGCCCCGCGTGCTTTCAAATCGGCGATGCTATCATAGAGGATGGTCGAGGCCCGCCATATTGGCGGGTTGACGACGCCGCCGCCAAGGCGCGGGTCGCCGGTCCATTCCGCGCGCCGCCCGGCATTGACGAGCCTGGTGGCGGGGCGTTGCAAAAGGTCGGGGTTCTTGGCCATGGGCAAGTGTTAGAGTGTTTTCGAGTTTGATGGAACATCAAACGGCTTGGAAAACACGGCTAAGAGATGAAACGTGCGCGCCGGGAAAAACCAGCCCTTGGGTTTATCCCATCCGTCATTGCGAGCGACCGCATGGGAGCGCGGCAATCCAGCGTAGTTCAAACCGCCCTAGATTGCTTCGTCATTCCATTCCTCGCAATGACGAAGCACTTATGCCCCCCTACGCTGCTCCTGTCGCCTTGGGGGTTGCGGGGTCGGCGCCCCATTCGGTCCAGCTGCCATCATAAAGCGCGACATCTTCGTGGCCCAGCAGGTGCGCGGCAAAGGCGACTGCGCTCGCGGTCATCCCGCTACCACAGGTGGTTATTAACGGCTTGGCGGGGTCAATGCCTGCGGTGGAAAACGTTGCGAGCAAAGCGTCGCCCTGTTTCCAAGTGCCGTCTGCGTTGAACAAGCTGTTGAGCGGCACGCACCGTGATCCCGGAATATGGCCAGGTGCCACGCCGGGGCGCGGGTCGCGCTCTTCGCCGGTGAACCGGGCTGCGGGGCGGGCATCGACGACCTGTTCGGCCTTGCTCTCCACATTGGCGAGCATTTGCGCCTTGGTTCGCACAGCCTTGGCATCGCGCCAGACGGTGAAATGGCGGTGGCGCAGCGTGTGATTGCCCATTTCGAGCGCGCGTCCTTCGGCCTTCCATTTGGCGAGGCCGCCGTCGAGCAGCGCGACGTCGTGCGCGCCGAACAGTTTGAGCAGCCACCATGCGCGGCTGGCGCTGGCCAGCGGGCTGTCGTCATACAGGACGATACGGCTGCCATCACCCAGTCCCAGGCTTTGCATCCGGCTGGCGAACTTTTCCGCTTTTGGGGCCATGTTTTCAACTGCGTTGCTTGGGTCAACCAGGTCGGCCAGGTCCATGAACACGGCGCTGGGGATGTGTCCCGCCTCATATTCGGCGCGCGCATCGCGCTCCGAACCACCCATGAACTTGGTGGCATCGACGACGCGCAGGTCGCTCGCGCCTAATTCCTTGGCCAGCCAATCGGTGGTGACAAGCGATTCCATGTCCTGCTCCCTATGTTGCGCCGCACCGAATCATGGCGTGGCGCGTTTTGTTACTTTACTCAATCCCGGGGAGGGACAGTGAACCTATGGCGGGCAGGGCGGCTTTGCAAGCGATGCGGCGCGCTGTCCGAAATTATTTTGCTGCGGTGCAGCATTGTTGCCACGCATCGCTTCATTCGTTGCGGCTGATCCCTGTGTCGCGGGTACCGAGAGGCGCGAAACTCGTGGGGCCTTGGTCGAGTCTGAAGGGGATTAGTCGGGTAAGCACAGGGCCAAGTTGCGGCGGTTCGCGACCGACGACAAAGGCCCGCGCGACCTGCCCGTCGAGCGGCGCTTCGCTTGGCGCATGGTGGTAGCGCGCGTCGATCGCCATCAGCGCAATCGCCAGCGTGCGCCCCTCAACTGTCATCGCCCCCAGCGCATCAAGCGGCGCGGCCAATTCGCCTTCGAACCGCTGTTCACCGCCAGCCGCGATGACATCAACCGCATGGTGTGCGCCTTGGTCGGGAAGCACCAGCCATTGCGCGATGCCATTCTCGCTCGCCTGCGTCCCCGCAAACAGCCCGATACGCAGCGTGACATTGGCGGCATCAACCGCGCCCTCATTGGCGAGGGTGATGGCATAGCGCAGGCGGAAATTGACCAGCGTTGACTGCGCCGCCAGCGGTTCAAACGTCATCGACAGATCGGCGCGTTTGCCGATGATTGGGCGCGGCGTCACAGGATCCGGCTTTGGCGTGGCTATGGGCTGGGGCGCTGGTTCGGCTGCGCTTTGCTCTACCGTATCAGGCGCAGGCAGCGCCAGCGGGCGGTTGCGGCGGCGGCGAAGCCAGAGCCACAGGCTTATCAATGCCGTAATGATCCCGCCAATGGCTACCAGCGGAACCCACTCGGGCCAGACAAAGGCGGTGTTGCTCGCCTCCCGCGTGGATGTTGGCGCTGCAGGCGAATCGCTAGGTAAAGCAGGGGTTGGCAGAGCGGGCGGCAAGACTTCGCCAGACGAAACGGGCGTATCGAGTCCGCTCGGGGTGATATATGGAGATGGTGCGGGTGCTTGCGAGGCTGGTGCGGGCCGGGGTCGCAGCGTTGGCCGCGCTGTTACTGGAGCAGGACTGGCTGGAGCTATCGTAGTCGGCGCAGGCGTCGGAGCGGGGGCTGTCTGGCTGGGGAAAGGAAATGGCATCGGCCGCGCATCTGCTGGCGGCGGCGGGATCATGCCATCGGGCGGCCCTTGCACCCGGCCTGAGGATGGCGGCGCGGGGGCGGGCGTTATTACAGTCGACGGCGTCGCCATGGTGTGCCCAGCAACCAAGAACAGTGTCGCGCTCAGCACTGGCGCAAGACGCCTCAATTTATGTGGGGGAAACGTTTCGGGCACTTCTATTTCGGTCCAGTAATTTCTAATGGCGGTAATCCACCGTGACAGCTGCCTCGCCTGTGGCTAAATAGGTGCTATGGTCAACCCCCCTTCCCCGCGCTTTCTCGGTCAAACGAGCGAACTTCCCGCCAGTCCGTCCGATGCTGCGCTCGATTATGTTGCGAATCCAAGGGCGAGTGAGCTGTATTTAGTGCGTTTCGCCGCGCCGGAGTTTACCTCGCTTTGCCCAGTTACAGGCCAGCCAGATTTTGCGCATCTGGTCATAGATTATGCGCCGCGCGAAACGATTATCGAATCAAAGTCGCTTAAACTCTTTCTCGGCAGTTTCCGCAATCATGCGGCGTTCCATGAGGATTGCACCGTCGGCATCGGGCGGCGATTGTTCGACGAGATGAAGCCCCACTGGCTGCGCATCGGCGGATATTGGTATCCGCGCGGCGGCATTCCCATTGATGTGTTTTGGCAATCGGGTGCGCCGCCCGCCGACCTGTGGCTGCCAGAGCAGGGCGTAGCCCCCTATTGCGGGCGCGGGTGAATTACGATGTGGCCGAGGCGCGCGTTCGCCAATAGAGCGCGCCAATAGTTACGGCAAACAGCGCCACACCAATCGTTCCAGCCCACGTATTTTCTGCAATCAACGCCAGCGGCGCATCGTTGCCGGTGCCCGCGACTATCCCCGCAAATGCGACGCCGAACAGGCTTTCGCCGACGATGAGGCCGGTGGCCAACAACACACCCATACGTTTGAAAAACTCTGGGTCCCGCGCTTTATCGGCCTTGGCATCATACCAGCGACCGATAATCGCGCCGATGGGGATGAGCAACGTCAGCGCCATCGGCAGGTAAATCCCCATGCCGACTGCCAGCGGCGGCAATCGCCAACGCGTTGTCCGCGCCAATACCTCGTCAACGATAACGACCACAACGCCTATCAAAGCGCCCCAGCCGATCAGGCTCCAGTCAAGCGCACCGCCCAGCACCCCTTGGGCCAATGCGCCGATCAGTGCGGCTTGCGGTGCAGCGAGTGCATTGGGCTTTGCGCCGGGTGCTCCGGCAAAACCGAACGCCAAATTGAGCAAATCGAGCACGGGCGGGATGATTAGCGCACCAAAGGCGACGCCGATAATCAACGCGACCTGTTGTTTCCACGGGGTCGCGCCGACCAATTGCCCGGTCTTTAGGTCCTGGAGATTGTCGTTCGAAATCGTCGCAATCCCAAAGACGATGGCGGTGACGAACAGCGCATAGGCGATCAATGCCTGTGTCGCGTGGGCGTCGCTGGTTCGACCATAAAGCGCGGCGAGGATCAGCGATATGCCGAGCACTGCGAGGATGCCGACGCCCGATATGGGGCTGTTTGATGCGCCGATCAGCCCCGCCATATAACCGCACACTGCCGCAATCACGACGCCTGCGACGAGGATATAGAAAAGCGTGATAAGGATCGTTGTCACCGGCATTGCGGCAATCGGGCCTGTCCCAGCAAACCACCACAGCAGCCCAGCAATAGGGCCCAGCGACGTGGCGATAGTCCCGAATACGATGCCAATCGGCAGGTCGCGCTCCTGTAATGGCAGGCTTTCCATCCCCCCGTCTCCGCGCGTTTTGGCAGCGGCCAGCGACGACCGTATACCGCTGATAATCGGGCCGATGATTTTGAGCAGGGTCCAAATCGCCGCAACGCCAATCGTCCCCGCCCCAACAAAGCGCACTTTTTCACGAAAGACAGTACTTACAAAATCACCAAGGTCGCTGACATTTGCCAATCCACCGGCGGTCAGCATGGGTAACAGGCCGAAATAGGAGAGGCTGAGGCCCACCATCATCGCAATCCCGACCGACAACCCAACCAGATGGCCGACGCCGATCAGCGCCAATGACAGGCTGGCCGACACCGTTGTCGCGCCCGCGCCAAAGCGAAAGAAAGTCGCCACCTCGGCTGCGGCCAATTTCGTTTGCGCCAATATCGCAAAGGCCGCTGAGGCAATCGACCCTAGCGCTATTGTGGCAAGGCCGCGCTTATTCTCCTCTGCTCCAGCGGCGCTGGCATCGCCGACTTTGAGCACTTCGGCCGCTGCAACCCCTTCGGGATAAGGCAGGTCAGATCCGGCCACCAGCGCGCGGCGCAGCGGCACCGAATACATGACACCAAGCAGTCCGCCGAGCGCAATGGTGGCGACGCTGAGCCAATAGGGGAAGCTGGTCCACCAGCCGATCATCACCAGTGCGGGAAGGACAAAGATGATGGCAGACAATGTCCCCGCAGCTGATGCGATGGTCTGGACAATGTTGTTTTCGAGGATGGTGCCGCCGGGCAACATCCGTAATATCGCCATCGAAATGACCGCAGCGGGGATGGACGTGGCAAAGGTCAATCCGACCTTGAGGCCTAAATACACATTTGCTGCTGTGAAAAGCAAAGTGATGAGACCGCCCAATATGACGGACCGCAGCGTTAGTTCACGCACCACTATTCTCCTCATACAACGTCAAATGTTATCGCCCGCCAAACAGGCTGCCTAATATCCCACGCACTAGGCTCGCACCCGCACGTCCGGCTATCTGCCGCCCGACAGAGCTAGCAGCGGAGCGCGCGGCTGACTGCATCATCTTTTCGGCCATACTGGGCTTTGCCGCTTCTCGAGCAGCAACACGGGCCGCGCGCTCCTCTTCGCGCGCTGCGACGGTTTGGGAACGCAATCTTTCACGCTCATCGCTAGCGCGCAGCTTGGCTTCTTCCTTGGCTGTCGCAGCGGCGGCCCTTGCGTCATCGTCGGCAGCGTCGGCCTCGGCTGCTGCCGCCACAGCGACCTCGGTCTTGGCGGCAAGCAATTCCTCCGCCGACTCACGGTCGATGGCGACGTCATATTTTTCACCGACGATGCTGGTTGAGCGGATGATGGCGCGCTCGCGCTCGTCCAATGGGCCGACGCGCGAAGAAGGCGCTTTTATCAACGTGCGTTCGACAATGCTGGGTGCGCCATCGGCCATCAATGTGGACACCAGCGCTTCACCGACTTTCAGCTCGGTAATGACCGTCTCCACATCAAGCGCGGGGTTTTGGCGGAAAGTTTCGGACGCTGCCTTAATCGCCCTTTGCTCGCGTGGGGTAAAGGCGCGCAGTGCGTGCTGCACGCGGTTGCCCAACTGACCCGCGACGCTGTCGGGGATGTCGATGGGGTTTTGCGTGACGAAATAGACGCCGACGCCCTTCGACCGTATCAGGCGCACTACCTGTTCAACCTTGTCCAGCAAGGCTGGCGGCGCTTCGTCGAAAAGCAAATGCGCCTCGTCAAAAAAGAACACCAGCTTAGGTTTGTCTGGGTCGCCAACTTCGGGCAGCGTTTCGAACAGTTCGGCCATCAACCACAACAGGAAAGTCGAATAGAGCTTGGGGCTTTGCATCAATTTGTCGGCGGCAAGGATATTGATGACGCCGCGCCCGCTATCATCGCATTGGATCATGTCCATGATGTCGAGTGCTGGCTCGCCGAAAAATTGGTCGCCGCCCTGATCTTCGAGCGTCAGTAACTGGCGCTGGATGGTGCCGACGCTGGCCTTGGTGACATTGCCGTAACGCGTCGCAAGTTCGCCCGCATTTTCCGCGCACCACGCCAACATCGCCTGCAAGTCGCCAAGGTCAAGCAGCAGCATTTGCTGTTCGTCGGCGATGCGGAATGCAATCGACAGCACGCCTTCCTGCGGTTCGTTGAGGCCAAGCAACCGCGAGATCAACAGCGGCCCCATTTCCGAAATGGTGGTGCGCACGGGGTGGCCCTGTTCGCCGAACAAATCCCAGAATGTAACGGGGTTATCCTTATAGGCCCAGTCGCTTTGGCCGATTTCGGCGGCGCGCGCCGCAAAAATCTCATGCAAATTGCCATTAGGAACGCCGGCCAGCGCCATCCCGCCAAGGTCACCCTTTACGTCGGAAACAAACACCGGAACCCCGGCTGCGGAAAAACTCTCGGCCAGCCCCTGCAATGTCACCGTCTTGCCGGTGCCGGTCGCGCCTGCGATCAGTCCGTGGCGGTTGGCGCGTCGCAGGTTAATGACCTGACGTGCCGAACCCGCCGTTCCCAAAAAAATCTCGCCCGCGTCACTCACTAGACTGCTCCCCTTAACCTGCCCATATGGATAGGGCGAGCCGTTTCTGGCTCGCCCCGTCCTAAACTGGCTGTCGTTCAAATCAAGCGCCAAGCGCGGTGCTAGGGTCGGCGGCCTTAATTCTCGAACACCAGCGGAATATATTGCGGGCGAGCCCCGCGTCGCAGCACCTGCACCAATATTGCGGTGCGCCCCTGTCGTTTGGCCTCGGCAATCGCGGCGGCAAACTCGTCATTATTGCTGATCGCACGGCCATGTGCGTTGAGGATGATATCGCCGCGACGCAATTGCTTAGCCGCCGCATCAGAGGAGGGCGATAGTGTTGAAATTACAACCCCGCGCGTCGCCGTATCGACGCCGATCTGGCGGGCTATTTCGGCGGTCAGCGGCTGAGTGACAATCCCCAACTGCCCGCGAATCATTGTATCCGCGCCGGGCTTGGGCGCTTCTTGTGCGCCGAAATCTTCTTGCGCTTCGGGGTCAAATTCCGGTGTTGCCGTCAATTCCTCTGCGCTAGGACGCGTCGCCACGGTGGCGTTCACCGTCATCCGGCGACCGTCGCGGATTAGGTCAACGGGCACGCGAGTGCCGGGGCGGATATTGGCTACGATGAAGGACAGGTTGCTGTCGGGCGTCACATCAAGATTGTTGATCCGCAGCACCACATCGCCCGCGCGAATGCCAGCTCGATCCGCCGCACCATCGGCCACAACGCGGTTGATGAACTCGCCATGGCTGCGTTCAATGCCAAGGGAATTGGCCAAATCTTCGGTCAGGGGGGCGCGCTCAATCCCCAAATAGCCGCGCGCGATCGTCTGGCCGGAAATAAGTTGGCGAATAATCGGTTCGGCGACTTCGGACGGGATCGCGAAGCCAAGGCCGATACTGCCGCCATTGGGCGATATGATGGCGGAATTGATGCCGATGACGCGGCCCGACATATCGAACATTGGCCCGCCGCTATTGCCCTGATTGATTGCGGCGTCGGTTTGAATATAGCGATCAAACGCGCCGCCAGATCCGATTCCGGTTGGGCCGACATTGCGATACAGCGCGGACACAATCCCCGATGTCACTGTGCCGCCAAAGCCCAGCGGATTGCCAATGGCGAGGATCCAGTCACCCACGCGCGCATGGGTTGAATCGCCAAACGCTACGTGCGGCAAGCCCCGCGCCTCGATTTTCAGGACGGCAAGGTCCGAATCGGGGTCGCGCCCAACCAGCCGCGCGACATATTCGGTGCGGTCGGGCATGGTTACGGTGATTTGCGTGACCACGGCATTGGGCGCGCCGGGCGATACCACATGATTATTGGTGACGATATAGCCGTCGGCCGAAATGATGAAGCCGGAGCCTAACGATTGTCCGCGCCGCGTCTGCGGTTGGCCGCCGCCATCACCGCCGCCGCGTTGACCGAACAGCCCTTCGAACGGGGTGCCGGCAAAGGGGTTGGACTGCGGTGACACCTGCACACGCTGGCTGGTCGAGATGTTGACAACGGCGGGCTGTAATTGTGCGGTCAGGTCGGCAAAGCTTACCGGTGCGCCGGCGCGTGGGACAATAGCAGTGCTCGGTTGATCGGCGGTCACTTGCGCGCCAAGCGGTGCCTGCGAAACCATCGCAAGTGCGGTTCCGCCCAGTAGCAGGGCGGCAATCGTGGCATTGGCATTACGCACTGTAGCTATTCCTTTTCAATTCTAGGCACTGGGGAGGTGGCAACTAACCATCACCGATATTCTAATCATGAAAGATGAACGCTAGGCAACAAGAATGGTCATGCCCTGCCTCATCGACCGCCAAATTCACTCAAATAGCCCTCGCCTGGCGGCAATACGAATGTCGATTGTCCAGCCCCCCGCGCAAGGAATGTCTGGCGATAGGACTGCATCGCGCGATAGAATGCGTAAAATTGCGGATCTTTGCCAAAACTTGCAGCATAGATGCGCGCCCTATCACCATTAGCGACGGCGCGAATGATCTGCGCCTGTTTGTCCCCTTCCGCGATAATCGCGGTAGCTTCCTGCGCGCGCGCGGTACGCATCCGGTTGAACGCCGAATCGCGCGATGTCCCTGCGGGCAAATCGGCCCGATTGATACGGACGTCGATGACCTGAACACCATATCGCTGCGCCTCGCGCGCTAGCGACTGCTGGATGCTGGCCATCACCTGACCGCGTTCGGGGCTGAGCATCGCAGCAAAGGTGCGCTTGCCCAATTCGTTCCGCAGGCTCGACGACAACAGGTTTGACAGCTGCGTTTCGAGCGATTCTTGGGTTCGGATAGATGAATACATCGTGGCTGGGTCAACGATGCGGTACCGGGCATAGGCATCAACCTGCATTCGTAATTGGTCGGTCGACAGCACCGGTTGGTTATCGAGCTCGACGCTCAATATGCGTTTGTCGATCAACTCGATCTGCTCAACGAACGGAATTCGCAGCGTCAGGCCAGCCCCTGTGGCACCAAAGACTTGATTGGCGCGATAGGGGTTCACTACGCGTTGAATCTGCCCATAAGACAAGATCACCCCTTGCTGGGTCTCGGGAACGACCGAAAAGGTCATGCTGGCCAATATTGCCAGCGCCAATGCACCGATGGCAGCTCTGACAGGATGCTGCCGTATGGTTTCGATCATGCTCATGGTTGCGCCCCTCCGCTGGTTGGCGGCGTTGCTGTGGTTGGTGTCGCGGGTCTGCGCTGCACTTGGGGCAACGGCAAATAGGGGACGGTGCCGCCCGATGTGACTACCGTCTTGTCTGATGGCATCAGCACCGCCTCCATCGTTTCATAATATAGCCGACGACGTGTCACATCGGGGGATTGGCTATATTGTTCATAAATCAGATCGAAATCGGCGGCCTCACCCTCGGCTTGGCGAACCCAGCGCGCGGCGTCGCCGCGCGCTTGGTTAGTCGCTGATTCGGCTTGCTGGCGGGCGGCTGTGACCTCATTAAATGCCTCTTCAACTTCGTTGGGCGGCCCCGAACCACGGATTGATACACCGTCGATGCGCACCCCCATGCGGTAGAAATCGAGAATCGCCTGTAACCGCCGCGCGACCTGTGTTTCTATGTCGGTGCGACCCGACCCGATGGCTTGCGCCAGTGTGAAATTGGCGACGCTTGCGCGCATCGCGCTTTCGGCAGCAGCGCGGATAGTTTCGCTCTGCCCCTCAACTTGAAATACATAGCGTTCTGGCTGCTTGACCGTCCAACGCACAGAATAGGCAAGGTTGATGATGTTGGCGTCACCGGTCAGCACCAGGTTTTGCGTATCACCGTTCGGGATATTTTCGGTCACGACACGGCGGGATGGCACTTTTACTAGCCGTTCAAACGGCAGCGGCAGCGTCAGGCTGATTCCTGGCCCGACTGTGCGCGAATAGCTGCCTAGTCTCGTGATGACGCCATCTTCTTCCGGCTCAAGGCTGTGCACACTGGTTGTAGCAATCCATAAAAAGACCATCCCCAGCGCGGCCATGCGCCATAGCTTGCCGCCACCGGGTAATCCGGGAAGATTGGGTCCGAACGGGCTGCGCCGCAACAATTCGTCAAATCCACGTGTGCGCTGGCCACCGCCTTCTCCGCTCGCGCCGCCGCCGGGCAACCATGGCGAACCCTTGGGCGGTGGCGCATCGCCATTGTCGCCATCGGCTTTGTCATCGTTGCCCCATGGGCCAGCTGCCATTTCCGATGATGTTACGCCCATCGGGCCAGTTATCTTGCGTGTCATTTCCCTGTTATAAGAAGTCTGCGATGCGAAAAACAGTGGCTTTGCGCAAAAGGGGCGATAACAGCGAAATTATGATAGAAAATAGCACGTCAGATGAGAGTGGAATGGGTGTTGCACTTCAGCATATCGCGGCACAGATTAGCGATGGGCGGTGCACCTCTGTGCGGCTAAAGGATGGGCGGGCTACGCTCTCCCTCGACGTTGGCGGCCTTGAGATCGCAGCGCGAGATGCTATGGTCGATCACCTGCGCAGCGCGGTGTCGGAGGCGGCAGGGGTAGCAGAAGTGCGCATCGCGATGACCGCACAAAGAAGCACCCGCATGATCATCGCGGTGGGCAGCGGCAAGGGCGGTGTAGGCAAATCGACGCTAACCGCTAATTTGGCGATAGCATTGACGCAACTCGGCCGGCGCGTTGGCGTTGTCGATGCGGATATATATGGGCCGTCACAGCCGCGACTGTTGGGCAAAGATGATGTAAAGCCCGGCACCGATGGCGATAAGCTGATCCCAGTGATGAGCGCGCACGGCGTTCCTCTATTATCCATGGGGCAGTTGGCAAAGCCGGGCCAAGCGATTGCGTGGCGCGGGCCAATGGCAGGTCGGGCGCTGGAGCAACTGGTCGATGCCAAGTGGGGCGATGTTGACCTGTTGCTCGTCGATTTGCCGCCTGGCACGGGGGACATTCAATTGTCGATGCTGCAAAAATTTAAACCTTCGGGCGCGATTATTATTTCGACTCCGCAAGATTTGGCGTTGATTGATGCGGCGCGCGCGATTGACCTGTTCACCCAATCTGGCGTTCCCATCATCGGCATGGTCGAAAATATGGCGGGCTATGCCTGCCCACATTGCGGCGAAGTCAGCGACCCCTTTGGAATCGGTGGGGCCGAGAAAGAGGCAATAGCTATGGGACTATCTTTTCTAGGTCGGATTCCCCTTGACAGTTCAATACGATTGTCCAGCGACGCGGGGGTGCCACCCGCAGCACAAGGGGGGTCGCTAGCCGATCCATTTCGCGCCATCGCTGCGCACCTTGCCAGATGGCTGGATAACCAGAAACAGGACATGGCATCGACATGAACCGCGCTGACAATTTGCGTAGCGCGGTTGGGCAGGGCATCGGCCAATATTTGCCAACCCGACGCACATTGATGATCGGTGGCGGCGCGACAGTTGGGCTTGCGCTTGCCTGGGCAGCCTGGCCGCGCAGTCAGGGCGCGCCGATCAATGCTGGGCCGGGTGAACATATCTTTGGGCCTTACCTCAAAATCGGCATTGACGGGCATGTTGCGGTAATGGTTCCTCAACTTGAGATGGGGCAGGGGATCTTCACCCTGTTTGCGCAATTGGTTGCCGATGAACTTGGGGCGGATTGGCGAACGGTTTCGGTTGAGCC